>NZ_BAABAF010000005.1:0-254450 GCF_039537285.1 Microbacterium kribbense | reverse complement strand
TTACCCAGGAACGTCACATTGACCTTCGTGCCCTGCGGGATCACCTCCCGCGCCTCCAACAGACCCGGGACATCCTTCCCCGTCATCTCCAACGAGAAACCCTCCAACAGCCGCAAAGCCGCCGTCCTGTCACGCGCGGGCATGATACGTGCCATGTCGGTGCTCCCCCATCCCGGACGACCGCGGCCACCCCGGCGGTCATAGTGGAATGCGACCACACACAGAACGTGCATGTCAAACGAAAATCAATCGGCATCGCTGATACCTGTTGAGGGATTCCTTATAGCACATCGATCACCTTCAAGAACGCTCGACAGGTGGGTGTCAGCGGGGCGTCCCGCCAAACCAGATGCACATCACGGACGATCGGCGGGCGCAGTGGTCGAACAGCGGCACCACGAGCGGCGGCGACCTCGCCGAACGCCCGCGGGAGTATCCCCGCGCCCACTCCCGCCAGGATCAGTGCGAGTGCGGATTCACGTCGTTCCACATCCACCGCCACGATCCGCCGGCCGGTCGCCTCCTCGGTGTGGGCCACCAGATCCGACACAGCGAGCTGTCCGCCGCTGGCTGCGGCGGCGCCGAACCCCAGGATCTCAGCCACAAGCTGCTCACCGCCGACGACCATGCCGAACCCGACGATCTCCTCTACCGAGACGTCCTCGCCGACGCTCGTGCCCGCCGGCAGGACGGCCACGAGCTCCTGTGCGGCGACCCGCCGGCACACCAGTGACACCGATGGCGGTGGCACCGAGATGGTCAAGCCCAGTTCCGCCTCGCCCAAGCGCACTGCGGCGATAACCTCGTCCGAGGTGTCGAACTGACGCAGGTTCACCCGCACCCCGGGGGCCGTGGCGCGGAAGACGCGGATCCAGTCTGCTAACGGTTCCATCACCAGACCCGGCAGCGTGGCGACATCGATGGTCCCATTCTTGAGTCCGACCACGTCCGCGATGACGGCACGGGCGACCGCCAGATTGGCCAGCACGTGGCCTGCCGGCTCCACCAGAGCCCTCCCAGCGGCGGTGAGCTGCATCCCGCGCGGCACCCGGTGGAACAGTTCACAACCCAGGTGCGACTCCAGCTGGCGGATCCCCTGCGACAACGCCGGCTGGGTGACGCGCAGTTCGCGCGCCGCCACGGCGAGGCTGCCCAGGCGCGCCACCGCGACGAAGTACTCAAGCTGTCTGCGCTCCACGGCACGCTCCCTTAACCATTGCTTATCGAGTCTAAAGACACCGTCGCTTGTGACTTGTTCCGACTACACATCGAATAGAAGCACGGATCGATTCCGACACGGCGTCGATCTGCACTGAATCGTCGCGCGACGCGCGGACAGAAAGGACAGGCGATGACGTCTACACTCGCACAGGCCCTCGAGCAGGCCGGCGGTGCCGTGAACCTGCTGCGCAACTCGCGCAGCGTTCCCCAGGTCGTGCCCGAGGTGTCACCGGAGATCTCCAACTGGCGGGCAGAGCAGCGCGCGTGGGACCAGACCTGCGCCCTGTTCGACCAGTCGCACCACATGGTGTCCATATCGATGACCGGCAGCGGCGTAGTGCCCCTGCTGGAGATCGTGGGCGCCAACGATTTCTCGACGTTCGGTCCAGGCAAGGCGAAGCAGCTGGTGGCATGCAACGTGAACGGCCAGCTCATCGGCCAGGGGATCCTGTTTCCTCTGGGCCACGAGATCCTGCTGGTGGGGCCGCACCCGATCATGGACTGGGTCGAATACAACATTCAGACGCACCCAGACCTCGACATCCGATACTCCCGCGAGGGCACCTCGCTGACCCGCCCGGGGAACCCGACTCGGTTCCGGTTCCAGCTGCAGGGGCCGAACGCGCTCGCTGTGATGCGCGCCGCTCTGGGTACCGAACCTCCGAAGCTCGGCTTCTTCAATATCGGCGAAGCCGAGATCGCCGACCGCAGGATCGGACTGCTGCGACACGGCATGGCCGCCGAGCCGGGTTACGAGTTCTGGGGCGACTGGGAAGATCGCGACGCGGTGTTTGACGCTGTCGTGGCCGCCGGTGAGGAGCACGGCATGGAACAGGTGGGTGGTTCCGCCTACCTGACGACCGGCTCGCACTCTGCCTACATCCCGCTCATCGTGCCCGCCATCTACAGTGATCCGGAGTATGCGGACTATCGCAACTGGCTCTCAGACACATCCTTCGAGGCCACCGCGCCGCTGGGAGGCAGCTTTTTCTCGACCGACATCGCTGACTACTATGTGGATCCGTTCGCACTGGACTACGGCCGCTCGGTCTCACTCACCCGCGACTTCGTCGGGCGCGACGCCCTGCAGGCGATGATCGACAGCGGCGCATCCACGCGGCGCAAGAAGGTCACCCTGATCTGGGACCCGGAGGACGTGATCGCGGTGTACCGCTCGTTCTTTGACATCGGGACGACGCCCGGGCTGTTCATGCAGGCCCCGATGGCGCGTGTCGCATCGCTCCAATACGACAGCGTGCTCGTGGACGGACGGCTCGTCGGGCATTCCACACGACCCGACTTCTCAGCCATTCACCGGCGCATCCTGTCACCCGCGATCGTCGACGCCGAGGCCGGCGAGCCCGGCAGCACTGTGACCGTGGTGTGGGGCGAGGACCCGATGTCCGACAAGCTCCGGGTCGATGAGCATCGCCAGTTCGAGATCCGCGCTGTCGTCGCGCCAGCGCCGATGGGCGATTTCGCGCGCGCGGCATACAAGGCGAACGCCTGACTCCAACACATCCGGTGGGCCGCGCGAGGTGGAGGGGTCGATGTCGCATTCGCCCCCTCCTCGCCTGCCCGGGTCGTCAGCCGTTGACGATCTGGGAGATGGCAGCAGTGTGGTCCTGGTCGGGCAACGGTCTCAGCCATGGTGGATGAGCTCAGCCAGAGAGTCGAGGGTGTGCTTGCGCGTGGCCGCCACGTGAGCGCGCGCAAACTCCGATGCGGCGGCGGCCTCGCCGCCCCCAATCAGCTCCAGCAGGCGCCGGTGCTCACTGAGGAGGGTCGGCGACTCCGAACTGCTCATGAAGCCGAACAACCAGCGCACGCGGGCACCGATGGGGAGCATGATCGAGCTGAGCAATGGGCTGCCGGCCATGTCGATGATCGACTCATGGAAGTGGGCGTTGGACGAACTGCGGCGTTCGCGGTCGTCGGCTGCTGTCGCCTCCTCGCTCTCAGACAACGCACGTCCCAACACTGCGAGCGACTCCGGATTCGCGCGCTCGGCCGCCAGGCGTGCAGCCAGCGCTTCCAACTGCTCGCGAACATCGAACAGGTCCTCTACGCCCTCTACCGTGAACGTGGCAACGGTCGCACCGCGGCGTGGAGCCAGGGTCAGGAAGCCCTCAGCCTCCAGACGCAGCATCGCCTCGCGCAGAGGCACCCGGGACACTTCGTAACGCTCCGACAGAACCCGTTCGATCAGCCGCTCGCCAGGCTTGAGACGGCCTTGCACGATGTCGAGCCGGATCTGATCGATCAGTTCGGACTTGAGCGAACGATGCCGCAGCCCCACCGGATGCGGCGCGTCGGACGTTGTCGTCATGTTCCTCCGATCGTCCGGCCCGCGAGAACGCGTGTCTGCCGGCCTGGTGCCATCATGCCCCGTGGCCCCGACCGTGACCGCCGGACACACAGGTTGCTTGAATCTGGTTTTTTGTATACTATATCGCAGACAACCTCCAACGAAGGAGAGTGCATGGATCCCCTCCGTACGCCGTCGCCGGGCCCAAGCCTGACGCTGCATGAACGTGACCGCCGCTGGGCGATGACGCGCCGCTTCCTGGACGAGCACAATCTGGACGGACTGATCGTGGCCGGCCTGAAGAGCAGAGAGCGCTTCGAGCTCTATCTTGCGAACGACCTGATGGACGGAGTCGTCGTCTTCCCCCGCGTAGGCGCACCCGTGCACTTGACCTGGGTGCCCACCAAGATCACCGGCCGTACCGATGCGGTCGGTCGTGAGCGCACGTACTGGATCGACGACGTGCGTGCGGTGCGCCTGGACCAGGGTATCGTCGACACACTCGCCGAAATGCGGATCGGTCGCGGACGCATCGGGGTGCTAGGCCTTGCCAGCAATATCCCAGGCGAGCCGCACGGGGTCATCCCCTACCCGCTGTGGGAGGCGGTGAGCCATGGCGCCCCCCACGCCGAGTTCGTCGACGTCTGGTGGGACTATGCCATGGCGATGCTGCCCAAGAGCGCTGAGGAGCTATCGCTGGTGCGTGAGAGCGCGCACATCGGCGAACATGCCTGCGAGGCGATGCAGGCCGCCATCTTCGCTGGAGCGCGCGAAACCGAGGTATACGCGGCTGTGATGGGGGTCCTGTACGCAAACGGCGCCGTGACATCCGCACCCAACCTGCTGATGCGCGCGGGTACGGAGCATTTCACGATCAGTCAGCCGGCGTGGACCTATGACCCCGGTGCGGCCCGTACGCTCAAGACCGGAGATCTCGTCAATGCCGAGATCTTCTCGATCTACGGCGGGCTCGAGACCCAGCAGCAGATGACGGTTTCGATCGGTGCACCGGACCGGCTGCACACCGCCCTGGCCTCTGCCACCCGCGATGCCTACCACGCCGGGATCGCCGCCATCAAGCCCGGCGCCACGTTCGCGGACATCGACCAGGCGATGCAGAAAGTCGTGCTGGACGCCGGCTTCTGGCACATCGCGCCTCAGGTGCAGAGCCTGAACCCGATCGTGCTCAACGGCGCTCTCTGCCACGGGTTGGATCGGCTGCCCGATCGTGAGCGGTTCCGGGGCCTGGCCCCCGTCCCACGCACCGGCGACGGCGTGATCGTCGAGGGCATGGTGTTCGCGCTGGAACCGAACGCGTGCGACGGACCGCACCGCGTCACGGTCGGTGGGTCAGTCATCGTTACCGCCGACGGCGTGGAAGAGCTAAACCACCTGGCCACGAACCTGACCAGCGTCTCCGGCTGATCTCCGCCCGTGACACCCTCAACCGACGAGAACGCGCCGCGTTCGCGACCCGAAGGCAGAAGATCTCGATGATCACCACCACGAGCGACCCGGAGCGGGTCGACTGGCACCGCGCATCAGCAGAGGCCGCGATCTCAATCCGTGATCTGTCCATCTCATACCTGCGCAACGACGATGAGCGCGTCGATGTCACGGCCGGCTTCGATCTTGATGTGCGCCGCGGTGAGTTCTTGACTCTGATCGGGCCATCCGGGTGCGGCAAGACGTCGATCCTGCGCGCGATCGGCGGCCTGCAGAAGCCGACAACGGGTGCTGTCACGGTGCTGGGCGAGCCATTGACCGGTCCGCGGCCGCGCGATATCTCCTACATCTTCCAGGACTTCGCGCTGTTCCCGTGGCGCACGGCGCTGGCCAATGTCGAGATCGCACTGCGCTTCACGTCGGTGCCGCGCCGCCAGCATCGGCAGCGGGCACTGGAAGCCCTTGAACTGGTTGGGCTGGCCGATGAGGCCGATCGCTACCCGCGAGAGCTCTCGGGCGGGATGCAGCAGCGGGTCGCGGTCGCCCGCGGGCTCGTCTCCAACAGCGAAGTGCTTCTGCTGGACGAGCCGTTCGGGGCCCTTGACGAGCAGACCCGCCTGATCCTGGGCACGGAGCTGGCGCGCATCCTGGAGCAGACCGGCAAGACCATCGTCTTCGTCACCCACAGCCTGCAGGAGGCCGTGTTCCTGTCCACGCGCATCGTTCTCCTATCCAAGCGGCCATGTGCGATCAAGGAGATCATCGACGTGCCGCTGACCCGGCCGCGGCATCCCGACCAGGTCACCGGCGCTGTCGGGCAGCGGATCCAGCAGACGCTGTTCAACGGCCTGTACTCGGAGTCGACCGGTGCGTAGCGCGCGGCTAGATCGCCAGCACGTCGCCGTCGTCGCCGTCTTCCTGCTCGCCGTGCTGGCGGCATGGATGGGCGTATCCCGGCTCGAGATCATTGACCCGCTGATCCTCCCCGACTTGGGCGCCGTCACAATCCGCTTGGTCGAGATGTCCACGACTGCCGCGCTCTGGGAGAGCCTGGCGGTGACGACGTTGCGCATCCTCGCGGCGTTCGCGATCGCGATGGTCGCCGGCCTGCTCATCGGCGTGCCGATCGGCCGTTCGCGTGGGACGAGCCTTGCCTACACGCCGCTGCTGGCGAACCTGTCGGCGGTGCCGTTGTTCGCACTGTACCCGGTGCTGCTTCTCGTGTTCGGGATCGGAGACGCCTCGAAGATCGCATTCGGAACGCTGAATGGGTTCTTCCCCATTGTGTTGGCAGCCATCGCGGGTGCCTCCGCGGTCCCGAACAACCTCATGCTCGCCGCCCGCGCGATGGGTGCCAGCCGTTTGCAGCAACTGGTCACCGTCATCATCCCCGGTGCCCTGGCCGAGATCCTCGCGGGACTGCGTCTTGGTCTGGCATTGTGCACGCTCGCCGTGTTCGGGGGCGAAATCCTGGGCAGCACCGCGGGACTCGGCTACCGACTCGCGGTGGCCAGCGAGACGTACCTGTCCGTCGACGTGTACGCCTATGTGCTCACCGCCCTGATCCTCACCGCTGTGCTCTCCATCGCCCTGTCCCTGATCATCCGATCGATCTCGAGAAAGTAGGAACACCATGCATCAATCCCGACCCGTGTCCGCTGTCGTGTTGTTCGGCGTCGTACTGCTGATCGCGACGGCCTGTTCGTCGCCGTCCGCCGCGCCCACCGCATCGGGCGATGCCACCGCGTTGACGAAGCTGAAAGCCGGCATCTGCGTACCCAACGACGCCGACCTCGCGCTTCCGCCTTATGTGGCGCAGGAGAGCGGATTCTTCACCGATGAAGGCCTCGACGTCGAGATCGTTTCATTCCAGGGCGGTGCCGACATGGTCAAGGGGATCGTCGGTGGCAGCGTCGACGTCGGCGTATGCGGCGCCATCGACGCAGTCGCCGCTAGCGCGAAGGGCATCCCGATGAAGATCGTCGCCGGCATCGGAGGCACGAATCCGTCTGCTCTTATGGTGCCGGACTCCTCCACGATCTCCGACATCTCCGAGCTGGACGCCGCCACTACGTTCGGCATCGGGCGTTTCGGCGGCGTGACCGACTTCGTCGCGCGGCTGACCTCCGACCGCGCCGGGGTCCCGTCGGACAAGTTCAAGGCGGCTGCGATCGGCCCCGATGGCCTGACCGCGGCGGTCGAGGCCGGCGGGGGCGACATCGACGTCTTCCAGTGGGTACCCAACTCGGCCATCACATTCGAAAGCCAGGGGAAGCTGCGCACGATCGCCACGGTGGCCGACGTCTTTCCCGAGGACCAGTACTCGGCGGTGCTGGCACAGCCGGAATACATCTCCTCACACAAGGAGGTCATCGGCTCGTTCCTGGCCGCGTTCTTCCAGGCCGTGACGCTGATGAAGGAAGACCGCGGGTTCGCCGAGAAGGCGTTCGTCGAACGGCTGAACGTCCCCCAGGAGAACGTCGGTGCCGTGTACGAGGCGACTGTGCCACGCTGGTCGGACGCCGGCGAGGTGAGCACCGCGGGCCTTGAGACCTATGCGGAATTCCTGCCGATGCTCGGACTGGCCAAGACTTCCCCATCCCTGTCGGACTTCTACACCGACGAGTTCCTCCCGGTGAAGACGGACTAGCCGATGGCTTCGCTGGCGGCCCTCCTCCCCTACCGACGGCCTTCGAGGAAACTGCGGATTGGGATGCTGCGCTGGGGCACTATCCTCGCGGCGTTGGCCACGTGGCAAGTGGGGGCCGCCTTCGCGCGCGAGGGGAGCATTTTCCTGCTCTCGCCCGGCGAGATCGCCGCCGGATTGGTGCCCATGCTTCAGGACGTCTCGGCGCGCGAAGCACTGACACTGACCGCGTGGGAGTTCGGCATCGCGTTCGTGATCTCGATCGTCCTCGGTACCGCGATCGCAGCGGTACTTGCAGTGACACCGCTTTCGCGACGAAGCGGGCTGGTCCTCTTCCAGCTGTTCGTCTCGGTGCCGCAGGTCGCGATCTACGCATTGTTCGTGCTCTTCCTGGGAGCAGGAGCGGAGTCGAAGATCGTGTTCGGCGTCACCCACGGCATGCTGCCGGTGGTGATCGGGATCCTTGCTGCAGTGGACGGGTACCGGTCCAACCTGCCCCAGGCCGTGCGCGCGATGGGCGGCCGTCGCTGGGCGGTGGTCCGGTATGCCGTCATCCCGGCAGTTCTCCCGTCGGCGGTGACGAGCATGCGATTGTGCGCGAGCCTGTGCCTGCTGGGCATCCTCATCGCAGAATTGCTCGTATCCTCGGGAGGCGTCGGCCGACAGATCGGCACCTATTCGGGCGCGCTGCAGATCGACAAGCTGTACGCACTCGTGGCGGTGGTGTGCATCGCGGCCATCGTGATCAACATCCTGCTGGCCATCGTCGAGCGTCGCGCTGGACGTTGGAAGGCCTGACCCGCAGAATGCGAACGGTCCCGGCATCCTCAAATGCCGGGATCGCCGGGACCGTTCGCATTCTCCTACAAAGACCGAGGAGCACCACGATCGCCGTGGTGATGCCCACCTCTTGGCGCCCGATCGGCACACGCGCGCGAGGGTCGACTGCTTCCGCCGGACGGTCCTCGCGCGTGTGATCAGACCACGACCAGGTGGTTGGGCAGCGTGTTGAGCTCTTCGACGCCGCGATCGGAGAGCAGGACCGTTCCGCCGACGCACACGCGCTGACCGTCGCGCACGGCATTCGGCTCAAACGCGAACGCGTGCCCGACCTCGATGACGAAGTCGCCATCCAGTCCCACCCCGAGCGGCAGCTGCGGCAGCACGGCTAGGGCGGGGTCCACGCCGGGGTTCAGCCGTGTGCCGGAATTGTAGATAGGCGGAACCGTCTGCACCATCGGGCCGGTGTTCCACGTCTTCGACGAGTGCAGCGGAGCCTCCATGATGGCGGCGAGCTCGGA
Organism: Microbacterium kribbense; assembly: GCF_039537285.1. Lineage (NCBI taxonomy): Bacteria > Bacillati > Actinomycetota > Actinomycetes > Micrococcales > Microbacteriaceae > Microbacterium > Microbacterium kribbense. Next base: position 245,527 of record NZ_BAABAF010000005.1, on the reverse strand, counting down.
GAACCGCATGCCCGGTCGCAGCGCCGCCAGACCCGCCTCATATGAATCGCGGCATACCTTCTCGAGCTCGCGCAGCAGCGGACTCGGCTCGCCGATGCTCACGTCGATCTGCTGCTGCGATTCGATGCCGCCGTAGAACGCGAAGATCTCCGCGGCGATCGTGTCGCCCGGCTGCAGAATGTGCGGCGCGCCGCCCATGGCGAACCACTCCGGGACGGCCCAGGCGAACATGCTCGCTCCGGCCCGCTCCAGCATGAACGGCGAACGCACCCAGCCCCCACCGGCGATGATGGCCTGGAACGATGCCGCGGCGATCTCGTGCTCATTGCGTCGCTCGCGCGCAGCTCCGACAAATGCCGCACACCCACGCTCACCGAGCTGCGCAGCTTTGCGCAGCATCGCCTGCTCCTCATCGCCCAGAATGATCGCCATCGACTCATACGTGTCCGCGACGTCAGCCCAACGAACGTCTGGCAGTGCGGCATCGACGCGCTTCCAGGTGGTGTGCGAGACGACTCCAGCCCACTCCCCGACGGCACGGCTCGTCAGCCCCACTATGCCGAGACGCGACGCGGCCAGACCCCGGGCCCGCACGTGCGCGACGAGGTTTCCGATCGGGTCACCGGCGACCCAGTCGGCGACCCAGCGCGGCCAGCGCGGGCCAGGAACGTCGTAGCGATCCAATGGTACGTCGCCGAGGAACATCACGGGGTCATCGTCGAGCGTAAGCAGAGTGATCGACTTGCGGGCCTCATTGGTCAGGTACGAGTCGGCGACGTTCCGGCCGTTGCCGAACACCACGACGCCGTCGAGTTCCTCTCGCACGAGCATCTCGCGCACATTCTGCCAGCGCCGGTCGCGCTCGGCCAGGGAGAGGGTGGGATACTGATCGGTCATGCTGTCTCCTTGCTCATGGATGGTCGGGTACCTGCGAGCAGAGTGCGCAGGGCGCGCATGCTGTTCTCGAGGAACCGTCGTGGCTCGTCTGGCTCGACAGGTCCTGCCAGCGCCGTCGCATCGGGCACCTCACCCTCGTGCGCGCGCCGCTGGTAGTCGTCGGCCAGCGCGAGCAGCTCGTCCCGCTCGGCAATCACCATTTCCGGGTGGTTGGGCGCCCAGCGCGGGTCGAACACCGGAACGGACATCCCCGCGCGGCTGGCGATGATCCCTTCAATCGACAGCATCGGCGCAGCCGGTGCGAGCGCGTCCAGCACCGCCCGCCAGTCGATCACACCCTCGCCGACCGGAACGAGGTAGCGACGCAGGCCATCCGACTCCCGCACCAGCGCGACGTCGCGCACGTGCGTGGCCCGCACGTACGGCGCAACCCGTCGGGCGGCGGCGGCGGGTGACTCGCCGCGCACCGCAACGTTGGCTGTGTCGAACGTGATGCCGACCGCATCCGGTCCCACCTCCTCGACGATGCGCACAAGCTCGAAGGAGGTGATCTCCTCATGCGTCTCGACGTTGACGTGCGTGCCGTTGGCTCGCAGCACGGGGGCCAACCCCTTCAGGAACGCGGTGGTGGCCCGCAACTGTGCCGGCCAGTCCACGTCGGTTCGGAACCGATCGAAGGCATACAACCCGGAAAGATGGAATTGGTAGTTGCTCAGCGCGCTCCACAATTCGTGGATGCCGATCGCCGCGGCGCCCTCTATCATCATGATCTGGGCGCGGCGGTAGTCACCGCCGCCTAGCTTTCGGATGTGGGGCGCTTCGGGGGTCGAGAACGGATTGACTTTCCCGATCCCCGCCTCCAGACGCATGCCGCGTTCCCTGGCCTGCTGCGACACATCCTGCAGTTGAGCGCGGTCGAGCGTAGGGCTGAGCTCAAGGATCGAGCGGAAGTAGACGCCTTCCAGACCGAGCTTGGCGGCCCGGTCGATCAGCTCAACCGGGTTCAGCCGCACCGCTCCCGGGAACTTGGTGCTGTCCGCGCCGATTCGCATCGGCTCAGCTCGCAGCAGAGGCAAGCGACTGATCGAGCTCCTCGAGGTCGACCAGTCCGTGCGCGAAGACGTTGCGCGGGTCATATTCGGTCTTGACCCGCGCCAGCCGATCGTATTTCTCCCCGTAGATACTGCGTGCCCCCTGGGCATCGCTGTGCTCCGAGGTGAAGTTGATGTAACTGCCGTTCTCCCACTGCGCGATTGCCGCTGTGAAGCGCTTGACCCATGCGACGAGCTCGGGTCGCTCGTCGGGGTACTCCCAATCGGCGCCGATATTTCCGGCCCATCGAGAGTGGATGCCGGTGGTCGAATCGTTCGAGTGGTCCCGTGGCGTGAGCTTGCCGGCGATCAGCTCGAATGGGCACATCACCTGGTGGGTGATGAAAGAACTCGAGTTCAGCGGTCGGCCCGGGTATGCGTCGGCGTGGTCGATCGCCAGGTCGATGAGCTCATCGGGCAGATCCCGGAACGACACGTGCCGCCAGTAGTGTCGCAGCCCGTAGCGGAACTCGTCGTCCGTGGAATGCTGCAGTGTCACGTGTGGGATGCTGCGCACGCTCGTATAAAGGGGTTCGCCGTGATCGAACATCGGCGCCGTGAGCGATGGTTCGTCGGCCACATCGCCGTAGGTGACAGTCGCGACCGAGATGATCGGGGTGCCACGGTGCGCGGCAGGCACCTGGCTCCAATACGGCGGGCAGCGGTACAGCCGGACGTACGTAGTCACGTTGTCGGGCATCGCGGGCCCCAGCTCGCGGAACTGTCGGAGGATGTCGCGACGCCGGTCGGCGGGGTACAGGGCGAGCCGGACGGTCGCCAGACCAGGGATATCGACATAGCGGTAGACGAACTCTGTCGCGATCCCGAAGTTGTGCCCCGCCCCTTTCAGGGCCCAGAACAGCTCAGGCTCATCGTGGGCGTTGACCCGGCGGATGACGCTGTCCGCGGTGACGAGCTCGACCTCCTGGAGATGATCCACAGTCGCACCGAACATCCGGGACAAGTAGCCGATGCCGCCGCCGAGCGTGAGGCCGGCGACGCCGGTGTGTGAAACGACTCCGGCCGGCAATGCCACATCGTACGGCTCGGCAGCACGATCGACGTCCCCCCACCGGCATCCCGCGCCGACGGTCAGGGTGCGAGCGTCTGTGTCGACGCGAACCGTGCGCATGAGGCCTGTGTCGATCAGAACACTACCGTCAGCCACGGCCGTGCCGGCGAGGTTGTGGCCGCCGCCGCGCACCGTCACCGGCGCATCGTTGTCGACGCACCAGCGGAGTGCGGCTGCAGCGTGCTCCGCGGTCGTGCAGCGCACGATAGCCGAAGGGTACTGGTCGATGTCGGCATTCCAGACATGTCGGAGTGACTCATACCCCGGTTCGTCCGGAAGGACCACGTCACAATCCACGGCATCCCGCAGTCGCGTCAGGTCGATCATGTGTTCTCCTTTGTGTCTTGGTCTCTCGGTGTCAATCGGCGAGCGGCGTCACCGCGTGCAGGCGGAGCTTCAACGCCGCCAGGGATCGGGTCAGGAACTCGCGGTACTCGCCATCCACGTCGCCGTTGGTTCGCAGCGCTGCGAGGTCGGGACCGATCCCCGCTGCCGCACGTTCGGCCTGACGGTCCGCCAGTTCCGTCAGCTCCGAGATCTCGTCGGCGTCCAGATCGGGGTGTGCGGCTCGCCAGAAATCGTCATCAGGCTGAAGAATCATCTCCGCACGCGTGCCGCCGACCCCCTCGACCAGCAGGTCTACGTCTTCGCGTGCCGCGAACACGCCCAGAAGCGCATCCCAATCGATCTGCCCATCGCCGGCTGGCATCAGGAAACGTGAAATCCCGGCATCCGTGCGCGCCATGATGATGTCCCGCAGATGAGTCAGGTGCACGAAGGGCGCAACCCGCCGAGCGCCTGGCAGCACGGCTTCGCCGCGCACCGGAAGGTTCGCAGGGTCGAAGCACACACCGACGATGTCGCTCCCATGATCCTCGACGAGCCGGACGAGCTCGTGCGTCGTGATCTCTTCGTGCGTTTCAATGTTCAGCCGCACACCCTCCGCCCGCAGCGTCGGTGCGAGCTTCTCGATGAACGCGGACGTAGCCTCCAGTTGCTGTGGCCAGGTGACGTCCGTTCGAAAGCGATCGAAGCAGAACGGTGTGGCGAGGTCAGGCTTGAAACCGCCGACGGCTGTCCACACTTCGGTCCAGCCGCGTACGCCGCACAAACGAATCATGCGCTGCATCCCGGCCAGGTAGCTGCCTTCGCCGAGAATCCGCACGCGAGGCAGCTCAGCTGTCATATAGGGGTTGATCTTGCCGATGCCCATCCGCACGAACATTCCGAGGGTATCGGTCATTCGGCCGAATGCCTCAATGTCACCCTCGTCGAGCGTGGGAAACGCTTCATCAATGGTGCGGACAAGAATTCCGCCGAAGCCCAGACGAGCCAGCGTCTCAGCGGCCATGATCGGCGTTTCCGCCAGCCGGCAGCCACCGTCCCGGAACTTCACGTCTGCACCGATTCGGCCCATCTGCCCCTCCATGATCTCAGCCGTTCCGGCCCCACTGGTCCAGGACCGCCACCGACCGGCGGGCGATGAACGGGACACAAGAAACGCTTGGTATACAGAATGCCTTAATAACTCTTCCGCTGTCAAGACGCGTGATCGGGGCACCGCACGCTACATGCGGTGATGTCCGGCGGCGGATCCGTCCGTGCCCAGAAACTGGGCTACGCAGCGCACGAGAGGTAGTACTCGTCGAACGAGGACAGCGCCGTCGGGCGCGACCGCGCATCTCTCCCGCGACGGACAGCCCGCCATCGACTCGGCAAGACGCGGGTTGCGTACGGCAGCACCCGCCGTGCGGCGATCACCCCTGCATCATGCGGATGCCGGTCGATCGAAGCGGGCCGGATGCCGCACCCGCGGGCGCGGCAACCGGAGGCTGGTCAGCCCAGCCGGGTCGCCTGCGCCTCGTCGGCGCCGTGGCCGATGTGCCGGTAGACGTCCGGCTTGGCGCGGCGCAGCCACAGTCCCCAGAACACCGCGGCGATCGAGGGCACCAGCAGAACGGCCGGGAGGATGAACGTCGTGGGCGTGCTCTCGGTCTGCCCGAGCATCACGTTCCAGTTCATGAGGATGAGCACCCAGACCGTGCCGAGTGCGACGATCGCCACGATCGGCGCCACGAGCCTGCTGCCGACACCCACATCGCGCCGGTCACGCCCGAAGTAGCCGATGACGGCGATCGAGACGAGCACCATCAGCAGCACGAGCCCGAAAGCACCGAGATTGGTCAGCCAGGTGAACAGCGTGAGCACCGCGAACGGTCCATTGTCGGCGTTCCATCCCAGCTCGCCGATCGCGAAGCCGATGATCACGATCACCGCGACGATGCTCTGCACGATCGAACCTGCCCACGGCGCGCCGCTGCGGACCCGGACGGTGCCCAGCACGGCGGGCAGGACGCCCTCGCGGCCCAGCGAGAACGAGTACCGCGAGACGGCATTGTGGAAGCTGACCAGCGCGGCGAACAGGCTCGTGATGAACAGCACCGACATGATGTCGACCCAGATCACGCCCAGGTGCTCGGCGACGAAGTTGAAGAACAGCGGCGGGCCGGCCTCGTCGGCGGTGATGCCAGCAGGGCTTTCGACCTTGCCGGGCCCCACTGCCAGGGTCAGCGCCCACGACGAGATCGCGTAGAACACACCGATCACGCACACGGCCAGGAACGTCGCCCGCGGGATCGTGCGCTTGGGATCCTTGGACTCCTCGCCGTAGATGGCGGCCGATTCGAATCCCATGAACGCCGCGATCCCGAAGGCGAGCACGGCACCGACCCCCGGCACGAACAGTGCCGACGGCGTCACCGGTGCGGCGCTGAAGCCCTCGGCGGGGTTCGCGAACGACACCACGTCGAAGACGATCACCACGACGAACTCCAGTGCGACCAGGACGCCCAGGACCTTCGCCGACAGATCGACGCGGTTCACGCCCATGATGCCGACGACCACGATCCCGATCAGCACCCACAGCCACCAGGGACTCGCCCACCCCGTCTTCTCCTGGATGAACGACGAGATCTGGAATCCGAACATGCCCCAGATGCCGATCTGCATCGCGTTGTAGGCGATGAGCGCGAGCACCGACGAGCCGATCCCGAGGGGCCGGCCGGCCCCCTGTGCGACATACGAGTAGAACGCACCGGCGTTCGTGATGAACCGGCTCATCGCGGCGTAGCCGATCGCGAAGATTCCGAGCGCGATCGCCAGCACGATATAGCCGAACGGGATGCCGCTGACATGAGTGACCGACAGCGAACTCGTCACGCCACCGGCGACGACCGTGAGCGGCGCAGAGGCGGCGACGATCATGAACGCCACGGCGAACACGCCCAGCCGACGGTGCGCGGCGGTGCGTGTGGTGGAGGTGGTGGGTGCAGACATTGAGCAGCTCCTTCGATGCTTCTGCGCACGCTGGCAGATCGTGGCGGTTCCATCCTCGCCGACTCAGCATTCCGATGCTTGCCCGGTGGAGCACGGACCTTGTCAGCACGAGCACGGCCGTGTTCTGGGTTTCGCGCCATTGATCGTATACAATGCCGCCAAAGGTCTGAACAGGCGAGGTGATGAAGCCGTGTCAGCGACGACGAGGCCCGAACCCGTTGCGACTGTCCGCGTGCACGATGTCAGCGACTTCCGCGTGGCGGTGAACGCCTCGTTCGTGCCGCTGCGCGTGACGCCGTCGCGCCACACCGCGTTCCACGGCATGATCCGCGGAGCCGGAGTCGACCAGGTGCATGTGACGGATCTGCAGGCGACGCCGCATGTGATCGAGCGCACCCCCGAGCTGATCGCCCGTGGAGACCAGCCGTATTTCAAGGTCAGCATGATGCTGGCCGGGCGCGGGCTGCTCGTGCAGGACGGGCGCGAAGCCCTGCTCGAGCCCGGCAACCTCGCCGTCTACGACACCAGCCGCCCCTACTCGCTGGTCTTCGACGAGGACTTCCGCACCATGGTGGTGATGTTCCCGCGACATCTGATCACGCTGCCTCCCGAGCTCGTCGGAGAGCTGACCGCTGTGCGCATCTCGGGCAGCGAGGGCTTGGGTGCCGTGGTCGCCCCGTACCTTCGCCAGCTCGCCGTCAACCTCGACCAGCTGACCGGTTCCGCCGGCGCACGGCTCGCGCACAGCGCACTGGATCTGGTCACCACGGTCTTCACCGGCGAGCTGGGCCTGGACGGCGCGGGCGCGGATCCGCACCGTGCGCTGATGCAGCGGATCCGTGCGCACATCGACCAGAACCTGTCCTCGTCAGATCTGTCCCCGGCATCCATCGCCGCAGCGCACTTCATCTCGACCCGACACCTGCACGGACTGTTCCGCGCGCAGGACACGACCGTGTCGACGTGGATCCGCACCCGACGACTCGACCGGTGCCGGCGCGACCTCACCGATCCACTGTGCGCGGGCCGCACCGTGGCCGAGATCGCCGCCCGCTGGGGCTTCGCCGATGCTCCGCATTTCAGCCGCGTGTTCAAGACGGCCTACGGCATCTCCCCCAGCGCGTACCGCGCGATGCCGCATTCGGCCCTCAGCCGTTGATGATCTGGGGGACGGCGACGGCTTTGAGGCCTTCGACGCCGAACTCGAGGCCGTAGCCGGAGCCCTTCACGCCGCCGAACGGGATCATCGGGTGCACGCCGCCGTGCGAGTTGATCCACACGGTGCCGGACTGGATGCGCGCGGCGACGGTGCGGGCCTGGTCGCGGTCGCCCCATACCGAGGCGCCCAGGCCCGCGTCGAGCCGGTTCGCGCTGGCGATGGCGTCTTCCACGTCGGTGTATTTGATGATCGGCAGCGCGGGACCGAACTGCTCTTCGTCCACGAGCGCGACCCCGTCGCCGACATCGGCGACCAGGGTGACCGGGTAGAACAGCTCGCCCAGCTCGGTGGCCGGGGCGCCCCCGGTCACGATCCGCCCGCCCTGGGCCTTGGCGTCCTCGACGAGTCGGCTGACGATGTCGAACTGCTGCTTGTTCTGCAGCGGGCCGAGCACGTTGGCCTCGTCCAGCCCGTTGCCCATCGGGGTCTGCTCGGCGATCTTCTTCAGCTCATCGACCACCTGGTCGTAGATCGAGTCGTGCACGTACAGGCGCTTCAGTGCCGCGCAAGTCTGGCCGGTGTTGATGAACGCCCCCCAGAACAGGTCCTGCGCGATCGCGGCCGGGTCGGTGCCGGGCAGGATGATGCCGGCGTCGTTGCCGCCCAGCTCCAGGGTCAGCCGGGCCAGGTTGCCGGCGGAGCTCTGAATGATCTTGCGGCCGGTGGCGGTGGAGCCGGTGAACATCACCTTGTCGATGTCGGGGTGCGCGGCAAGGCGGGCGCCGACCTCGCGGTCACCCGAGATCGGAATCAGCACGTCCGCGGGCAGCACCTCGTTGAGCACCGCGATCATCGCCAGCACGCTCAGCGGGGTGTATTCGCTGGGCTTGAGCACGACCGTGTTGCCCATCCGCAGCGACGGCGCGATCTGCCAGATCGAAATCATCATCGGCCAGTTCCACGGACCGATCGCCCCGACCACGCCGATCGCCCGGTAGTGCAGCTCGGCGTGCACCTGCCCATCGTCCACGACCACCTCGGGCTCAAGGACCGTGGATGCCGCGGTGCGCAGCCATGCCGAGCACGCCCCCACCTCGAACCGGGCGTTCGGCCCGTTCAGCGGCTTGCCCTGCTCCCGGGACAGGATCCGCGCCAGCGCCTCGGCGTTCGCGTCAAGGGCGTCCGCGGCCTGCAGCAGCAGCGCGCTGCGCTGCTCGTGCCCGGCCGCCTCCCAGCCCGGCTGCGCCGCCCGCGCCCGCGCGATGGCGGCATCCAGATCCGCCACCGACTGCACCGGCGCCCGCCCCAAAAGCTCCCGGGTCGCCGCATCCAGGATCTCCCGCCCCTGCCCTACCGGCGCCTGCACGCGATCAAGCAGCACTGTCTCTTCAGCGGTCATCGTGGATTCGGACATCGGTGTCTCCTTCGAACGTCGCACACGGCCCGGCGGCAGCCGGCCGCGGACTCTCCTTCATTGTGCGCCCTCCGGCGCACCACGGGATTGTCGCCCCGTGCGCCGATGATGTCTGTGCGCGAACGCTTGCCGGCCGGCCCGTAGGATGGAGATCGTCCGGCGGCCGTCGCGCCGCCGGTGCCCGAAAAAGGGGCACGAAGCTCGCACGCGCCGCTGCCGGCGGGCGAGACATATACGGTTCCTCTTCCGTTATGTCTCGAAAGGCCCCCCATGCCCACCGTCTCTGCGCACGTCGCCGTCACCCTCGCCGGCCACATCGACCACGTCTTCGGGGTGATGGGCAACGGCAACGCCTACTTCCTGGACGCGCTCGAGCGTGACACCGGCGCGACCTACACTGCGATGCGCCACGAGGCCGGTGCCGTCGTCGCCGCGGACGCGCATTTCCGCGCATCCGGACGGATCGCCGCAGCGACCGCGACCTATGGCGCCGGGTTCACCAACACGCTCACGGCGCTGGCCGAATCCGTGCAGGCGCACATTCCGCTGATCCTGGTGGTCGGCGACGAGCCGACATCCGGCCCGCGCCCGTGGGATGTCGACCAGATCGCGATGGCGTCGGCGGTCGGTGCGCGCACCTACACGGTCGGCAGAGCGGATGCCGCGGCCACCACAGTGATCGCGATCGAGCACGCGCTCGCGTACCGGGTGCCGACCGTGCTCGCCATCCCGTACGACGTCGCTCAGCTCGAGGCCGGTGCCGTGCCGGCGGCCCCGGAGCCGGTGCTGCCGGAGCCGCTGGCTCCGCGCGGACCGTTCGCGTCCGCCGCGATCGCCGACCTCGCGCGCGCCCTGGCCGGCGCGCAGCGCCCGTTCCTGCTCGCCGGCCGCGGAGCCTGGCTGGCCCATGCCGGCGACGCGCTCGGCGCCCTGGCCGCCGCGACCGGCGCCGTCACGGCATCCACCGCCCTGGGTCGCGGCACCTTCCCGGACGCGCACTACGATCTGGGCGTCGCCGGCGGATTCGGCGCCGACGGCGCCATGGCGCTGGTGCGCGAGGCCGACATCGCGGTCGTATTCGGGGCATCCCTGAATCAGTTCACGATGCGCTTCGGCGACCTGTTCGACCCAGGCACCCGGCTCGTGCAGGTGGATGTCGCGCCGGCGGCCACGCACCCGCACGTCGGCGGGTACATCCGCGGCGACGCGGCCGTCGTCGCGGCGGCCCTGGTGGCCGAGCTCGACGCGCTGGCGGCGACGCCCAGCCGCTGGCGCGAGAGCGTCGACATCGCGGCGCTCACGGCACGCGAACCCGGTGACGAGCTGGCCGCCGACGGCCGACTCGACCCGCGCTCGGTGGCCGTTCGGATCGGGCAGCTGCTGCCGCAGGACCGCGTCGTCGTCTCGGACGGCGGCCACTTCATCGGCTGGGCGAACATGTACTGGCCGGTTGCCTCGCCCGATCGGATGATCATGGTCGGCACGGCGTTCCAGGCGATCGGGCAGGGCTTCCCCTCGCTGCCGGGCGCGGCCCTGGGCAATCCGGACGCGACGATCGTGCTGACCACCGGTGACGGCGGCGGCCTGATGGCCCTGCCCGATCTGGAGACGTCGGTACGGGTCGCCGGCGGTCGCGGCATGGCCGTGGTATGGAACGACGGCGCGTATGGCGCCGAAGTGAACCTGTACGGTCTGAAGGGCCTCGCCGAAGCGCCGATGCTGATCCCCGAGGTCGACTTCGCCGCCCTGGGCGCGGCCGTCGGTGCCGAAGGCGTCGTGGTGCGCACCCTGGCCGATCTCGACCGGCTCGCCGAATGGGCCGCCCGGCCGGCATCCGACCGCCCGTTCCTGCTGCTGGACTGCCGCATCTCGTCGAGCGTGATCGCGCCCTACCAACAGGAGATCATCCGGGTGAACTCGTAGCGGGCCCGACCCCGGGCGTCGCGCCGATCGTCGGCCGGCACGCTGATTCTCGCGGAAGTGGTGGCGCGTAGGGCGCGCATCGCACGGGTGCCGGGATGCGACAATGGCCTCTGGTGCGTCACACTGTCGCGAGCGCCCGAGCGTGCGCGGCATTGCCGGCGCCGCGCCGCATGCATGCGCAGGCTCGCGCAGGTCGGCGCACCAGGCGAACGGACACGGCCGAGAACGGCGGAGAGGCAGGGCGGGAGCACCGATGGCACGCAACAGTCGCCTATCCGCGAGCATCCTGCGCACCCAGCTGGTGATCCTGTTCCTGGCGCTGCTGGTCGGCTTCGGGCTGTCGCTGTGGCAGTCGCACGAGCTGCTGGTGCGCCAGTTCGAAGAGCGCGCGCTGGCCATCGCGAACACTGTGACGGTGCAGCCGGGCATCGCCGACGCGGTGCTCGCGCACGACCCCGACGGCACCGTGCAGAGTCGGGCCGAGGCGGTCCGCCGGTCCACCGGTGCGCTGTTCGTCGTGGTCACCGACGACAACGGCATCCGCTATTCGCACCCGGTGCCCGACCGGCTCGGCGAGCGCGTGTCCACCGACCCCGAACCGGCGCTGTCCGGCGAGACGGTCGTGAACATGGAGCGCGGCACGCTCGGCCTCTCGGCGCGGGCCAAGGTGCCGCTGCGCGACGAATCCGACCGCATCGTCGGCGAGGTCTCGGTCGGCATCGACGCCGAAGAGATCGCGCTGCGGCTGTGGCAGCTGCTGCCGTCGATCGCGCTGTACTCCGGCATCGCGCTGCTGGTCGGCGTCGCCGGCTCGCTGATCCTCGCGCGGCGGCTGAAGCGCCAGACCTTCGGGCTCGAGCTCGGCGAGATCGCCACCCTGCTGCAGGAGCGGGTTGCCATGCTGCACGGCATCGCCGAGGGCGTCATCGGGCTCGGCCCCGACGACCGGGTCGCCCTGATCAACGACGAGGCGCGGCGACTGCTGGGCATCCGGCAGCCGGGGCAGGGCGCCGTCGTCGCCGACCTCGTGCCGCCCGGCCGCGCCCGCGACGTGCTCACCGGAGACGTCGGCGGCGCCGATCTGGTCGTGCTCACCGACGAGCACTGCCTGGTGATGAACCGGATGCCGGTGACCCTGCAGGGTCGCGACCTCGGCCACGTCATCACCGTGTCCGATCGCACCGAGCAGGAGGGACTGCTGCGCGAATTGGACAACGTGCGCGGCCTCACCGACGCGCTGCGCGCGCAGCAGCACGAGTTCGCGAACCGGGTGCACGCCCTGTCCGGAATGCTCGAGCTGGGCAGCATCGAAGAGGCCACCGCCTATGTCGCCGAGCTGTCCGCGACGGCGACCGACCTCGCGGCGCGGCTGCAGCGGCAGATCGCCAGCCCCCAGCTGGTCGGCCTGCTGGTGGCGAAGTCGGTCGTCGCGGGCGAACGCGGCATCACACTGACCCTGACCGACGGGTCCGAACTCGGCGAGGCGGAGGCCGACGCCCGGCTGCTGCTGACAGTGCTGGGCAACCTCGTCGACAATGCGATCGATGCGGCCGTGGCCGGCGTCCAGCCGGGATGGGTCGAGGTCGACATCCGGCCCGAGGGTGGCGAGATCCAGATGCAGGTGCGCGACAGCGGCCCCGGCATCCCGCCCGAAGCCGCGGCCATGGTGTTCGAGGACGGCTTCAGCACCAAGCCCGCCGACGGTGCACGCCGCCGCGGGCTGGGGCTTGCCCTGGTGCACCGGATCGTCGCACAGCACGGCGGACGCATCGACGTCTCGCACGGGCCCGGCGCGATCTTCACGGTGTGGCTGCCGCGCCGCGCCCCCGCTCGCCCGTCGAGCCTGCCGGCGGCGGTGACGCCGTGACCGATCAGCTTCCGCCGATCCGCACCCTGATCGTCGACGACGACGTGCGAGTCGCCGGCATCCACGCGCAGTTCGTGAACAAGGTGTCCGGATTCGAGGTGACCGCGGTCGCGCACACGGCAGCCGACACCCTGGCGCAGGTGCGCGAGCAGCGGCCCGACCTGGTGCTGCTGGACCTCTACCTGCCCGACGGGTCGGGGCTGGAGATCATGCACGACCTGGGCGAGGAGCCGGAGCCGCCGGGCGTGATCGTGATCACGGCCGCGCGCGATCTCTCGCACATCCGCTCCGCGATGACCCAGGGCGCCGTGCACTACCTGGTCAAGCCGTTTCGATTCGCTGCTCTCGCCGAGCGGTTGACTGCGTTCCGGGACCTGCACTTCCGGCTCGCGCAGTTGGACTCGGGCAGTGGTGAAGCCGACCAGCAGCAGGTGGACGGACTGTTCCAGCTGATGCGCACCGGCACGATCACGACTCCTCCGAAGGGGCAGTCGGCCGAGACGATGCGGCTCGTGCAGGACTTCGTCCGCGGGGCCGATGCCGACGTGTCGGCCGTCGACGTCGCCCGCGCGATCGGCGTGAGCCGCCCGACCGCGCAGCGCTATCTCTCAGCGCTCGCGCAGCAGGGCGCGGTGGAGCTGCGACTGCGCTACGGCACCACCGGCCGCCCCGAGCACCGCTACCGCGGCGGGTCCGGGGCCTGAGCGGCCGGGTCCGCCCCTCAGTGCGCGTCGAGCATGTGCTGCGCGAAGAACGCCGCCAGCTCGTCGGTGGCCGCCAGCGGCACGACCGCCGCCACGTACTGGTCGGGACGCACCACGACCACGGCGCCGTCACGCGAGATCTGGCGTTCGTCGAAGATGTCGATGCCCTCGCCGGCGGCGAACACGCGCTCCCAGTTGCGCAGCTGCAGCCGGCCGCAGCGCGGCCGGAAGACATCGGGGGCGGCCGTCACGTCGATCTGCTCGAACGGCTGCTGATAGACGACCTTCACATCGAACACGGCGTCCTCGTCCACACCGGCGGGCGTGTAGCGGACCACGGGCGAGTCGGGCGAGGTCTGCATCCACTGCGCCCAGTCGCCGAGGGCGGATGCCTCGCCTTGGCCAGGACGGTCGGCGAACGCATAGATCCGCCAGCGGCCGTCGGCCTGGTGCTGGTGGCCGAGGTGGGTGACGTTGCCGTCGCACACCTGCACGACCTCGGCGGACTTGAACCGCTTGCCCAGCGGGAAGCCCGCGGCCAGCTGCTGGTGGGCGCTGCCTGAGGTGATCATCGACGGCGAGTACTGCGTCATGAACCCGGACGGGAACTCGCTGGTGGCCAGATAGAAGTCGGCGAGCTCCTGCGGGTCGTCGATCTCTTCGGGCTTGCGGGCCATCAGCGACGACCACTGCCGGTCGAAGTCGATGAGCTCCTGCGCGACCGGCTGCCGCTCGGCGGAATAGGTCGACAGGAGCGCCTCGGGGCTGCGACCGGTGAGCACCAGGCCCAGCTTCCAGCCCAGGTTGAAGCCGTCCTGCATCGACACGTTCATGCCCTGCCCGGCCTTGGCCGAGTGCGTGTGGCAGGCATCCCCCATCAGGAACACGTGCGGCGCGTGATCGGCGTCCACATCGACGTCGTCGAACTTGTCGGTGACGCGGTGTCCCACCTCGTAGACGCTGTACCAGGCGGCCTGCTTGACCTCGATCGTGTACGGGTGCAGGATCTCGTTCGCCTTCTCGACGATCTTCTCCAGCGGCGTGGACCGCACGTGGTGGTGGTCATTCTCGGGCACTTCGCCCAGGTCGACGTACACGCGGGACAGGTACCCGCCCTCGCGCGGGATGTGCAGGATGTTGCCGGCTTCGGCGTTGATCGCGCACTTCGTGCGCCAGTCCGGGAAGTCCGTCTCGACCGTGACATCCATCACGCCCCAGGCGTGCGCGGCGAAGTTCCCGATGTGCTTGCGGCCGATCGCCTCGCGCACGTCGCTGCGGGCGCCATCGGCGCCGCCGACGTACTTGGCGCGCACGGTGCGCTCCTCGCCCTCCCGGGGGCCGGCCACGTAGCGCACCTGCACCTCGACCGGGTACTCCCCCGTCTTGTGCACGGTGAGGCCGACGAACTCGATGCCGTAGTCGGGCGTGATCCGCGCCGGGCCGCGCCGGGCGGCTTCGGCGAAGTAGTCCAGCACGCGCGCCTGGTTGACGATCAGGTGGGGGAACTCGCTGATGTCCTTCGCGTAGTCGGCCTGACGCGTCGTGCGGATGATGTTGTCGCGGTTGTCGGGATCCGGGGTCCAGTAGTTCATCCAGCCGATGTTGTACGCCTCGGCGATGATGTGCGGACCGAACCCGAAGGCCTGGAACGTCTCGACGCTGCGCGGCTGGATGCCGTCGGCCTGCCCCAGCACCAGGCGCCCGTCCCGGCGCTCGATCATGCGGGTGACCACGCTCGGGAACCGCGACATCTGGGCGGCCAGCAGCATGCCGGCGGGCCCGGAGCCGACGATCAGCACATCCATCTCGTCGGGAAGCTCGGTGGGGCGGTCGATGCCGCTGCCGGCGGCGGGCAGCACGCGCGGTTCGCCGGACACATAGCCGTTGTGGTGGAACTGCATTGTCGATCCTTTCCTCGGACGACGACGTCGAGGCCTGCAACTTGTGGTGTGAGCGATACTGTTCTATATTCGAACACAACGTTCTACTATGGAACAGATCGTATACGAAGCGGATGCCGCGCGCAAGCGCCGCGCCCGTGCCGGCACACAGCGGCAGATGCCGCGAGGCGCAGCGGCGGACGCCGCGAGGAGATCGAGAGGATGCCGATGGCCACATCGCCCGCCGCCGGCACCATGGCCGCTGACGCCGCCGGTGCGCAGGCCGCCGACTCCGCCGCAACCGGCTCCACGGGCACCGCGAGCGCACCGGCGTCGCAGACGCTGAGTCGCGGCATCCGGATCCTGGAGCTGCTGGCCGACGCGCGTGAGCCGCTCGCGATCGACGAGGTGGCGCGCCGGCTGCAGGTGCATCGATCGATCGCGTATCGCCTGCTGCGCACTCTCGAGCTGCACGCCCTGGTGGTGCGCGACTCGTCCGGCCGGGTCACCCTGGGCGCGCGGATGGCGGCGCTGGCCGCCGGCGTCGCGCAGGACCTGCAAGCCGAAGCGCTGCCCGAGCTGACCGCGATCGCCAACGAGCTGGGCATGACCTGCTTTCTCGCGGTGCGCGATCGCGACGACTGCATCACGCTCGCGAGCGTCGAGCCGCGGCACGCGATCGCCTCCGTCGCGCAGCGGCCCGGAGCGCGGCATCCGGTGACCGTCGGAGCCCCCGGAAAGGCGATCCTGTCGCAGCTGCCCGTCCCGGAGTGGCCGGCGGATGTCTCGGCCGCCCTGCGTGCGGAGGTCGGTCAGGTCGCGACGCGCGGCTACGCGACCAGCCACGACGAGGTGATCCCCACGGTGCGCGCCGTCGCGGTGCCGCTGGTGCTGCGCGGCCGGGCGGCCGCCTCGATCGCCGTGGTCTACCTGGACGCGCACCAGGCCGACGACGCGCTGGCCGCGCGCCTTGCAGCGGCCGCGGCGACGATCCGCACGGCCCTCGGCGGCTGAGCACGGCCCGGCGCAACCCGGCACGGCGCGGGTCAGGCCGAGCGGAACTCGTCGATCAGGCCGCGCGCGGTCGTGATGCCCGATTCGATCGCCCCGTCCACGACGACGCCGTTCCAGCCCTTCGCCCAGTCGGCGCCGGCGAAGCGCAGCCGGGTGTCCGTGGTGCGGAACAGGCTCCAGCCCCGCAGGAACTGCCCTGACCGCGGCGTCGCCCAGGTCTGACCGGTCCATCGATCGCCGCCCCAGTCGTGACTCGTGGCCTCGATGACCTGGAGGTCGGGCCGCCACGCGCTGACGATCTCCTGGATGGCATCCCGGTCATCCCAGTCGATCTTGGTGCGGTCCGGCCCGAAGCCGACCAGAATCGTCGTGCCGTCGTCGAGGAAGTACTCGCTGCGGGTCATCGCGATCGGGCTCCCGGTGGGAGCGGTGGCGATGAACGAATGGTGGCCGCGGATCTTGATCCAGATCTTGAACCCGGTGCAGTTCCAGCCCTCGTCGATCACGGCCTGCGCCTGCTGCGGCAGTGCGGGCGAGAACGTCATCGTGTTCAGCGCCCCCAGCGGCGCGGTCACGATCACGGCATCCGCCGCCAGTTCGTCACCGCCTTCCAACGTGACCCGGGCGCCGTCGGTGTCGTGGCTGACGGCGGCCACCGGGGTGCCAAGCCGGATCGGCCCGGTGATGTCAGCGGCGATCGCCTCGTAGACGCCGCGCATGCCGCCCGTGAGCTTGTAGCGCAGGGTCTGATCGTCCAGCAGCGCGAGCCGGTGGTCGCTCAAGGCCGCCCAGTGCTTGGCCATCAACGGCGATGCCGTCGCGGTGTAGCCGTTGTAGCCGGCGTTCCAGTACGCGTCGACGAGATCGATCTCTTCTTGACTGAACGTGCCGTCGCGCAGCGCATCCAACACGCTGCCCTGGTCGGCCGCACGGAATCGTGCGATCAGCTCGTCGTCACCGGACTCGAGGACGTGCAGCGGCTCGTGCGGGTACGGGAAGAACTCCGCTGAGCCGTCGAAGATCTTCGCCTGTGGCCGCGCGAGCTTCTCGTCCATCTCGGACTCGGGCCCTTCGTGCACCTCGCCGGCGCTGAGCCAGTACGCGCGCTCGCAGGTCGGGCTCGGATAGATGGACTGACCGTACCGCGTGATCTCGGTCCAGATGAAGGGCTGGAACCAGTGCACCCAGGTGGCGCCCATCTCCAGCTCGTGGCCCATCCGAGGCTCGGTCCAGGCCCGGCCGCCGATGCGGTCCCGCGCTTCGCAGAGGGTCACGCGCACGCCGGCCGCCTCGAGCTCGCGGGCAGCGATCAGGCCGGAGAAGCCCGCGCCGACTATGATCACATGGCGCGTGGACAGGTCGTCGGGCATGGCAGTACCGCCTTCGGTTGCTGGGGCCACCGGTGATAGTGGTGTCGTCAGCGTAGGGCTATCCAATTGGATAGTCAAGCATGCGGCGTGGCAGTCACCGCGTCGCGGACCAGGGTGCGGATGCGCTCGAGCACCGCTGATGCATCCTCCGCCAGCACCACCTGCCGGAACACCAGACCGTCCAGGGCGAACCAGATCGCGTCGATCAGCGCGTCGTCCTGCACACCGATGCGGTGCAGTGCGGCGGCGTTGGCGGCGCGGTAGGCGTCGTAGTACCGTGCCACGACCGGACGCAGCTCGGGCCGGCGCCGCGACTCGAGCAGCAGCTCGTACTGGAAGGCCTGCACGTCGCCGTCGCGCTGCGCGAGCGTGTCGATGCCGACGGCGAAGCCCGCGGCATCCGTCACGTCGTCGAACATGCTCGACGCGCGCAGGCTGGCCTCGACCGCGTAATCGAGCGCGTCGGCGATGAGCTGGTCGCGCGTGCCGAAGTGGTGCCGCACGAGCCCGTGCGAGACTCCGGCCTCAGCCGCGACGGCCCGGTAGGTCAGGGCGCGCAGACCGCCGCGGGCGACGACGGTGATGGTCGCCCGCAGCAGGGCCAGGCGACCGGCGCTGGATTCATCGCTCACGCGGCCAGACTATCCGCCGCGCGGGCTGCGCCCGACCGGCCGCTCGTCCGCCGAAAATCGCGATCCCGGCCGAGGCTCAGGGCGATGCCGCAAGTCTCGACCGGGATGCTGATCCTCGCCGTCGTCTGACGGCCAGGCGACAGCTCAGCCGAGCGTCAGGCCTTGCTCATCCCGTAGATCGGGCTCTTGGCCTGCTCCTGCTCGTGCTCCGGGCCCAGCGGGATGCCGGTGCGGTCGCGCAGCACCAGGGTCGCGACCAGCGCCAGCACGACCACGCCCGCGAGGTACCAGGTGATACCCGCTGTCGAGCCGGTGGACTGGAAGATCGCCTGGGCGATCATCGGCGAGAACGCGCCGCCGAGCACCGCCCCCAGCGCGTACGAGATCGACACACCGGAGAACCGGATGGATGCCGGGAACAACTCGGAATACAGCGCGGCCTGCGGGCCGTAGGTCAGCCCGAGCCCGACGGTGAGGATGGTCAGGGCCGCCAGCAGCGACCAGTACGTTCCGACATTGGTCAGCGGGAACAGCAGGAACACGCCGATCATCAACAGGATCCAGCCCACGATGTAGGTGTTGCGCCGGCCGAGCTTGTCGGAGGCCCACCCGCCGACCCAGGTGAATATCAGCCAGGTCACACCCGAGAGGGCCACGATCCAGAACACCAGGCCCGTGTCGAGCTGGATCGGACCTGTCGGGTCGGTCGCGTAGTGCTGCACGTAACCACCGGTGGTCATGTAGCCGACGGCGTTGTTGCCGGCGAACACAAGGGCGGCGACGATCACGAGCAGCAGGTGGTGGCGCAGCAGCTTGACGATCGGCATCCGCGTCTCGTCCTTGCGCTCGGCGATCTCCTGGAACACCGGGCTCTCGCTCACCCGGCGGCGGACCCAGTAGCCCAGACCGATCAGGACGATCGACAGCAGGAACGGGATGCGCCAGCCCCACTGTCCGAACGGGGTGTCGGCCAGCGCGATGTCGGAACCGGCGGGCACGCCCGGGAAGATCCACTCGACGATGGCCAGCACCATCGACGCCAGCAGCAGTCCGATCGGCACGCCGATCTGCGGCGAGGCTCCGAACAGTCCGCGCTTCTTCTTCGGTGCGTGCTCGACGGCCATCAGCACCGCGCCGCCCCATTCGCCGCCGGCCGAGATGCCCTGCAGCACCCGCAGCAGGATCAGCAGAATCGGGGCCCACACGCCGATCAGGGCATGCGTGGGCAGCACGCCGACCAGGGTCGTGGCCGCGCCCATCAGCAGCAGCGTGATCACGAGCATCGGTCGACGGCCGATCTTGTCACCGAAGTGACCCGCCAGGAATGCGCCCAGCGGCCGGAACAGGAAGCTCACGCCGACGCTGAAGAACGAGACGATCTGTGCGAACTCGTGCCCCATCGGCTCGAAGAACAGCGCAGCGAACACCGTCGCGGCGGCGAACGCATAGATGAAGAAGTCGTACCACTCGACGGTGGTGCCGACCACGGTGGCGAGGATGACCCGCCGTCGGTCTTTCGTCGATGCGATGGTTCCGGTGGGGGTGAACCCCTCGCCGGTGGCCTCGCCCTGCTGTCGTGAACTCATCTGTGTGACTCCTCTGTCGGTGAGACTGCGCTGTCTGCGGCCGAGGCTACCTGACCTGCCGTGTGCACGGAGGGCAACGTCGCATCTTGCCGGAACTCGATTGATCATATACGATTTCAGATACAACACAAGGGCGAGGGAGCTCATGAGTACTGAGAGCACATCAACGACGGATGCCGCCGCCGGCACCGATCTCCGCTTCGCGGGCCTGCCCGGCCGGCCGGGAAAGATCGTCGCGATCCACCTCAGCTACGCGTCCCGCGCCGACCAGCGCGGCCGCCGCCCCGCCGCCCCCTCCTACTTCTTCAAGCCGTCCAGCTCAGTCGCCGCCTCCGGCTCGACCATCGAGCGCCCGGCCGGCACCGAACTGCTCGCATTCGAGGGCGAGATCGCCGTCGTGATCGGCACCACGGCCCGCCGGGTCTCACTCGATGACGCCTGGGACCACGTCGGCTGGGTCACCGCCGCGAACGACTTCGGGCTCTATGACCTGCGCGCGAACGACAAGGGCTCGAACGTGCGCTCCAAGGGCGGCGACGGGTACACCCCGATCGGCGCTCGGCTGCTCGACGCCCGCGGCATCGACCCGGCCGGGCTGCGGCTGCGCACCTGGGTCAACGGAACTCTGGTGCAGGACGACACCAGCGCCGGACTGATCTTCCCGCTCGCGCAGTTCGTCGCCGACTTGTCCCAGCACTTCACGCTCGAGCCCGGCGACGTCATCCTCACCGGCACACCGGCCGGCTCATCCGTGGTCGTCCCCGGCGACGTGGTCGAGGTGGAGGTGGACGCCCCGGCCGCCCCCGGCGCACCGAGCTCCGGGCGCCTGATCACCACGGTGACGCAGGGCGCTGACGGATTCGATCCGGCGGTGGGCTCGCTGCCCGCCGTCGACGACGCGCAGCGGGCAGATGCCTGGGGCTCGCGCGAGGCCGCGGGCCTGCCGGACGCAGCCGACGAGCCGGCCGCGGCATCCCCCACCCTCTCCGACGAGCTGCGTGCCAAGCTCGAGAAGGCGCCAGTGGCCGGGCTGTCGGCGCAGCTGCGCAAGCGCGGCCTGAACAACGTGATGATCGACGGACTGACGCCGATGCACCCCGAGGCGAAGCTGATCGGCACCGCCAAGACGCTGCGGTTCATTCCGAACCGCGAAGACCTGTTCCGCGCGCACGCCCCGGGCTTCAACCCGCAGAAGCAGGCGTTCGACGCCGTGCGCGACGGCGAGGTACTGGTCATCGAGGCGCGCGGCGACGCCGGCGCCGGCACCCTCGGCGACATCCTCGCCATCCGCGCGCACGCCGCCGGGGCCGCCGGCATCGTCACCGACGGTGCGGTGCGCGACTACGACGCCGTGTCCGCCGTCGGCCTGCCGGTCTTCTCGAAGGGCGCGCACCCCTCGGTGCTGGGACGCAAGCACGTGGCCTGGGACTACGACCTGACCATCGGCTGCGGCGGCGCCGCCGTGCAGCCGGGCGACGTCATCGTCGGCGACAGCGACGGCGTCATCGTGATCCCGCCGACACTCGTCGAAGAGGTCGTCGATGCCGCCCTCGCGCAAGAGGACGAGGACGGCTGGATCGCCGAGCAGGTCGCCGCCGGCGGGCGCATCGACGGACTGTTCCCGATGAACGCGCAGTGGCGCGCCCGCTACGAGCAGCACGTCGCGCAGCAGGAGGGCCGATGACGGACACCCTCACGCCGTCGGTCAGCAAGTCCGAGCAGGCCTACGACTTCATCCGCGCGCGCATCACGGGCCACCAGTACACGCCGGGCTACCGGCTCGTGCTGGGCACGATCGCCGACGAGCTGCACATGAGCGTGGTGCCGGTGCGCGAGGCCATCCGCCGGCTCGAGGCGGAGGGCATGGTCACCTTCGAGCGCAACGTCGGCGCCCGGGTCTCGGTGGTCGACGAGAGCGAATACGTGTACACGATGGAGACGCTCGGCCTGGTCGAAGGGTCGGCGATCTCGCTGGCCGCTCCCCTGCTGACGGCGCCGCAGATCGCGCAGGCGCGCGGCCTCAACGAGCGGATGCGCCGGCTGCTGGACCACTTCGACCCGCACGAGTTCACCCGGCTCAACGAGCAGTTCCACGCCATCCTGTTCGAGCAGTGCCCCAACCCGCACATCCTCGACCTGGTGCACCGGGGGTGGCGACGCCTGCCCGGCGTGCGCGACTCGACGTTCGCGCTGGTCCCCGACCGTGCCGCGCACTCGGTCGAAGAGCACGAGCAGATCCTGCGGCTGATCGAGGACGGCGCGGAGGCGCTGGAGGTCGAGCTGACCGCGCGCAACCACCGCTGGCGGACGCTGGATGCCTTCCTTCTCGCCCGCCACCACGACCAGATCCACACCGACTCCCGGACGGAGCAATCATGACCGATACCGCACTGACCACAAGGCACGTCCCCGCGGACCTGCCCACCCGCATCCAGCACTACATCGACGGTGAATTCGTCGATTCCCTCGACGGCGACACGTTCGACGTGCTCGAGCCGGTCTCCAACGAGGTCTACCTGCAGGCGGCATCCGGCAAGAAGGCCGACATCGACCGTGCCGTCGCCGCCGCGAAGAAGGCGTTCGATGAGGGGCCGTGGCCGCGGATGCTGCCGCGCGAGCGCTCGCGCGTGCTGCACAAGATCGCCGACATCGTCGAGTCGCGCGACGCGCGACTGGCCGAACTGGAGTCGTTCGACTCGGGCCTGCCGATCACCCAGGCGCTGGGCCAGGCACGCCGCGCGGCGGAGAACTTCCGCTTCTTCGCCGACCTGATCGTGGCACAGTCCGACGACACCTTCAAGGTGCCCGGCCGGCAGATCAACTACGTCAACCGCAAGCCGATCGGCGTCGCCGGCCTGATCACGCCGTGGAACACGCCGTTCATGCTCGAGTCGTGGAAGCTGGGCCCGGCACTTGCCACCGGCAACACCGTGGTGCTCAAGCCCGCCGAGTTCACGCCGCTGTCGGCGTCGCTGTGGGCCGGAATCTTCGAAGAGGCGGGTCTGCCCCGGGGCGTCTTCAACCTGGTCAACGGCTTCGGCGAAGAGGGCTTCGCCGGCGACTCGCTCGTCAAGCACCCGGACGTGCCGCTGATCTCCTTCACCGGCGAGAGCCGCACCGGTCAGATCATCTTCGGCAACGCCGCGCCCTTCCTGAAGGGCCTGTCGATGGAGCTCGGCGGCAAGTCGCCGGCCATCGTGTTCGCCGACGCCGATCTGGACGCCGCGATCGACGCGACGATCTTCGGGGTGTTCTCGCTCAACGGCGAGCGCTGCACGGCCGGCAGCCGCATCCTCGTCGAGCGCTCGATCTACGACGAGTTCGTGGAGCGCTACGCCGCGCAGGCGAAGCGCGTGAAGGTCGGCTACCCGCACGATCCCGACACCGAGGTCGGCTCGCTCGTGCACCCGGAGCATTTCGAGAAGGTCATGAGCTACGTCGAAATCGGCAAGACCGAGGCGCGCCTGGTCGCCGGCGGCGGCCGCCCGAAGGGCTTCCCCGAAGGCAACTTCGTCGCCCCGACGGTGTTCGCCGACGTCAAGCCCGACGCGCGCATCTTCCAGGAGGAGATCTTCGGGCCGGTCGTGGCGATCACCCCGTTCGACACCGACGAAGAGGCGCTCGCGCTGGCCAACGGCGTGCGCTACGGTCTGGCCGCCTACGTCTGGACCAACGATCTGAAGCGGGCGCACAACTTCGCGCAGGCCATCGACGCCGGCATGGTGTGGCTGAACTCGAACAACGTGCGCGACCTGCGCACCCCGTTCGGCGGCGTCAAGGCATCCGGCCTCGGGCACGAGGGCGGCTATCGCTCGATCGACTTCTACACCGAGCAGCAGGCCGTGCACATCACCCTCGGTGCCGTGCACAACCCGACCTTCGGCAAGGCGCAGCACCACACCGAGGTCGAGCTGGACGACCCCGACCCGCGCTGAAGACCCCACCACCCACGAGCAAGGACGCTGAAATGACCAACCGCAAGGACATGACCCTCTCCTCATCGGGCTTCTACGTTTCCGCCGAAGCGCCGATCACCACCGACAACCCGATTCCGACACCGAAGGCCCCGGCCCCCGACATCCTGCGCTGCGCGTACATGGAGGTGCAGGTGACCGATCTGAAGCGCTCGCGCGACTTCTATGTCGACGTGCTGGGCCTGACCGTGACCGAGGAGGACGCGAACACCGTCTATCTGCGCTCGCTGGAGGAGTTCATCCACCACAACCTGGTGCTGCGTCAGGGCCCGGTCGCGGCCGTGGCGGCGCTGTCGTTCCGGGTGCGCTCCCCCGAAGAGCTCGACAAGGCGGTCGCCTTCTATGAGGAGCTCGGCTGCGAGGTGCGCCGCAACCCGGACGGCTTCACCAAGGGCGTCGGCGACTCGGTGCGGGTGGTCGACCCGCTCGGCTTCCCGTACGAGTTCTTCTACGACGTCGAGCACGTCGAGCGCCTCGCCTGGCGCTACGACCTGTACACGCCCGGCTCGCTGGTGCGGCTGGACCACTTCAACCAGGTGACCCCCGACGTGCCGCGCGCGACGAAGTTCATGCAGGACCTCGGCTTCCGCGTCACGGAAGACATCCAGGACGAAGAAGGCACGGTCTATGCGGCCTGGATGCGGCGCAAGCCCACCGTGCACGACACCGCCATGACCGGCGGCGACGGGCCGCGGCTGCACCACATCGCCTTCTGCACGCACGAGAAGCACAACATCCTCTCGATCTGCGACAAGCTCGGCGCGCTGCGCATGTCGGACTGCATCGAGCGCGGGCCCGGCCGGCATGGCGTGTCGAACGCGTTCTACCTCTACCTGCGCGACCCGGACGGGCACCGCGTCGAGATCTATTCGCAGGACTACTACACCGGGGACCCCGACAACCCGGTGGTCACCTGGGACGTGCACGACAACCAGCGCCGCGACTGGTGGGGCAACCCGGTGGTGCCCAGCTGGTACACCGACGCGTCGCTGGTGCTGGACCTGGACGGCAACCCGCAGCCGGTGCTCGCCCGTGCGCAGACCAGTGAGCTGGATGTCACGATCGGCGCCGACGGCTTCTCGTACACCCGCGGCGACGCGAAGGACGAGGCGATGCCGGAATGGAAGCAGGGCGAGTACAAACTGGGCCACCAGCTCTAGGCGTTCCGACCTCAGAAGGAGACAGGATGCTGAAGCCCGACATCATCGCGCAGATCGCCGAGGAGCTCGCCGAGGCCGACCGCACGCACGGCGTGGTGCCGCGCATCACGGCGCGGTATCCGGATGCCACGATCGAGGATTCGTACGCGATCCAGGGCGTGTGGCGCGACAAGAACCTCGCGGCGGGACGGCGCCTGGTCGGCCGCAAGATCGGCCTGACCTCGAAGGCCATGCAGCAGGCGACCGGCATCACCGAGCCCGACTACGGCGTCATGTTCGACGACACGGTGTACGAGAACGGGTCGACGATCGCCTTCGACCAGTTCTCGAACGTGCGCATCGAGGTCGAGCTGGCGTTCGTGCTGAACGCGCCGCTCGAGGGCCCGCACTGCTCGCTGTTCGACGTGCTGCGCGCGACCGAGTATGTGACACCCGCGCTCGAGGTGCTCAACTCGCACATCGAGCTCGAGGGTCGCACTATCGTCGACACGATCAGCGACAACGCGGCGTATGGCGGGATGGTGCTCGGCGGCATCCCGATGCGGCCCGACCAGATCGACCTGCGCTGGGTCTCGGCGATGCTCTACCGCAACCAGACGATCGAAGAGACCGGCGTGGCCGCGGGCGTGCTCAACCACCCGGCGACCGGCGTCGCATGGCTGGCGAACAAGTTCCACCAGCACGGTTCACGGCTCGAGGCCGGCGAGATCATCCTGGCGGGCTCGTTCACCCGACCGATGTGGGTGCAGCGTGGCGACACGGTGCACTGCGATTACGGACAGATGGGAACCATCACATGTCGCTTCGAGTGAAGCCCACCCTGCGCGACCGGCTCGCCGAGGCCGACCGTCCGCTCGCCGGAATCTGGACCTGCTCGGGCTCCGCCCTGGCCGCCGAGATCTGCGCCGGCAGCGGCATGGACTGGCTGCTCGTGGATGGCGAGCACTCCCCCATCGAACTCGGTGAGCTCGTCGGCATCCTGCAGGCGGCCGAGGCGTACCCCATCACGCCGCTGGTGCGGGTGGCCGCCAACGACCTGGTGCGCATCAAGCAGGTGCTCGACACCGGCGCGCAGAACATCCTGGTGCCGATGATCTCGTCGGTCGCCGAGGCAAAGGCGGCGGTGGATGCCGTGCACTATCCCCCGCGCGGCCATCGCGGCGTCGGTTCGGCACTGGCCCGTTCGGCGCGGTGGAACCGCGTCGACGACTACCTGCACCACGCCGCCGAGCACGTGTCGCTGATCGTGCAGGCCGAGACCGCCGCGGCGGTCGAGCACGCGGCCGAGATCGCCGCCGTCGACGGCATCGACGGCGTGTTCGTCGGCCCGAGCGACCTGGCCGCGTCGATGGGGCTGCTGGGTCAGCAGTCCCATCCGGATGTCGTGGCCGCCGTGCACCGCGTGTTCGAGGCCGTGCACCGGGCCGGCAAGCCGGTCGGTGTGAACGCGTTCGACCCGGCGGTGGCCGACGCGTACGTCCAGGCCGGTGCCGACTTCATCGCCGTCGGCGCCGACGTCTCGCTGCTGGCGCGGGCGTCCGAGGCCCTGGCTGCCCGGTTCATCCCCGACTCCGATCGCGCCGCTCGCGCCTCGTACTGAGCCCGCGCGCCGTCCTGGGCCGGGGCATCCTCGCCTCAGGCGAGGAGATTTCCCCGAACGAGGACCATACACGCGGAAAAGCTCCTCGCTTCGGCAGATCCCCTCGCCTCAGGCGAGGACGGCCACTCGTCGTGCCCGCGTCGACGCGGGCGACGTCCCGTGACATCCTGAACCCATGAAGAAGTGGATCGTCAGGTTCGGCTCGCTGCTGGTGTTCAACATCGTCGTGCTGCTGATCATCGGCGCCGTGACACCGGCGCACGTCGGGTGGTCGGCGCTGTGGGCGGGCATCATCATGACGGCGCTCGTGATCTGGGTCAAGCCCCTGGTCACCACGTGGTTCCGCTCGATGGCGGCGAAGTCCGCGACGAGGCGCTCGAAGCTCGGCGAGAAGCTCGTGCAGGCGCTGCTGGCGATCGCCGTCGCGTTCGTCGTCTGGATCGCGACGGTCGCACTGTCGGGTGTCGGCGTCTCGGGCTGGTTCTGGGGGTACGTGCTGCCGCCGGTCATCCTGCTCATCGGCTGGGCGATCTACGACGCGATCGACGACCGGGTCGAGGCCCAGGCATCCGACCTGTATGACAAGGCCACCGGTGCGGCCACGCGCACGGATGCCGCGACACCGGCGCCGCCGACGGCGGTCGAGCAGGCGGGCCGGCGCGAGCCGGCGGACGGGCTGACCCCCGAGCAGCGGAAGATGCTCGACGACCTCGGCTGAGCGCCGAACGTCGATGAGGCGACAGGTGGGAGGACTGCGACGATGACGACGAAACCGCTGCTGCGGATCGCGCTGGTGGGCACGGGCTTCATGGGGCGGATGCACACGCAGGCGTGGCGCACGGCACCGCGCTTCTTCGACCTGCCGGCGCAGCCGCAGCCCGCCCTGCTGGTCGGACACCGCGACGAGCCGACCGCCACTGCTGCCCAGCAGTGGGGATGGCCGGAGCACACGACCGATTGGCGCGAGGCCGTCGCCCGCGACGACATCGACCTGATCGACATCTGCACGCCCGGCGACACCCATGCCGAGATCGCGCTGGCGGCACTGGCAGCGGGCAAGCACGTGCTCTGCGAGAAGCCGCTGGCGGGCAGCGTGGCCGACGCCGAGCAGATGGCGCGGGCGGCCCGGACCGCGCCCGGGGTCGCGATGTGCGGCTTCAGCTATCGCCGGACGCCGGCCCTCGCCCTGGCCCACCGTCTGATCGGCGCGGGGCGCCTGGGCGAGATCAGGCACGTGCGCGCGCAGTACCTGCAGGACTGGCTGAGCGACCCCGACGCGGCGCACACGTGGCGACTGGACCGCGAGCGCTCCGGTTCGGGCGCTCTCGGCGACATCGGCGCGCACAGCATCGACCTCGCCCAGTGGCTCACCGGGCAGCGCATCACGGCGGTCTCGGCCACGATGCACACTTTCGTGCGGTCACGCCCGCGCGGCGGCTCGGCCGAGGGGCTCGGCGCCGTCGCCGACGCGACCGGCGAGCGCCTGCCGGTCACGGTGGACGACGCGACGGCGTTCACGGCGCAGTTCGACGACGGCGCCCTCGGCGTCTTCGAGGCGACCCGGATGGCCACCGGCCGGCGCAACGCGAACCGGATCGAGATCAACGGCGAGCGCGGCTCGATCGCGTTCGACTTCGAGCGGATGAACGAGCTCGAGGTCTACGACGTCGTCGACGACGACGCACAGGGCTTCCGCCGGGTGCAGGCCACGGAGGCGCGGCATCCGTACGCCGGCGCGTGGTGGCCGCCCGGCCACGGCCTCGGGTACGAGCATCTGTTCGTGCACCAGGCCGCCGACCTCGTGCGCGCGATCGCCGGCGAAGCGCCCGCGTCGCCGAGCTTCGACGAAGCCGTGCAGGTGCAGCGGGTCCTGGCCGCGGTCGAGGACAGCGCCGGCCACGACAGCATCCGTACCGCCGTTCCCGGCGGCGACGCATCCGAGCGAAGGAACCCCGCATGAGCCGCACCGCACTCGTCGTCCGCGGTGGCTGGGAAGGCCACCATCCCGTCGCTGCCACAGAGCTGTTTCTGCCGTTCCTGCAGGAACAGGGCTTCGAGGTGCGCGTCGAGGACGACCCGCAGGTGTACGCGGATGCCGACGCCATGAGCCGCACCGACCTCGTGCTGCAGTCGGTCACGATGTCGCAGATCACGCCCGAGGCGCTGACCGGACTGCGCGCCGCGGTGCGGGCGGGAACGGGGTTGGCGGGATGGCACGGCGGCATCGCCGACTCGTTCCGGGCGAGCTCGGACTATCTGCAGCTGGTGGGCGGGCAGTTCGCGACCCATCCGTCGAAGCATCCGGATGAGGTGCGCGGCGATGAGAGCGACAACTTCCTCGACTACACGGTCGAGATCACTCCGCTCGGGCGCACGCACGAGATCACCGCGGGGATCGAGGACTTCACGCTGACCACCGAGCAGTACTGGGTGCTGCATGACGACCTCATCGACGTCCTCGCCACCACGACGCATCCGGTCCGCCCCTACCACCCCTGGCACCGCACGATCGTCTCGCCCGTCGTGTGGACCCGGCTGTGGGGAGCCGGGCGCGTCTTCGTCGCCACGCCCGGGCACAGCCTCGATGTGCTGCAGGATGTCCACGTCCGCACCATCATCGAGAGGGGCCTGCTGTGGGCAGCGCGCGCCCGGTGACCGGCATCGGCATCGTCGGCCTCGGCGTCATCTCGGCTGCGTACCTGCAGACGCTGGCGGGCACCGACCGGGTGCAGGTCAGTGCGGTCGCTGATCTCGACGTGGAGCGGGCGCGCACGGCCGCCGACCGGATCCCGGGGTGCCGGGCCGTCGCCCCCGAGCAGCTGTTCGCCGATCCGGCGGTGGACACGGTCCTGAACCTGACGATCCCCGCGGCGCACGCCGACGTGGCCCTGGCCGCGATCGCCGCCGGAAAGGACGTCTACGGCGAGAAGCCGCTGGCGGCGACCCTCGCCGGGGCGGCACAGATCATGGATGCCGCCGCGGCGGCCGGTGTGCGCGTGGGCTGCGCTCCGGACACGGTGCTGGGCACCGGGGTCCAGACCGCCCGCGCCGCGGTCGACGAGGGGCGCATCGGCAGACCCGTCGCCGCATCGGCGATGTGGATCTCGGCGGGGCATGAGGCCTGGCATCCGCACCCGGACTTCTACTACCGCTCCGGCGGCGGGCCGCTGCTGGACATGGGCCCGTA
The DNA here is from genome assembly GCF_039537285.1 of Microbacterium kribbense. Classification (NCBI taxonomy): domain Bacteria; kingdom Bacillati; phylum Actinomycetota; class Actinomycetes; order Micrococcales; family Microbacteriaceae; genus Microbacterium; species Microbacterium kribbense. The sequence goes on along the minus strand of NZ_BAABAF010000005.1, from coordinate 215,661 downwards.
TTACCTCACGGCACTGGTCCAGCTGCTCGGACCGGTGTCTGCGGTGTCGGGGGCGTCCTCGCGCTCCCGCGACAGCCGCGTGATCGCGTCCGGGCCACGTGCCGGGGAGCGCATCGGCGTCGAGGTGGACACGCATCTGACCGGCATCCTGCACCACACCGGCGGCGCGATCTCGACCGTGACGATGAGCTTCGACGGCGTGGCCTCGCAGAGCCCGCCGATCGAGGTGCACGGCATCGAGGGCTCCCTCGTGCTGCCGGATCCGAACCTGTTCGGCGGCGAGGTGCTGCTGCACCGGCGCGGCGGCGAGGGCTGGGAGGCCCTGCCCCCGTCGGCCGGATTCGTCGACGCCTCACGGGGCGTCGGGCTGCTCGACTTCATCGACGGCGGGCAGCGCGCGAGCGGCGCGATGGCCCGCCACGTGCTGGAGATCATGGACGCCGTCGCCCAATCGGCCGCGTCTGGAGCGCGCGTCCCGCTGCGCACGAGCGTGACGCGGCCTCCGCTGGTGCCGCTGACGCCGGCAGCGGCCTGGCGCCGCGGCTGATCCGGCCACTGGCTGATCCGGTGGTGGGCTGCGGATCCGGCTTCTGGCTGCGGATACCGCGGCTGCCCCGCCGCCGGGTCAGCTCGCGGCGCGCTCGGCGGCCTCGACGACGTTGGTCATCAGCAGGGCGACGGTCATCGGGCCGACGCCGCCGGGGTTCGGCGACAGCCACCCGGCCACCTCGACGGCGGCCGGGTGGATGTCGCCGTACACCTTGGACTTTCCGGTCTCGGGATCGGTCTCGCGGGTGACCCCGACATCCAGCACCGCAGCGCCCGGCTTGACGTCTTCGGCCCGCACGATGTGCTTGACCCCCGCCGCGGCCACGATCACGTCCGCCTGTCGCAGGTACTTCGGCAGATCCACCGTGCCGGTGTGGGTCAGCGTCACCGTCGCGTTGATCTCGCGCCGGGTCAGCAGCAGGCCGATCGAACGGCCGATCGTCACGCCCCGGCCCACGACCACGACGTGCTTGCCCGCCAGCGCGTAGCCGTTGCGCGACAGCAGCTCGATCACCGCGCGCGGCGTGCACGGCAGCGGCGAGGTGATCGGCCCGTTCACGTTCAGCACCAGCTTGCCGAGGTTGGTCGGGTGCAGGCCATCGGCATCCTTGTCCGGATCGATCCGCTCCAGGATCGCATCCGTGTCCAGGTGCCCCGGCAGCGGCAGCTGCACGATGTAGCCGTGGCAGCCCGCGTCGGCATTGAGCCGGTCGATCGTGGCCTCCACGTCTGCCTGCGTGGCGGTCTCGGGCAGCTCGATCTGGATCGACTTCATCCCGATCGCCTCGGATTGCCGATGCTTCATCCCGACATACAGCTGCGAGGCCGGATCGGCCCCGACCAGCACCGTCGCGATTCCCGGGGTGATGCCGCGCGCCTTCAGCGCCGCGACCCGATCGGCCAGCTCGGCCTTGATCGTGGCCGCGGTGGCCTTGCCGTCCAACATGATCGCCGTCATCGTGACTCCGCTTCGTCGTGTTCGTGTGCTCGTGCTCGTCGTGCCTGTGCCCGCTCGCCGCACGCCGACCCGCGCCCGAAGGCGACGGATGCCGCAGCCGGCGCCCACCCGCGGATACCTATGTCGATAGTGATATTACGGGACGGATGCCGCCGACGCCAGACCCGCTACTGCTGCAGGCCCGGGTACAGCGGGAATGCCTCGGCCAGCGCCGCGACGCGGGCGCCCAGCGCCGCGATGTCGGGGTTCGGCAGCAGCGCGTGCGCGATGATGTCGGCGACCTCGGTGAACTCGGCGTCGCCGAACCCGCGCGTCGCCAGCGCCGGCGTGCCGATGCGCAGGCCCGAAGTGATCTTCGGCGGCAGCGGGTCGTTGGGCACCGCGTTGCGGTTGACCGTGATGTGGATCTCGTGCAGCAGATCCTCGGCCTCCTTGCCGTTGACGGCCGCATTGCGCAGGTCGACCAGCACCAGGTGCACGTCGGTGCCGCCGGAGCGGACGGCGACGCCGGCATCGGCGACGTCGGGCTGCATCAGCCGCTCGGCGAGGATCTTCGCCCCCGACAGCACCCGCTGCTGGCGCTCGGCGAACTCCGGCGACGCCGCGAGCTTGAAGGCCGTGGCCTTCGCCGCGATCACGTGCATCAGCGGGCCACCCTGCTGGCCCGGGAACACCGCGACGTCGATCTTCTTGGCCAGGGCCGGGTCGTTGGTCAGGATGAAGCCCGATCGCGGGCCGCCGATGGTCTTGTGCACGGTGGAGGAAGTGACGTGCGCGTACGGCACGGGGCTCGGGTGCAGCCCCGCGGCGACGAGCCCGGCGAAGTGCGCCATGTCGACCCAGAGCGTCGCGCCGACCTCGTCGGCGATCGCCCGGAACTCGGCGAAGTCGAGCTGGCGGGGGTAGGCCGACCAGCCGGCGATGATGACCTTCGGCTTGTGCTCGATGGCCAGGCGCCGCACCTCGGCCATGTCGATCAGCGAGGTCTGCGGGTCCACGCCGTAGGCGACGATGTTGTAGAGCCGGCCCGAGAAGTTGATCTTCATGCCGTGCGTGAGGTGGCCGCCCTGATCCAGCGACAGACCCAGCAGCGTGTCGCCGGGACGGGCGATGGCGTGCAGCACGGCCGCGTTCGCGGTCGCACCGGAGTGCGGCTGCACGTTGGCGTACGCCGCGCCGAACAGGTCCTTGGCACGCGCGATGGCGAGGTCCTCGGCGACGTCGACCTCTTCGCAGCCGCCGTAGTAGCGGTGGCCCGGGTATCCCTCGGCGTACTTGTTGGTCAGCACCGAGCCTTGCGACTGCAGTATCGAGACCGGCACGAAGTTCTCGGAGGCGATCATCTCCAGATAGGAGCGCTGCCGATCCAGCTCGCGCTCGAGAACCTGCGCGATCTCGGGGTCAACCTCAGCGAGCGGGGCGTTGAAATAACGATCGGTCATAGGGTGTCTCCTCGACTCGGCAGCCACACAGCACGGAATAGGGTTCCACATCGGCCCAGGCGTGCGGTCGAATGCCGGTCGGTCGCTCCCCGGTGGTGGCCCACCTCAACGCCAGTTGCGACATCCTGAGCATACCGGATGCCCGGGCGCCCGCGTGCTTGTCGCCTCATGACCGGTTTGTTAGTGTTCCTTACATGACCGGCCGCGCCCGTGCTCTCCCGAGCCGCGGCGGCCGCGGCCAGGCAGCAGAGGAGCATTCATGGCGGCGCTGACGGCGCTGGTTCCGATCCCCGCCTCGGTGACGGTGGATGCTGCCGCACCGTTCACACTCGCGGCGTCCACGCGGCTGATCGCCGGCGCCGGTGCCGGCGCCACGGCGGCCCTCGCAGCGCAGCTGATCGAGACGGTGACCGGGCGGCTGCTGCCGATCGCCTCGCAGGATGCCGGGTCCGCCGACATCGTGCTCGAGATGGCCGGGGCCGGCCCGGCGGAGTCCTACCGGCTGCGCGCCGGCACCGACGGCGTGCGCGTCACCGGCGCCGATCCGGCGGGCCTGTTCTACGGGATGCAGACGCTCGCCCAGCTGCTGGCCGGCGACGGTCGGCAGGTGCCGGCCGTGACGATCGCGGACGCCCCGCGGTTCGCCTATCGCGGGGCGATGCTCGACGTCGCCCGGCATTTCTTCCCAGTGGCCACCGTGACAGGTGTCATCGACCGCGCGGCATCTCTCAAGCTGAACCACCTGCATCTGCACCTGACGGACGACCAGGGCTGGCGCATCCGACTGTCGTCCCGCCCGAAGCTGACCGAACAGGCCGCCGGCGAGTGCTACACCGCCGCCGACTATGCGCAGATCGTCGATTACGCCGCGGCGCGGCACGTCACGATCGTGCCCGAAGTCGGCGGCCCCGGCCACACGCACGCGGTCGGGGTGGCCTACCCCGAGCTGGCCGGCGCGCCGGTGATCACGGATGCGGTACGCGCGGCCACGGCGCGGTTCGGCGGCGAACTGCCGGTCGCAGGGCAGCCGTATCGGGGCGTCGCGGTCGGGTTCTCGTCGCTGCGGTGCGACAGCGACGCCACATATGATTTCCTCGCGGACGTGTTCGGCGAGCTGGCGGCGATGACCCCCGGGCCGTACCTGCACGTGGGCGGCGATGAGGCCCTCGGCACGCCGGCGGACGATTTCGCCGAGTACATCCGTCGGGTCACCGCCCTGGTCACGGCCTCGGGCAAGACGCCGATCGCGTGGCACGAAGCGGGTGCAGCGGCCGGCCTGGCGGCGGGCACGATCGGCCAGTACTGGGGCTTCCGCACGCCGCGCGACGGGATGGACGGCCACGCCCGCGCATTCGTCGCGAACGGCGGACGGATGATCCTCTCCCCCGCCGACGCGATCTACCTGGACATGAAGTACGATCTCGACACTCCGCTCGGGCTCACCTGGGCGGACGGCCCGACCAGTGTCGAGCGCTCCTATCGCTGGGAGCCGGTCGACGTGGTCCCCGGTGCCGGACCCGCCGACATCCTCGGCATCGAGGCGCCGCTGTGGACCGAGACCGTCCGCACCGCCGCCGACATCGACGCGCTGGCGTTCCCGCGCGTCGCGGCCGCGGCCGAGATCGCGTGGTCGCCGGCGCCGGCCGATCACCCCCAGCGCAACTGGGCGTCGTTCCGCGCCCGGGTCGGCGGCCTCGGTGCGCTGTGGCGGCGGGCGGGCATCGACTTCTTCCGCTCCCCCGAGATCGACTGGGAGGCCCCATGAGCGTGGACCGCGTCATCCATTCGGCCCGGCTGGTCGATGCGGGCCGGGTCACCGACCGCGCGTGGGTGGCCTTCGACCAGGGGCGGGTCGTGGCCCGGGGCGCCGGCGACGGATGGCGCGACCTCGTGCCCCGCGCCGCCGACGATGCCGCCGGCCGATGGCTGACGCCGGGCTTCATCGACATCCACGGGCACGGTGGCGGCGGCGCCTCCTTCGACGACGGTCCGGATGCCGTCGCGACCGCCCGGGCGATGCACCGGGCGCACGGCACGACCCGCGCCGTGCTGTCGCTGGTGACGGCGGCGATCGGCGACCTCGCCGACCGCGCGGCGATGGTCGCCGAGCTGGCCCGGGCGGATGCGACGATCCTCGGCTCGCATCTGGAGGGCCCATTCCTGGACCCGGGCCACAACGGCGCGCACACCGCGGCGCTGCTGCGCGAGCCGGATCAGCACACGATCGAGCGGCTGCTGGATGCCGGAGCCGGCACGATCCGTCAGGTGACGCTGGCTCCCGAACTGGACGGCGGTCTGCCCGCGGTGCGCCGCTTCGTCGCGGCGGGGGTGCAGGTCGCGGTCGGTCACACTGCCGCCGACCAGTTCACCACCGCGGCCGCCTTCGACGCCGGTGCGACGATCCTCACGCATGCGTTCAATGCGATGAACGGCATCCATCATCGCGCCCCGGGCCCCGTCGTCGCCGCGCTGAACGACGACCGGGTGACGCTGGAAGTGGTCGCCGACGGAACGCACGTCGCGCCCGATGTGATCCGGCTGCTGGTGCGCAGCGCTCCCGGCCGGCTGGCACTGATCACCGACGCGATGGCCGCCGCCGGGGGCGCCGACGGCAGCTACGCGCTGGGCGGCCGGCAGGTCACCGTGACCGGCGGCGTCGCCCGCCTCGCCGGAGGCGGGGCGATCGCCGGCTCCACGCTCACTCAGGACGCCGCCATCGCGCTGATGGTGCGCCGGGTCGGAATGCCGCTGCCCGACGCCGTGCGGGCGGCGACGACCGTCCCGGCCGCGGCGATCGGCGTGGCCGATCGGTTCGGTGCACTGACTCCCGGCCGTGCCGCGGACGCCGTGTTGCTGGATGAGGATCTGGCCGTCGTGCGCGTCTGGGTCGACGGCGAGCCGATCGCCTGACCGCAGCGGCAGGCGGGCACCGAGTCGAACAGTTGCGGGGAGGGGGAGTTCCTCCCCCGAATACCTCGCCCTCCCCGCGGGCTGTCTTCGGGTGACAGCCGCCTACAGTCCGCCCCCGGGGGAGCTGCGGGCCTGTTCACTGATGAGACGCCGCCCCTGCCGGATCATGACGCGACTTCGCAGAAATTGCTTTCCGGCGGCCGAACACCCGCGCGCCCGCGCGCAATCCGTGCCGGAGACGACGCCGCGGCCGCCATCGGCGAGAATGGACGCAGCGCCGCGGCCGGAACCGGGCAACGGCCGGCCCCGACCGAGGAAGCCATGAATCAGCGCCGCAGACGTGAACGAGACGGCCGACGCCGACCTCGTGCTGCACACGCGCTCGGGGGATGCCGACGCCTTCGGGCAGCTCTGGCAGCGACACTATGCGTCGGGGATCGCGGTGGCGCGCTCGATCACCACGAGCATCGACCCGGACGATCTCGTCCAGGAGGCATACACCCGCATCTATCGCTCGATCCAGCGCGGGGGCGGTCCGACCGCGTCGTTTCGCGCCTACTTGTTCACCAGCATCCGCAACACGGCGGCCGCGTGGGGACGGGCCCGGCATGAGATGGCGTCGGATGAGCTGGATGCCGTCGAGCAGCCCGACGCTGGGCACCACCACGGCGACCTTCACCGGACGCGACGTCGTGCTGACCATCCCCGTCTCGGGCGCGCCCGACACCCAGGTGGTGGCGACCCTGGGCACCGACATCCAGCAGTCCCTCACGACCGACGGCAGCGGATCCGGTCGGGTGGTCATCAGCTCCACCCGGCAGAAGCTGCTCAGCAGCACACTGCTGTCGGTGCAGTAGCAGGCCGGCGACCAGCTCGGCACGCCCACCCAGATCGCCGTCCGCGAGCTGGTCCTGCCGGCGCTGCGCGGCTGATCGGGCTGATCGCTGCGGCAGTCCGCCCGCGGTGGCCGCGCCCGTGCCCCGGGTAGAATGGACACATGTCTGCCGCCGATCACGCCGAGCTCGCCCCGGGCACCCGCCCGCCGCTGTCCGCGGTCGACGTGTTCGCCGTCGTGTGCGAACTGTTCGCGTTCTGCACGTTCGCTTTCTGGGGCTTCGCCGGCTGGCTCTTCCCGTTCAACATCGCGGTGGGCATCGGCCTGCCCGTGGTCGCCATCCTGATCTGGGCGCTGTTCGTCTCACCGCGCGCCGTCATTGGGGTGCACCCGTTCATCCGGGCCGTGATCGAGCTGCTCGTCTACGCCGGCGCGACGATCGCCTGGTGGAGCATGGGCCAGACCTGGGTCGGCCTCGTGTTCGCCGTCGTCGCCGTCACGATCGGCGTGCTCGCCGGTCGTCGCCGGTTCGGATGACCGACTCCGTCGTCGACCGGCTGCGCGCCGCACTCGGCGAGCGCGTCGACACCTCCGAATCCGGCCGCGCGGCGATGCGGGCCGACAAGTCCGGGCACGCGGCCGACGGAATGCCGCTGGCGGTCGTGCACGCGGCGTCCATCGCCGACGTCCAGACGACGATGCGCATCGCGTCTCAGACCGGCACCCCGGTCGTCCCCCGCGGTGCCGGCACGGGCCTGGCCGGCGGCGCGAACACCGGCACCGGCGAGATCTCGCTGTCGGTGCTCGGAATGGATCGCATCCTCGAGGTGCGCCCGGACGATCTGCTGGCGGTGGTCGAACCCGGCATCATCAACGCCGACCTGAACGAGGCGCTCGCCGCCGACGGCGTCTGGTGGGCGCCCGATCCGGCCAGCCGCGACATCGCCACCGTCGGCGGCAACATCGCCACCGGCGCCGGCGGTCTGCTGTGCGCGAAGTACGGCGTCGTGCGCGACGCGGTGCTGGCGCTGGACGTGGTGCTCGCCGACGGCCGGCTGCTGCACCTGGGCCACCGCAGTGTCAAGGGCGTCACCGGCCTGGATCTGACCTCGCTGTTCATCGGCTCCGAGGGGGTGCTCGGCATCGTCGTGGGTGCGACCCTCAAGCTGCGCCGGCTCGTGCCCGGCCAGGTGCATACGCTCGCGGCGACCTTCCCCGATGTGCGCGCCGCGGCCGCCGCATCCGCAGCGGTGACGGCTGCGGGCATCCAGCCGTCGATCATGGAGCTGATGGATGCCACCTGCCTGGCCGCCGCGCACCGCCTGCTGGGACTGGCCCCGATGCCGGCCGGCGCCGCGCAGCTGACGGTCCAGACCGACGGCCCGGCCGCCGCCGCCGAGGCCGACGCGATCGCCGACGTGCTACGGGCGGCGGGCGGATCGGTCGCGGCATCCGGCGACCGCGCCGAGGGCGAGCGGCTGCTGGCGATCCGCCGGGCGATGCACCCGGCGATGCTGACGCTGGGCACGACCCTGATCGAGGATGTGTCCGTGCCGCGCAGCCGCCTCGCGGCCATGTTCGACGAGATCGCCCGCGTCGAGCGCGACCACGGGGTGGTCATCCCCACCGTCGCGCACGCCGGCGACGGCAACCTGCACCCGAATTTCATCTTCGACGGGCCCGACGTGCCGCCGCAGATCTGGGCGGCCGCGGACGACCTGTTCCGCGCGGCGCTGCGCCTGGGCGGCACCCTGACCGGCGAGCACGGCATCGGGGTGCTCAAGAGCCGCTGGCTGGCCGCAGAGCTCGGTGACGACCAGTGGCAGCTGCAGCGTCAGGTCAAAGCGGTGTTCGACCCGCAGAACATCCTGAACCCCGGCAAGGTGTTCGCCCCGCCCGCCGCCTGAGCGTCGGCACGGCGTTCGCCCCGCCCGCCGCCTGAGCGTCGGCACGGTGTCCACGTCGCGGCATCCTGCCCTGGTGCGACCCGTCTACAGCCCCTGCCAGGCAGGCTTGTTCGCATAGGTGTGCCGGTAGTAGTCGGCGAAGCGCAGCTGCGACGCCGCCGATTCGTCCACGACCACGCTCACACGCGGGTGCAGCTGGATCGCCGACCCCGGCAGCGACGCCGTCACCGGCCCTTCCAGCGCGCCGGCCACCGCGGCGGCCTTGCCCTCGCCGAACGCCAGCAGCACCAGGTGCCGGGCGCGCAGAATCGTGCCCAGACCCTGCGTGATGCAGTGCATCGGCACCTGGTCGACCGTGTCGAAGAAGCGCGCGTTGTCGTTCCGGGTCTGCTCGGTGAGCGTCTTGACCCGCGTGGACGAGGCGAATGAGGACCCGGGCTCGTTGAAGCCGATGTGACCGTCGGTGCCGATTCCGAGGATCTGCAGTTCGATGCCACCCGCGGCGGCGATCGCCCGCTCGTAGTCGGCGCCGGCGTGCTCGATCGTGGCGAGCGCGCCGTCGGGCGTGCGGATGCGCTCGGGGTCGAGCCCGAGCGGCTCGACGACCTCGCGCAGGATGACATTGCGGTAGCTCTGCGGGTGGCTCGGATCGATGCCGACATACTCGTCGAGTGCGAAGCCCCGCACCCGCGAGACGTCGACGCCGCGAAGCCGGGGGCGCAGCGCCTCGTAGACCGGCACAGGTGTCGACCCGGTCGCCAGCCCCAGCACCACCTCGGGGTCGGCGCGGATCAGCGATGCGATCTCGTCGGCGACGAGATCGCCCGCCGACTGCGCGTCCGGGACGATGACGACCTCAGCCATGGTTCCTCTTTCTCTCTCAGTGGTCGAAAATTCTCTCTCAGCAGCCGAACGGCCGGCCGGTCTTCGGGTCGTGCCCTGGCCTAGGACACGCCCAGTTGTTCGGACAGGACCATGACGGCCGCTCCGCGCAGGACGATGTCCCGGCCCTGCTCGGTCATCCGCACACGAATGCCCTCGTGCACCCCCGCGAGGGTGCGGGTCCGGAGGGTCGCCGCGGCGGTCGTGGCGAACGCCCCGCCGAGCAGGTCGGCGGGGCCGGCGAGGATGACCTCCGACAGGTCGAGTGCCCCGACGATGGGCGCGAGGCAGATGCCCAGGCGCTCGCCGGCGTCGCGCAGCACACCCGCGCGGGCTTCGTCGCCGACGGCGTCGGCCAGCCGCGCGGTCAGTGCGGGCACTGAGATCCATGCTTCGAGGCATCCGGTCTTGCCGCACGAGCACAGCGGGCCGCCGTCGGTGCCGACGGTGACGTGCCCGATCTCGCCTGCGGCGAAGCGCCTGCCGAGCATCGGCAGGCCGCCGGACAGCAGGCCCGAGCCGACGCCCCGACCGATCTTGACGACCATCACATCGTCACCGGCGCCGCCGAAAGCGTATTCGGCGAACACCGCGGCACTGGCATCGCCGGCGACGGTGACCGGCAGCGCGAGCGCAGCGCGCAGCGCGCCCGCGAGGTCGCAGCTGACCAGTCCCAGATTCGGCGCGGTCAGCACCACGCCGGCGTCGTCGACGATGCCGGGCGAGCCGACCCCGACGCCGAGCACCCGCTCACCCGCCTCGGCGGCCAGTTCCCGGGCGAGGTCGACGACGCACCGCACGACGTCTCCGCCGGCTCCCGGGTGTCGAACGTCGCGGCGCACCACGACGGCGCCGTCCAGGGTCAGGATGCCGCCGGTGAACGCGGTCGGACCCGACAGGTCGATCGCCACGATGCGATGCCCGGTCCGGTCGAGGTCCACGAGCATCGCGGGCTTGCCGGGCCGGACTCCCGCGCGCACGCCTTTCTCGGCGACGAAGCCGTCGCCGATCAGCTCGGCGACGAGGTCGGAGACGGTCACCCGCGTCAGAGCCGTGCGGCGCGACAGGTCGGCCCGGCTCATCGCCCCGTCATGGAAGAGCGTCTGCAGCACCAGTGCGCGGTTGTGCGTCCGGGCGTGCCCGGGCAGCACCTTGGCCGTCTGCCGCGCATGGCGCCGCAACCCGGGCACGGTCGTCGACGGTGACGACGGGGCAGGCAGCAGCGACTCGGCGGTGGCAAGGCTGCGCCGTGCTTCCGGGGCAGACATATTTGTTAGTACACCTTACGAACACACCCGGCACAAGCCGTGACCGACATCCGCACCCGGTCTTTATCAGAACGTTATCCACCGAGGGCCCGAAATCGCGCCGATCGGCGCCGGCAGATCTTCCCCGCGCATGCTCGTCGAATACCATAGAGCCGAGGGGAAGACAATCGGGGGTGATGGTGTGGCGGACACACCGGGGGGTTCGAGCGCGCACGCATCGTCTGACGGCCGCGCACTCGAGTGGGCGCCTGGGGCGCTCGTGCGCCGCAAGCGGCACCTGGGTCTGTGGATCGGCACACCGCTCGCGGTCGCGCTGGTCGGCGTGATCGCCGCCTCTCTCGTGCTGATCGCCCCGGGCACCGCCGTGGCCGGGGTGCAGGTGGGCGGCATGACCGCCGGCGCCGCCGCCGCCGCCATCCAGTCCCGGCTGAATGAGACCACCGTCGAACTGACCGGCCACGGAGTGCACGCGACCCTGACCGGCGCCCAGCTCGGCGCGAAGGTCGACGCGCAAGCGCTCGCGAAGGCCGCATTCGCCGACCACCCGATGTGGAATCTCGGCGGCTGGTTCTCCGGGGCCGACCACGCGCCGGTGACGCTGGATGCCGACACCGCCACGGCCGCGCTGCGCGCCGCCGCCCCGGCGCTGTTCGAAGCGCCGGTGGATGCCACGGTGACCTTCGACGCGAAGACCGCCTCCTACGCGAGCACACCGGCCGCAGGCGGCACCGGCGCTGATCTGGACGTCCTCGCGACCGCCCTGCAGGACGCGTTCGCGAAGGGCGAGGGCACCGTGCCGGTGGCGGCCACCCAGGCGCCGGTGGCACCGGCGATCTCGACCGACACCGCGAAGAAGACCGCCGCTGCCCTGAACACGATGCTCGACAAGATCGGCTTCTACGTCGGTGACGAGCGCACTGTCCCGGTGGATCGCAAGGTCGCGGCATCCTGGCTCACCGTCACCGCCGCGGACGACGGCTTCACCATCACGGCCGACCAGGCCGCGATCGCGAACGTCGTCGGCACGCTGGAGAAGTCAGTGAACCGTCCGCCGCAGAACGGCACCGAGATCACCGACCGCCAGGGCACAGTGCTGCGCGTGGACCGGCCGGCCCTCGACGGACGCACGCTCGGTGACACCAGCGGCATCGCCGCGGCGTTCGCCGGCCAGCTCGCCGGCGGCGACGGTGTGTACCGGCTTCCGGTGACCGTGACCAAGGCGTCCACGACGAAGGTCTCGCGGCATATCGTCGTCGACCTCAGCCGGCAGATGACCTACCTGTATCAGAACGGCGCGCTGCTGCGCAGCTACTTGATCTCCTCCGGTACGGCCGGCCACGCCACCCCGACCGGTTACTTCCGGGTGTTCGCGCACGTCGTGAAGCAGGACATGGGATGCTTCGACGGCGCCGAGTACTGCACCAAGAACGTGCCCTGGGTGACCTACTTCGCGCCGGACGTCGGGTTCCACGGCACCTACTGGCACCACAACTTCGGGCACGTGATGAGCCATGGCTGTGTGAACATGCCGATCGACATCGCCAAGTTCGTGTACGACTGGGCGCCCACCGGCCTCGAGGTCACCGTCCAGAACTGAGCGGTCGCGCGTCACGGGCGCGCCGCCAGCCTCGAGACCCCGCCGAGAAGGCGCAAACGGCGCATCGACGGGCACCGCGGCGCAGTTCGCGCATTCTCGACCGCTCCCCAGCCGTCAGCCCGGCAGGTGTCACCGTCGGGAGGATGTCACCGTCGGGAGGATGTCACCGTCGGGCGGATGTCACCGTCGGGCGGTGCCACGACCTCGCGGCGCCAGGGCCGCGCAGCCAGCGTCGAGACCCCGCCGAGAACGCCCAAACCGCGCGTCAACGGGCACCGCGGCGCAGTTTGCGCATTCTCGAACCACCCTCGCGGGCGGTACCCCCCACCCGCAGCCTGCTCGCCCCGCAGGCCGACCCTATTCAGCGCAGGCCGACCCTATTCAGCGCAGGCCGACCCTAATCCGCGCAGGCCGACCCCGCAGGCCGACCCCGACCCCGCAGGCCGACCCCGACCGGCGCAAGCCGACCCGCAGGCCGGACCCGCTCAGCGCAGGCCGTCGATGATCGCGTTCAGGGTCTGCGACGGGCGCATCGCCTTCGCGACCAGGTCAGCGTCCGGACGGTAGTAGCCGCCGATGTCGACCTTCGAGCCCTGCACGGCCAGCAGCTCGTCCACGATCTTCTGCTCGTTGTCGGACAGCGTCTGCGCGATCGGCGCGAAGATCGCGGCAAGCTCGGCGTCCGCGGTCTGCTTCGCCAGCTCCTGCGCCCAGTACAGCGTCAGGTAGAAGTGGCTGCCGCGGTTGTCGATGGTGCCGAGCTTGCGTCCCGGCGACCGGTCGTTCTCGAGGAACGCGCCGGTCGCGGCATCCAGCGTGTCGGCCAGCACCTGCGCCTCGGCATTGCCGGTGAAGTCCGCGTAGTGCTCGAGCGACGCCGCCAGGGCGAAGAACTCCCCCAGCGAGTCCCAGCGCAGGTAGTCCTCGGCCAGCAGCTGCTGCACGTGCTTCGGGGCCGACCCGCCGGCGCCGGTCTCGAACAGCCCGCCGCCGGCCAGCAGCGGCACGATCGAGAGCATCTTGGCGCTGGTGCCGACCTCGATGATCGGGAACAGGTCGGTGAGGTAGTCGCGCAGCACGTTGCCGCTGACCGAGATGGTGTCCAGGCCCTGTCGCATCCGCGCCAGCGAGTAGCGGGTCGCCTCGGCCGGCGGCAGGATCGTCGTGGTGACGCCGGCCGTGTCGAGCTTGCCGAGGTAGGTGGCGACCTTCGCGATCAGCTGTGCGTCATGCGCACGGTTGGCATCGAGCCAGAACACCGCCGGGTCGCCGGTGGCACGGGCGCGGGTCACGGCCAGCTTCACCCAGTCGCGGACCGGGATGTCCTTGGTCTGGGTTCCCCGCCAGATGTCGCCGGCGGCGACGGTGTGCTCGATGAGCACCTCGCCCTCGCTGTCGACGACCTGCACGCGGCCGTCGGCGGCGATCTCGAACGTCTTGTCGTGGCTGCCGTACTCCTCGGCGGCCTGGGCCATCAGGCCGACGTTGGGCACCGTGCCGATCGTGGCCGGGTTCAGCGGCCCGTTGGCGATCACGTCGTCGATGACGGCCTGGTAGACCCCGGCGTACGACGAGTCTGGAATGACCGCCAGGGTGTCGGCCTCGCCGCCGTCGGCACCCCACAGCTTGCCGCCGTTGCGCACCAGCGCCGGCATCGAGGCATCCACGATCACGTCGGAGGGCACGTGCAGGTTCGTGATGCCCTTGTCGCTGTTCACGTACGACAGCCGCGGGCCGCGGGCGAGGTCGGCGGTGATCTGCGCGGCGATCTCGTCTCCGCCGGCGACGGCGGACAGCCCGGAGAGGATGCCGCCCAGGCCGTTGTTCGGGCTCAGCCCGGCCGCGGCCAGCGCCGCGCCGTGCGTGTCGAAGACGTCGGCGAAGTACGCCTTCACGACGTGGCCGAAGATGATCGGGTCGCTGACCTTCATCATCGTCGCCTTCAGGTGCACCGAGTACAGCACATCGTCGGTCTCGGCCGCCCGCAGCGTCTCGGCGAGGAACGCGTCCAGGGCCGCAGCCGACAGGAATGTGGCATCCACGATCTCACCGGTGACCACCTTCAGGCCCGACTTCAGCGTCGTGACCGTGCCGTCGGCGGCCACGTGCTGGATCGTCAGCACATCGTCGTGGGGCACGACGATCGACTTCTCGTTGTGCGCGAAGTCGTCGGCGGCCATCGTCGCGACCCGGGTCTTCGAGCCCGGCGCGAACGGCTTGTTCAGGTGCGGATGCTTGCGCGCGTAGTTCTTCACCGACAGCGGCGCGCGCCGGTCGCTGTTGCCCTGGCGCAGCACCGGGTTCACGGCCGATCCCTTGATGCGGTCGTATCGGGCGCGCACGTCCTTGGCCTCGACCGAGGCGGCCTCGTCGGGGTAGTCCGGGATGTCGTAGCCCTTGCCCTGCAGTTCGGCGATGGCCGCCTTCAGCTGCGGCATCGAGGCCGAGATGTTCGGCAGCTTGATGATGTTCGCCTCGGGCAGCGTGGTCAGTCCGCCGAGTTCGGCCAGCGCGTCACCCACCTGCTGGGCGGGCGTCAGCTGCTGCGGGAAGGCGGCGAGGATGCGGCCGGCCAGCGAGATGTCGCGCGTCTCGATGTGCACACCCGCCTGACCGGTGACCGCCTGGATGATCGGCAGGAAGGATGCCGTGGCGAGCGCCGGCGCCTCGTCTGTGTAGGTGTAGATGATGGTGGACTCGGTCACCGCGCGCCTCTTCGTCTGTGTGGCTTGAGAATGGGGTGACTCCAGCTTATCGTGCGCGCCAAAGTATCTTGACGTCGAGATATCTTCGCGGAATCGACGGCGCATCGGCGGCGTCTTCGGACCGTCCCCGGCACCTGCCGACGTGTCTGCAGGGCGCAAATGCGGATAGCCTGGCGGTATGGGTGAGCTCAGCTTGGTGGAACTGTCGGCGTCGACGATCGTGGCGGTCAACAAATTCTCGCTGAAGCCCGGCCAAGAGGAGTTCCTGTCTCCGGTCAGCTACGGGATCGCCGCGACCGTGGTCAACCCGCAGACCTCTTGGCAGCGCGTGGTCGTGGACGGCGATGAAGTGGTCGGCTTCATCAGCGCCAATTTCGACTTGGATTTTCCGCAGGAGCACTTCCGCTCCGTGCTGTGGCGCATCAACGTGGATGCCGACGAGCAGGGTCGCGGTGTCGGAACGTTCGCCGTGCAGGGCCTGCTGGCCGAAGCCCGCGAGCGCGGCATGGACCGGGTCGACGTGATCTACGAGGCCGGCAGCGCCGGCCCCGCGGCGTTCTTCGAGCGGGTCGGCTTCCGGCCGGTCGGTGAGACGGAGTACGGCGAGGTCATCGCCGAGATCTCACTCTGATCCGGACGAGCTGACGGTGGGGGCTCGGATCCCCTCCCCGACCGAGGCCCCGTCGTCGCTGCATGGCGGCCGCGCGGCCGCCCGGCTCAGACCAGCGACTCGCGCCAGGCGGCATGCAGCTGCGCGAACTTGCCGGTGCCGCTGATCAGTGCCTCGGGGGTGTCGTCCTCGATCATCCGGCCGTGCTCCATCACGAGCACCCGGTCGGCGATCGAGACCGTCGACAGCCGGTGGGCGATGATGATCGCGGTGCGGTCGGCCAGCAGCGTCTGCAGCGCCTGCTGCACCTGCCGCTCGCTGGGCATGTCCAGCGACGCCGTCGCCTCGTCCAGGATCAGCACCGCCGGGTCGGCCAGGAACGCGCGGGCGAACGAGATCAGCTGGCGCTGCCCCGCCGAGACCCGGCCGCCGCGCTTGTTGACGTCGGTGTCGTAGCCGTCCGGAAGCGCCTGGATGAAGGCATCCGCTCCCACCGCCTCGGCGGCGGCGTGGATCTGCTCCATCGTCGCATCCGGCTTGCCCAGGGCGATGTTGTCGGCGACGGTGCCACTGAACAGGTATGCCTCCTGCGTGACCATGACGATCGCGCGCCGCAGGTCCTTGGGGTGCAGCGCGCGCAGATCCACGCCGTCCAGTTGCACGCTGCCGCGGCTGGGGTCGTAGAAGCGCGAGATCAGCTTGGCCAGCGTCGACTTGCCGGCACCGGTGGTGCCCACCAGCGCGACGGTCTGCCCGGCCGGGATGTCGAGGCTGAAGCCCGGCAGCACGACGGCGCCTGAGCCATAGGAGAACTCGACGTCGTCGAAGTGCACGTTGCCGCGCGCCTCCCACAGGTCCACCGGCTTGTCCGGGTCCGGCACCGAGGGCGCCTCCTCGAGCACGCCCGACACCTTCTCCAGCGCCGCGGTGGCCGACTGGTACGAGTTCAGGAACATCGCCACCTCCTCCAGCGGGCTGAAGAAGTTGCGGATGTACAGCACCGCGGCCAGCAGCGAGCCGATCAGCAGCGAGCCGTCGACCACCCGGAACGCGCCCCACAGCAGCACGACGGCCATCGTGACGTTCGCGAGCAGGATCAGCGCCGGGTCGAAGACGCCGTAGAGCTTGACCAGCCGCAGGTTGACGTTGCGGTAATCGGCCGAGACCTGGCCGAACTCGCCGTCGTTGCGCTGCTCCTTGCGGAACGCCTTGACCGCCCGGATGCCGGTCATCGTCTCGACGAACTGCACGATCAGCTTCGCGCTGACCACTCGGGATTCGCGATAGCCCTTCTGCGACTGCAGATAGAACCAGCGCATCAGGAAGGCCAGCGGGATGCCCATCGCCACCAGCACCAGCCCGCTGCGCCAGTCCAGCAGGAACAGCATCATCAGCGTGAACACGCCGTACAGCGCACCTGAGACCAGCTGGTTCAGGCCGCCGTCGAGCAGTTCCCGGATCGACTCGAGGTCGCTGGTCTGGCGCGAGATGATCCGTCCGGACGTGTACGTCTCGTGGAACTCCAGGCTCAGGCGCTGCGTGTGCTGGAAGATGCGGGTGCGCAGATCGAGCAGGATCGCCTGGGTGATCTTCGCCGACAGCACCACGAACCAGCCCATCAGCAGGGCGCCGATGCCGCCGGTGAGCACGTAGGCGGCCGAGATCATGATCGCCGGCATCCAGTCGGCGACCTCCAGTGCGCGCGGCAGCGCGGTGTTGATGCCGTACGCGATCAGGGTCGGACCGATCACGCGCAGCAGCGTCGAGACCACGACCACGACCCCGCCCAGGGCCACCAGGGGGGTCATCGGCTTCACGAGCACTCCGAGCAGGCGCACCGAGCGGCGCCGGATGGCGCGACTCTCGGCCTTCGAGTAGTCGTTGCGGTCTTCGCCGCGGGTTCCCTGCACCGTGCTCACAGGTTCACCTCCATCTCTCGCTGGCGCAGATCGTCGGCCTGAAGGCTCGAGATCACGTAGCGGTAGTGCTCACTGGAATGCAGCAGCTCGGCGTGCGTGCCGACGGCCGTGATGCGGCCGTCCTGCAGCACCGCGACCCGGTCGGCCAAAGCGACCGTCGAGGGCCGGTGCGCGACGATCAGCGCCGTCGTGGTGGCCAGCACCCGGCGCAGGGCGGCCTCGACGAGCGCCTCGGTGTCCACATCCAGCGCCGACAGCGGGTCGTCCAGCACGAGCACGGACGGCGCCGCCGCGACCGCGCGCGCCAGCGCGAGGCGCTGACGCTGCCCGCCGGACAGGCTCAGCCCCTCTTCGCCGACGGTGGTGTCCACACCCTCCGGCAGCTCGTAGACGAACTGCGCCTGGGCGGTCCGCAGCGCCTCGTCGAGCACCGCCTGTGCCTGTGTGCTGTGCAGGTCGAGGTCGGCGCGACCCAGCAGCACGTTCTCCCGCACCGACGACGAGAACAGCGTCGCATCCTCGAACGCCATCGAGATGTGGCGGCGCAGCTCGCCGAGCTTCAGGTCGCGCACGTCGACGCCGTCCAGCTCGACGCGGCCGGCGGTGACGTCGTACAGCCGGGTGGGCAGCGTCGTGAGGGTGGTCTTGCCCGACCCGGTCAGGCCGACCAGCGCCATCGTCTCACCGGGGCGCAGCACCAGGTCGACGCCGTCGAGCAGATCGCGCTCGTCTGCACGCGCATCCTGATACCGGAAGTGCACGCCGCGGAACGCGAGCTCACCGCGGGGCTCGCCGAGCGTGACCGGATCGGCGGGGTCGACGATCGCGTTCTCTTCGTCGAGCACCTCGAAGATCCGGTCGCTGGCGGTGCGCGCGTCCACCAGGAACGAGAACAGGAAGCCGAGTGACTCCAGCGGCCACCGCAGCGCCGTGGCCATCGCGAAGAACGCGAACAGCTCGCCCACGGTCAGCTGGCCGAGCGTGGCCAGCCAGATGCCCAGGAACAGGCATCCGGCGAAGGCCAGCGTCGGCATCATGTCGAGCCAGAACCACAGCACGCCGACCTCGCGCGCCTTGTGCAGCTCGGTGCTGCGCAGCGTGTCGGCCTGCCGCGTGAACTTCAGCAGCGCGTGCTTGCCGCGGCCGAACGCCTTGAGCACGCGGATGCCGTGCACGCTCTCTTCGACGGCGGTGGCCAGGTCGCCCGCCTGGTCCTGGCTCTGCCGCGCGAGCAGGCCGTAGTTGCGCTCGAACCGGTAGCCGAAGAACCACAGCGGGATGGAGATCACGATGAACGCGGTGCCCAGCGCCCAGTGCCAGCGGAACAGCAGCACGGCACCGATGATGATGGTCAGGATGTTGACCACCAGCAGGATCAGGCCGAAGATCAGCCAGCGCCGCACGATGTTGATGTCCTGCATCATGCGGCTCAGCAGCTGACCGGACTGCCAGCGGTCGTGGAAGGCAACCGGCAGCCGCTGCAGGCGCTGGTAGAAGTCCTGCCGGATCTCGTACTCGATCTTCGTGCCCGGGGTCAGCACGAAGGCGCGCCGCAGGAAGACGAACAGCGCCTCGAGGATGCCGAGGACCAGCACGCCCACCGCCGCCCACACGATCAGCGCGATGTCGCCGTCGGCGATCGGTCCGTCGACGGCGGCCTGCAGCACGAGCGGGATGATCAGCGTCATCAGGGCACCGCCGAGCGCGGTCAGCAGCCCGCCGATCATGCGGGGCATGGCGGGCTTTACGAAGGGGTACAAGCGCGCCAGGGCGCGGAAAGTGGACAGGCGTTGAGGCGTGGTGGCAGACGAAGAAGTCATGATCCTTGCGGCGTGGAGACAAGTGTCGCGAGCGGCGACGGAGCGGGGCGCCCGGGCGAGGGCGCAGATGTCAGGCGGTGGCGCGGGGGCTATCCCCGGCGCCGGTCGAGGTCGGCGCGGAAGGCGACCGGATTTACGGCAACATCCTGGTACATGTCTTCCCCCTCGAATCGACGGGCCGCCGCCGATGCGACAGCCCTTCAGCCTATGCCCGGTGTGCGGCCGATTGCAACCTTAGGACCATCGCCGCCGGTGCCGATCCCATGCGGCCGGTGCCGATCCCGCACCAGCGGCGGGCCGTTCACAGCCTTCGGAGGATCGCACGAAGTGCGGAGGCATCCGGCCGAACGGGTCCGACGTCGGTCACATCTTCCGAAGTCTGTGAACGGCCGGGCGGCGGCATCCGGCTCGGCGCGCTCGTCAGTCGGGGCGTGGGTCGGGCGGCGCGCGCGTCAGGCGGCGCGCTCGCGCGCGAGCAGGCTGCGCTTGACGTCGGTCCCCCAGGCGTATCCGCCCATGGAGCCGTCACCGCGCAGCACCCGATGGCACGGCACGAACAGCGCCGGCGCGTTGCGCGCGCAGATCGACGCGGCGGCGCGCACCGCCGTGGGGTGGCCGAGCGTCGCCGCGAACTCGGTGTAGGTCAGCGGCTGCCCCGGCGCGATCGCGCGCAGGGCGCGCCACCCGTCGTCCTGCATCACGGTGCCGTGCTGGCTGACCGGTACGCGGCCGACGGCGGCGAGATCCCCGGCGTAATAGGCGCGGACGGCGTCTGCGGCGTCCGTCTGGCCCACCGCGACCTCGTCGGGTCGCAGATCGGGGTGGATGCGCGCGAGCGCCGCGTCGACGTCGGCGGTCCATCCCGAGGCGAGCACACGCTGGTGGTCGTCGACGATGATCGTGAACGGTCCGTCGGGCGTGTCGATGGTCTGCACGGTGCCTGTTTTGGCGGTGGTGCCGGTCATGGGGTCTCCTTCGTGGGGCTGGATATCGCGCGGGCGGATACCGTGGGTCCGGAGGCCGCGGGGGCGACGAGCGCGCGCCAGAGGTGCGCGGTCAGATAACTGCGCCACGGAGCGGTGCGAGCCGCCCACGCGGTGAGCGGTTTCGGTTCGGCGGGCAGGCCCAGCCGGGCGGCTCCCGCACGGGCGGCGACGTCGCCGGGCAGGAACGCGTCGGGGTCGCCGGTGATGCGCATCCGCACGTAGTCGGCCGTCCACGGGCCGATGCCGGGCATCGCCAGCAGCGCCGCTCGCTGCGCGAGGGGATCGTCGCCGGCGCCAAGCTGAAGATCGCCTGCGGCCAGCGCCGCCGCGGCACCCGTGATCGCACGGATGCGGGCGCCCGGTCCGCGCAGCACCTCGTGGCCGTGCTCGGCGATCGCGGTCATGGTCGGGAACAGGATGCCGCCGTCCGGCAGCCGCTCGCCGAGCGCCTCGACCAGTCGGGTCAGCGCCGTGCGCGCGGCGGCGACCGTGACCTGCTGACCGATCATCGCCCGCACCAGCATCTCGCCGGCGTCGACGGCACCGGGCACGCGGATGCCGGGCGTGGCGCGCACGGCCGCGGCGAGCTCGGGCTGCCCGGCGAGGGCGTCGTCGATGCCGACCGGGTCGGCGTCGAGGTCGAACAGCCGCCGCGCGCGGGCGATGAGGGCGGGCAGATCGGACAGGTGCGTCAGCCGCGCATCCAGCCGGATGCGGCCCGAGTCGGCGGAGATGCGCATCCAGGCCGGGCCGTGCGGCAGCGCGAGGGTGCGGGCGTACGAGTCGGCATCCGCGTCTTCCATGCCCGGCACGGCTCGCGCCTGCATCCAGCCGAACAGGCCGGCCAGGTCGATCGGCTCCCGGTGCGCCAGCACGAGGCGGAGCTGCCCGCTCTGGCCCGTGCCCGGCAGCGTCCGGCGGCGCGCGCGCAGCTGCAGCGGCGTCGTGCCGAACACGTCGCGCAGGGTGTCGTTGAACTGCCGCACGCTGGCGAACCCGGCGGAGAATGCGACATCGGCGGCCGACAGCTCGGTGCCCACCAGCAGCATCCGCGCGACGTGCGCGCGGTGCGCGCGCGACAGGGCCAGCGGCCCCGCGCCCAGTTCGGCCGTGAGGATGCGGCCGAGCTGGCGCTGCGAGTAGCCGAGGCGCTGCGCGAGCCCGGGCACCCCCTCGCGTTCGACGACGCCGTCCTCGATGAGCCGCATCGCGCGGCCGGCGACGTCGGTGCGCAGATTCCACTGCGGCGAGCCGGGTGCGGCATCGGGCAGGCACCGCTTGCACGCGCGGTAGCCGGCCTCGTGCGCCGCCGCGGCAGTGGGATAGAACGTCACATTGGCCGGCTTCGGGGTGCGCGCCGGGCAGCTCGGCCGGCAGTAGATGCCGGTGGAGCGCACGGCCATGATGAACTGGCCGTCGAAGCGGGCATCCCGCGCATCGATCGCGCGGTAGCGCTGGTCGAACGTCATGCCCTGGATGCCCATGCCTCTAGCCTGGCACGCGCCGGGGGCCCGAGGTAGCGGAAATCCGCCATCACGCTGTCGCGGCGCGGCCAGGGCGGCGCGACCGGCCGGCTGACACGGCGCGCGCACGACGATAGCGTGAGGGAATGGCGCAAGCGGAGTACGACCTCATCGTGATCGGGGCCGGCGCAGTCGGCGAGAACGTCGCCGAGCGCGCCGTCGCGGGAGGCATGTCCACCGTCATCATCGAGAGCGAGCTGGTCGGCGGCGACTGCTCCTACTGGGCGTGCATGCCCTCGAAGGCGCTGCTGCGCAGCGCGGCGGCGGTGCGCGCCGCGCAGAATCTGGACGGCGCGAAGCAGGCCGTGACCGGCGACCTGGACGTTGCCGGCGTGCTGCGCCGGCGCAATTGGATCACCAGCGACTGGCACGATGACGGACAGGTGCGATGGCTCGAGGACGCGGGCATCGAACTGGCCCGTGGGCACGGCGCCCTGGTCGGCGCCAAGCGCGTCGCGGTCACCGGGCAAGACGGGGCCGTCACCGAGCTCACCGCCCGGCACGCCGTCGCGATCTGCACGGGATCGGCCGCGATGCTTCCGGACATCCCGGGTCTGCGCGAAATCGATCCGTGGACGAGTCGGGATGCCACCTCGGCGCGCGTGGTCCCCCGCAGCCTGGCGATCATCGGCGGCGGCGTCGTGGCGTGCGAGATGGCGACGGCATACGCCGGGTTCGGCACGAAGGTCACGATGGCGGTGCACTCGCGGCTGCTCGGTCACAACGAGCCGTTCGCCGGCGACGCCGTGCGCGAATCGCTGGAGGGCATGGGTGTGACGGTGCGCACCGGTGTCGGGGTGATCCGCGCCCACCGCACCGACCGCAATGCCGTGCTGACCCTGTCGGACGGCGGCCGGATCGTGGCCGAGCAGGTGCTGGTGGCGACCGGGCGCGTGCCGCGCACCGGCGACATCGGCCTGGAGCACGTCGGCCTCACCCCCGCCGACTGGCTGAGCGTGGACGACACCATGCTGGTGGCCGGAAGCGACTGGCTGTATGCCGTCGGCGACGTCAACCATCGGGCGCTGCTGACCCACCAGGGCAAGTACCAGGCGCGCGCGGCCGGCGACGTGATCGCGGCGCGCGCCGCCGGCAACGCCGTGGCCGACGGGCCGTGGGGCCGGCACGTGGCGACCGCCGACCACGGGTACGTGCCACAGGTGACTTTCACCGATCCCGAGGTGGCGTCGGTCGGGGTGACCGAGGCCGAGGCGCGGGCGGCGGGCCGGCGCATCCGGGTCCTCGACTACGACTTGGCCTGGGTGGCCGGCGCGTCCGCGCATTCCGACCGCTATCGCGGGCAGGCCCGCGCGATCGTCGACGAGGACCGCCGCGTGCTGATCGGCGCGACGTTCGTCGGCCCGGACGTGGGCGAGATGCTGCAGTCGGCGACGATCGCGATCGTCGGGGAGGTGCCGATCGACCGGCTGTGGCACGCCGTGCCGGCCTACCCCACCGTCAGCGAGGTGTGGCTGCGCTGGCTGGAGGCCTACGGTCGCGACAGCGCCTGACCGCGGGCGGGGTCAGCCGGCGGGCACCCAGGTCAGAGTCGAGACGCACAGATCGAACAGCATCCGCATCTGCACCATGGGCTCGTCGTCCGTCGGCGCATCCGGCGGACGGACGATCACCAGGGTCAGCTGCAGCGCCCGGCGGCGACCGCTGCCGGGGATCGGCGTGAGGTAGACGACTGTCGTGACCAGGCCCGATTCGCCGTCGAGCGACTGGCTCGTCTCGCGTTCAGCCCGAAGGAAGCGCTTGTCACCCAGCAGCGGGGTCGCACCATCGCGCGCCACGGCCTCGCGCACGAGGTCGTCGAGACTGCGGCCGGGCTCGGGGCGCAGGATGCTGGCGGTCAGCCCATCGTTGCGCTCTCCCCCGCCTCAGACGGGCCTCGGGGCGTGTTGCCCGCTCACGTCGACCTCGAACTGCTTCGTCGTGTCCTGGTCCCAGTCCTTCATCCCGTCGACGACGCCCTGCACGTGCTGCTGGACCTTGCCGACCTCACGCGCCAGATCGCTGCGCTTGTCGTCCCACCGCGACTCGAATTCGTGGGCCTTGTCGTTCAGCGCTCCGGCTTCCGCCGGACCGATGACACGAACCTAACAAGGCCCGTCCGACCCCGTCGATGGGGACAAATGTCCACCTGCGGCGCGGCGCGGCCTCACGCGGACCGGCCGCCACCGGGGGTGAGGTCGGCGCGCGGAGCCATCGTCATCCCCAGCATCCCCACCGGCGCCGCCAGGGCCCGCAGGCCGTCTTCATCCGAGACGAGGTCGCGTCCCACCAGCGCGTCGACGGCGCCGCGGATGTCGGCGAGGATGCGGGCCCGTTCGGGCTCGGGCACGGCATCGCGCGCCGACTCGAGTCGGGCGAGGTTGCGGTGCCACCGACGCGTCTGGTCGGTCGCGGGCCCGCGGTACACGACGAAGTGCAGGATACCGACTGCGAGGTCGAGCACGAGGCCGAGAATTCCCAGCACGCCCCCGGCCGACTGCTGCGCGATCGCGATGACGGCGATCAGCGCGGCCGCGGCCGACGGGACCAGGTGCAGGGCGCCCAGCAGCCGCCCGATCCCCGCCGATGCCCGGTCCGGGCTGCGCGCCTCGTCGATCAGCCCGATCCCGGCGATCACGGCGGCGATCGCCGCGAGGATGCCGGCGATGCCGACCGGGGCGACCGGTCGCAGCGGGTCGTCGGCGGGCGTGCCCACCAGCCACCCGATCATCAGGAACGCGGCGATCACCGGCAGCGTGAAACTGGCGATGTTGGCGATCGTCAGCAGGCATCCGAGGGCCGTGGGGACGTTGCGCGACAGTCCCTTCCACGCCGACGCGGGTGCGAAGTGGGCCAGCGCCACCCGCAGATCGCGGGCGCTGCCGAGCGCCTTGGATTCCACGTCCCACCACTGCTCGGGATGCCACGTCGGCACCGTCCGCGCATACTCGGTGGCGGGTCCCTCGGTCATGCCCGCCACGCCAGGTCCTCGGTCGGCTCGGGATAGACGAAGGCGCGCGCGTCGAAGGCGGCCGATGCCGCCCGGCGCCGGTCGTCGATGCGGATCGTGGCGAGCGTCGATTCCACACTCGCCGCCGCCGGCAGCACGGCCGGGGCCGCGAGCGGATCCAGCGCCGCGACGAACGTGAGGCCGGGCACGACGAACAGCCAGGCGACCCGGCCGCGGCCCTGCTCGTCGAGCACGGTGACCGAGCAGCCCAGGCCCAGTCCCTCGGTCGCGCACAGGCGCCGCTGCGGCGGGAGGATCGCCGCCGGCTGAAGGAAGCGCCGCTGCTCGGCGGCATCCAGCTCTCGTTCGACGAGGGTGAACCGGGCCGGCGCCCACGCGCGGGTGACGGGTTCGAACACCAGCAGGTTCGTGCTGGGGTCGGCGGCCGCGCGGGCCTGCGCATGCGCGAGCACGTCGATCAGCGCGTCGACGTCGACGGCCCCGTCGGCATGCCGGTCGGCCAGGCGCGCTGCGGCAGCGCGCGCCCAGGCGTCGGTCTGCGCCGGCGGCGCGGCCGGACCCGGCAGCGCGATCAGGGTGGCTTCGTCGTAGGTGAACGCGACCTGCATCACTTCCCCGTCCAGGCGAAGGTGAGCAGGTGCGCGTCCAGCAGGTCGAGCCAGGTGCGCATCTCGGGCTGGGTCGTCGGGTCGACGTCGATGGGGTGGGCGAGTGTGGCGGTCAGCTGCAGAGCCTTCCGGTGCCGCGTTCCCGGCATCGGGGTGAGGTAGACGACGACATAGGCGCCGGCGGTCTCGCCGGACAGCTCCACGGTCTGCGCCTGGGCCCAGCGCAGGAAGTGCCGGCTGCCGTCGAGCGCTCGCGCGCCGCGGTTCTCGACGGCATCGGCGACCATCTGATCCAGCGAGACGGCGGGCGTGCCCTCGCGCACCGACGCCAGGATGCTGATGGGCACGAGCGACCACTGCGGAGTGTGCGCACCCGGCGTGATCATCGCGAACGCGCCCTGCTGCCGTGCCGCCCGCATCGCCTCGGTGACATGCCCCGCGAGCATCGCGTAGGTGTCGGGCCGCTGTGCGGCGCGCAGCCGGGCGCGTGCCGCGGCCAGCAGCTCCTGCTCGGTGCGCTCGGACACGTCGCTCATCGTCCACCCGTCGGGCAGCAGCAGTCGGAACTCGGGGACGCCGCCGCGGCCTCCGGCGAGCTCCTCACGAATCGAGATCACCGTCCCACCCTGCCACAGGGTGCGGGTCTCACCACGTCGGCCAGAGCAGCGGCTTCGGGTCGCCGGCGATGCTGATCGCCCCGGTCACGCCGAAGTACCCGGTCAGGATGTTCTGATAGTGGGCACCGGCGGAGCCGAGGCCGTACACGGCCTGCTCGCCGGCGGTGCCCAGCTTCGTGATGACCTCCCACATGCCCGGGTCCTGGCCGCTGATGACCGTGGTGGCGATGTCGTCGAACGAGTTCGCGAGATAGCCGGCCTCGGGGCCGAGCCCACGCATGTTGCTCACCCATTGCGCGGGGTTCTTCGAGCCCAGGCTGAGACTCCAGCGGGCGAAGTCGTCGCCCACCGACAGGCCGCCGCGCGACAGGCCGCCCCAGGCGCGCATCCCGGCGCCGAATCCCCCGCTGGCGAACTCGCCGAATGCGCCGAACGGGATCACCCCCACCACGGCGAGAGCGACATCCCAGCCGGAGGCGTCGCCGCGCGAGTACTGCCACAGCGTCCCGATCAGGGTCAGCGCGCCCACCGCCAGCGCCAGCAGGGCCACGATGGGTCCGCCCACGACCAGCGCGAGGACGGCCAGCACGAGTCCGGCCACGGCCAGCACCTTCAGCGCGAATCGGACGAACCCGTCCAGATTGTCCTTCCAGCTGTCGTGGATGGCGTCCGAGGTCGAGTTCTTGACGCCTGCCACGGCGGTGTCGAAGGCATCCTCCCACTTGTCGTACTGGGCATCGAAGTCATCGGCCGCGGACTTCCACAGGTCGTACGCGTTCGACTTGTCCAGCACGGCGTCGTCGACGTTCCGATCGTGATCCTGCTGCGCCGTGCCGTCCGGGTCGTCCTCGCCCGAGGCCACGGGCGCGTTCTGGGCCTGCTCGAGGTCGTCCAGCCGCGCCTGGTACTTCTTCCAGTACTCTTCGGCGTCCGGCACGATCGACGTCAGGGCGGAGATCACGCCGGCCAGTGCATCGCCGTAATTCTTCACGTACGGGCCGACGTCGACGTACAGCGACGACGCCTTCGACAGTTCGTGATTGACCTTGCCCCCGGCCTCGCGGAGCTTGTCGACCGCGTTGCCCTCCATGTCGGCGCCGAAGTCCACGAGACGGTCCAGCAGCGCGGACGCCTCGGACATCGCTTCGCCGAGTTTCATGATCTGCTGACCGCGGTCGCTGACGTCCTCGCCGTTGCCCTCGACCATCTCGACGGGACGCCCCTTGGGCGAATTGTGCGTGGCCACGCGTCTACTCGACCTTCTGCATCTCTTGCGCGAGCTTGGCCGCGGTCTTCGTGTCGAAATCGCCGAATCCCTCGAGGATCCCCTTCGCGTGCTCGGTCACGGCCTTCAGGCCCTCGTTGAGCTTGTAGCGGCGGTCGTCCCACTGCTTCTCGAAGTCGTCGGTCTTGTGCCGGAGCTCGTCGCGCCCGTAGGGGGTGCCGATGTCTTCGCTCAGCTCACTGCGGCGCTTCGAGGCGTCGTCGAATTCGATCCGCGTCGCCAGCAGGTTCGTGTAGAGGGTCCCCAGGTCGTCGTAGGAGATCTTCACGCCCATGAATCGTCAGCCCCGTCTGTTCGTGCTCGTGTCGCCGCGTGTTCGGGGCGGGCCGTGCACGGCCCGCCCCGAATCGTCGTCGGTCAGCTGCCGGCGAGTTGCTGGTCCAGGTCCTGGATCGCGTGCATCATGCCGGTCAGGGCATCGGACATGTCGCCGATGCCGTCGACCGCGTTCTTCAGTCCGGTCGTGAGCTCCTCGTAGCCCTCGCCGAACTTGCCCGACGCGTGCTGCGTCTTGAAGTCCTCGCCCAGCAGCGTGTCCACCTGGCTCTTCAGCGTGTCCAGCTGGCCCTGGATGTCATCACGAGCCTGGGTCAGCGAGTTCGCGACCTGCTCCATCTCCGAATACGATGCTCCGAAATCAGCCATCGTCAACTCCCTCACTCAGAATGCCCGACCCCCACCGGGCCGATGAATCGAACCTAACAACACCGCGTAGTCCGGTCGATGGGGACAAATCCCCACCCCGTGCCCGCTGGCGTCCTCACGCCCTCGACGCCGGCACGGCGACCTCGGATGCCTCGGTCAGCGGCATCTGCACGGTCACGGCGCGACCGGCCTGCACGAACAGGCCGCGCCCCTCCGGAAACTCGGTCCGCTTGACCTTCGGGAACGGCACCTTGAAGATCGCGTCGCCGTCGAACGAGTCCGGCTTGAGCACGATGCCCCGCCGGCCCGCCTTGAAGTCGCCGATCAGACCGAAACCGCTCGTGACCTGCGAGACGTCGGCGTCGCCGATGAGGAACTGCTCGCTGCGGTTGATCGCCTGGAACAGCGCCTTCAGGGGCCGCTCCGCCGGTGAGTCGGCGAACTGCGGGACGTCCTCGACCACGACCATGAGTCGCATGCCGAGCGATTCGTCGGCGACGAGGTCGGTCAGCTCGGTGACGAGCTCCTTCGCGTCGTCGGGCGTCGTGGCGCTGCGCACCCAGGGGGCGAACTCCTTCAGCTGCGAGCGGCGGCCGCCCAGGTGGAAGAGCTTGACCTCGGGGTCGAAGCGCACCATCGCCGTGATCAGCGACTTCATCGCCGTGGTCTTGCCCGCCTGCGGGGGCCCGGCGACCACGAACGTACCGACCGGGTCGAAGCCGCGCGCAACGAGGGTGTCCTCGGCGATGCCCAGCACCGGGAACTCGCCGACCCGTGCGGGCAGCTCGGCCGGGTCGAGCCGGGTGGGCAGTGCTCCGATCTCAGGTGCCTCTGCAACGCCCAGCGAACGTAGCTCGGCGGCAAGCTGCTCGAGCAGTTTCGTCTGCTCGGCGACGTTCGGGGTGCCGCCGAGCACCGCGATCTGCGTCTCGAAGCCGTCGACGATCGCCCGTCCCGGCACCGACCGCTCGTCGAGCACGTCCTTCGGGGCGTTCAGCAGCGAGTAGGCGTTCTCGTCGGCCAGCCGCAGCACGACGCGGCGCGAGATGTTCGCGCTGACGGCGGTGGGCACCGATCCCGACCGGTCGGCGGTGGCGACCACGTGCACGCCGAGCGGGCGCCCCTCGCCCAGGATCCGCATGAACACCTGGTAGAACGGCATCCTCGCACTGGTCGACTCCCACTCGCCGCGGAACTGCGGGAGCCCGTCCAGCAGCAGCACGATGCGCGACTCGTCCCGTCCGGTCAGTTCGCGGTACTCGGTCACGCTTGCGGCATTGGCGGCGCTGAACCGCTTGCCGCGGTCATCGAGCACGGCGGCGAGGGTGCGCAGCACGCGCTGCACCCGCTCCGCATCGTCGCCCGGGATGATCGAGCCGACGTGCGGCAGCATCTCCAGGCTCTTCAGCGACCCCGAGCCGAAGTCAAGTCCGTAGACCTCGACCCGCTCCGCACGCCGGCCCATCGCCGCCGAGACGGCCAGCGTGCGCAGCACCGTCGACTTGCCGGAGCCGCTCGTGCCGTACACGAGCAGCGAGCCGTCGCGATCCGGCTCGAAGTACACCGGCTCCTGAAGCTGCCGCTCGGGCACATCGCGCTTGCCGAGCAGAATGGAGCCGGCCTGCCCCGCCGCCAGCTCACGGATGTCGACGGTCGCCTCGACATCGTCCAGCCACGGCCGACGCGGGGCGGGCACGCCGGCCTGTGCGGCCGCCGCGATCAGGGCCGCCACGATCCGCTTCTGGTCATTGGGGCCGGGATCGGCGTCGTGGATGTCGTCGTTGCCGGAACGCTCGAGCTCCCACGGCTGCACCGACCCGAACCGCAGCTCGGCGACGCGCACGTCCGCCTCGGCCACCTCGTCCGTGCTCCACCCGCCGGCGTATGCGGACTGGAACGGCACGAGCCGACCCGGGCCGGTCTTGGCGATGCCGCGGCCGGGGATGCCGGGGTCGAACGTGCCCGCGATCGGGTCGTCGACGACGTCCTTGGAATCCGACTCGTCCGCCATCCGCAGCGCGACGCGCAGGTTGGTGTTGGCGCGCAGGTTGTCCTTGATGACGCCCGCGGGCCGCTGCGTGGCCATGATCAGGTGGATGCCGAGCGAGCGGCCGCGCTGGGCGATGTCGACGACGCCGTCGACGAACTCGGGCACCTCGCCGGCGAGCGCGGCGAACTCATCGATCACGAGCACCAGCGCCGGCGGCGTCTCGGGGTCGCGCCGCTTCTCCATGTCGAGCAGGTCCTTGGCCTTCTTGCGGTTGAACAGATGCTCTCGGTAGTGCAGCTCGGCTCGCAGGCTCGTCAGCGCCCGTCGCACCAGATGCGGACTCAGGTCGGTCACCAATCCCACGCAGTGCGGCAGCTCGACGCAGTCGGCGAACGCCGACCCGCCCTTGTAGTCCACGAACAGGAACGTGACCCGGTCGGGGCTGTGCGCGGCGGCCATGCCCAGCACCCAGGCCTGCAGGAATTCGCTCTTGCCGGCGCCGGTGGTGCCGCCCACCAGCGCGTGCGGCCCCTGGGTGCGCAGGTCGAGGGTCATCGCATCGGTGGCGCCGTGCCCGACGATCGCACGCAGGTTTCCGGCCTTCTTCAGCCGCGGCAGGGTCGCGCCGGACCGGTCGATGATCGTATTGTTCTCGCGCCAGCGGTCCACCGCAGATGACGGGTTGGTCGCGAGCTCGGTTCCCACCAGCGACAGGAACATGACCGAGTTGGGGATGTCGGAGGCGTCCTCGACGATAGTGCTGGCGTCGGTGACCGGCGCCAGGCGCTTGGCGAGGACGGTCATCAGCTCGTTCGAGACCCCCTCGATCGCAGCATCCGTATACTCGACGCCGTTGCGCACGGTGCCCACCCGGGCCTTGTCGAGCCCGGCGCCGACGTCTATGAAGCTGCGGCACACGGCCGGCAGCGCTTCGACGACGGGCGCGACGAACAGTCCGTACACGCCGACGTCGGCACCGCGCTCGAGCACCTGGGTCAGCCGTGCCCGGTCGACGGGCGCGTCGGCGGTGACGATCACCAGGACGGCAGTCTGGCCGGGGTGCGTCGCCTCTTCGGCGGCGCGCTTGACGTTCGTGCCGAACTGCATGGGATGCCAGTCGTCGCCATAGGGCGGGCGCGGCGAGGACGGCGCCGTCGACCGGCGCATCACGAGCTCCTCCAGAGCCGACAGCAGGGCGGTGCCGGTAGATGCCGAGTCCGACAGCGGCAGGTCGCGGAACGGGCTGCGCTCGCTGGTGGTGTGCGGCAGCCACTTCAGCCAGCTGAGCTCGCTCGCCCACCCAGGCTCGGTCAGCGCGACGGTGACGAGGTCGTTCGACGAGTGCAGGCCGAACAGCTGCACGCACAGGCCACGCAGGGCATCCGCCGCCTCGCGCTGGCCGCCTGCGACCCCGATCACGCCTACGCTCTGCAGCGATTCGAGCACCGGCACGCCGTCGATCAGCCGATAGCGCTCCTGCAGCCGGTCGACGCGGTCGACGTACTCCGGCAGCGACTCCGGAGCATCCGTGCGCGCGATCGTCGTGCGCGCGGGTGCCGTGCAGCTGCCCAGCCGCACGGCGAGGAAGTTCCAGTGCTCGGGCCGGCGCGTCCACAGCATCGGGCCGAGCCCCATCGCCTGTTCGAACACCACCGCCACCGGCGGCGCCTCGGCGTTGCGCACCTCGCGTTCGCGCGGCCGCTCGCGGTACAGCTTCTCCTCCAGCTCCTCGAAGGTGCGCTCGAAGACCTCACCTTCCTTGCGCAGCCGCTGACCGACCTGGGTGCGCTGCGACACGAAGTTGCCCAGCAGCATGAGCGGCGACATCGCGACGACCAGCAGCGAGCGCGGATTGTCGGTCAGCACGAACATCGCGATGCCCAGGATCAGCGGGGCCACGAGCATCGGCCACGGGAAGAGCCGGGTGGTGGCCTCCTTGGGCATGCGCGGCTCGGCCAGCTCCGCACCGGCGAAGCGCGGCTCGACGCGCGGGCTGCGGTTGAACATGAGCGTGCCGCCGCGCTCGAGCACCGGATCGTGCACGACCGGCGCGAAGTCCGGCAGCATCTGCACCACGACGTCGCTGTCGCCGAGCACGAAGCGCTGGCCGGGGATGACGCGCAGACGCTGCACGAGCCCGCCGTCGACGACGATGCCGTTCGCGGAGTTGCGGTCGACGACCTCGACGCCCGCGCCGACCTCGATGCGCGCGTGCCGCTTGGAGACGAGCGGGTCGTCGATGACGATGTCGTTGCCCACCGCGCGCCCGATCGTGAACGAGCCCTTCCGCAGCGCGAACTGGTGGCCGGCGAACGGGCCGGCCACCACGTGCAGGGTGGCCACGGCGGGGCCGGCGCCCGAGCGCTCCGGCGTGTACCCGGCACCCAGGCTCGCCACGCTCGCCACGAATCCCGAGCCGATCGGGGCGTCGCCGATGAGCAGGTCGGGATCGAGCATGGTCGCCTCGCCCGACGTGGGGGGCGCGACGCGCAGCGTCAGGACGTCATCGGCCGACGCCGTGGCCAGCCGCGCCGGATCGGTGTCGCAGATCATGCGCGCGACGTCCTGCACGGTCGCGGTCGCGTCGGCGGTCACCACGATGTCGGTGTCGGCACCGTTCTGGCGCTGCAGGGTCAGCTTGAGTCTCATCGGTGCTTCCTCATCGGGTCAGGCTCATAGGTGTCCGGCGATGCCGACCCGGGCGTGTCGATCCCCGAAGCGAAGATCGTCTCCATCGGCCAGGACGGCCGGCCGGCCCGGCACGAGTTCGATCTGGGCCCCGTTGCGCACGATCGCGACGCCGTTGGACGAATGCCGGTCGACGACCGCGAACCCGCCGTCGACGCACAGGATGGCCAGGTGCGTCTTCGAGACCGACTTCGTCTGGTCCACCAGCGGGATCAGCGCCAGGTCGCCGTCGCCGGACGCACGCGCGGGGGCGCGGCCGAGCAGAACGCCTGGCGGCGTGACGTCGATGCATTCGCCGGAATCGAGCACCAGCTCGGCGCGCGGACCGGCTGCGGATGCACCGGCCGGCGGTGGTGCAGACGGCGCAGCCGCCGACGATACGGCGACGGGCGCGATGGGTGCCGTGCCCACCGGAGTTGCGGCGGGCGCGGGCGCCGCACCGCCCGACGTGGCAGGCGCAGCCGGCCCGGCCCCAGCGGTGCGCGGCGCGCCCAGCACGCCACCCGTGCTGCGCGCGAGCGGGAACGGCGTGCGCCCACCGGCATCCTGCGCCGGCGTGGCCAGCGAGGGCAGCGGCACCACGACGTCGTCCAGATCGGTGGCGGCGGCCTTGCGGGCGATCCGCATGCGCTTGTGGTCATAGGGGTTCAGGCCGCGGCGCACGTCCACGAACCAGGTCGCACCGGCAAGGTCCGCCCAGCCGCGGCCGCGGTGCTCCGGGTCCAGCAGCGGCGAGACCATGATCACCAGCACCGGTCCGACGATCGGAACGACGAAGCTCGCCCACAGCACCAGATAGCGCACCACCGCGCCGCGCCAGAAGCCGGGCCGCTCCAGCGTGCGCACATTCACCGACCGCACGCCGGCGATCAGCTTGCCGACTGTGACACCGGCCCGGCCGTGCAGCACGAGCTGCACGACGGTGTACGCCGCCGTCAGCACCCAGGTCGCGGCGAGCAGGACGATCACGAGCAACACGTCGCCGCGGGTGCGCAGTGCGGCCCCCGGGTCGGCCGAGGAGGCGATCAAGATCAGCGCCGGCAGCGCCACGACCGCCGGCAGCAGCAGCAGCACCCCGAGCACGACCTCGCAGGCCGTGGCCAGCACGCGCTGCCCGGTGCGCGCCGGCAGCAGCCCCAGCGAGGCCGCGTACCCGGGGATCGCCCGCCCGCGCTCGTCGAGGCCCTCGACGGCGCGCGTGTCCTGTTCGACCTGCCAGATCACCTGCGGGTCCTCCCTTTTCCCGCATCGACCTTACCGGCCGCGGCCCCTGCCGGCGGACGGCCGCGCTCCGCAGGACGGAACGCGGCCGCGTGCATGGCCGGGCGACGGCTCAGTGGAAGAAGTGCCGCTCGCCGGTGAAGAACATCGTGACGCCGCGCTCGCGGGCCAGCTCGATGGTCTCGTCGTCGCGCACCGATCCACCCGGCTGCACGATCGCCGTCACTCCGGCATCCATCAGCACCTGCGGGCCGTCCGAGAACGGGAAGAAGGCATCGGATGCCGCCACCGCCCCGGTGACCCGGTCGCCGGCCCGCTCGACGGCCAGCTTGCACGAGTCGACGCGGTTGACCTGTCCCATGCCGATGCCGACGGTGGCCGAGTCCTTGGCCAGCACGATCGCGTTGGACTTGACCGCGCGGCACGACTTCCACGCGAAGATCAGGTTCTGCATCTCGCCGCCGGAGGGCCGCTCGCCCGAGACGAGCTGCCAGTTGTTCGCGACGGACTCGATGTCGTCGGGGAACCGGTCGGCGTCCTGCAGCAGCAGGCCGCCCGAGACCAGGCGCACGTCCATCCGCTCCTGCTGCCAGTCGGCGGGCAGCTGCAGCACCCGCAGGTTCTTCTTGAGCGCGAACAGCTCCAGCGCCTCGGGCTCGAAGTCGGGCGCGATGATGACCTCGGTGAAGATGTCGCGCATGTTCTCGGCCATCTTCAGCGTGACCGTGCGGTTGGCGGCGATCACGCCGCCGAACGCCGACAGCGGGTCGCACGCGTGCGCGCGCACGTGCGCGCTGGCGATCGGGTCCAGCGCGTTGGGCGCCGCCACTGCGATGCCGCACGGGTTGGCGTGCTTGATGATCGCCACCGCCGGCAGCACCATGTCGAACGCGGCGCGCAGCGCGGCATCGGCATCCACGTAGTTGTTGTATGACATCGCCTTGCCCTGCAGTGTCGTGGCCTGGGCGATGCCGTGGCCGCCCACGCGCGAGTAGATCGCGGCGCGCTGGTGCGCGTTCTCGCCGTAGCGCAGCGGCTGGATGCGCTCGGCCTTGATGGTCAGGTGCTGCGGCAGGTCCACGCCCTCGGCGAGCGTCTCTTCGGCGAACCATGTCGCCACGGCGCGGTCGTAGTTGGCGGTGTGTGCGAAGGCGCGCGCGGCGAGCTGCTTGCGCTGACCGAGCGTCGTGCCGCCGGCCTGCACGGCCTCGATGATCGCCGGGTAGGACTCGGGCTCGACCACGACGGCGACGTTGGCGAAGTTCTTCGCCGCCGCGCGCACCATCGCCGGACCGCCGATGTCGATCTGCTCGACGACGTCGTCGCCGGACGCCCCCGAACGCACCGTCTCGGCGAACGGGTAGAGGTTGGCCACGACCAGCTCGAACGGCTCGATGCCCAGGCTCGCCAGCTCCTCCTCATGCGACTGCAGTCGCAGGTCGGCCAGCAAGCCGCCGTGGATGTTCGGGTGCAGCGTCTTGACCCGGCCGTCGAGCATCTCGGCGACGCCGGTGACGGCGGCGACATCGGTCACCGCGAAGCCCGCGTCGCGGATGGTCGCACCGGTCGAACCCGTCGACACGATCTCCACACCCGCGCCGGCCAGCGCCTCGGCGAGGGTCAGCAGGTCGGCCTTGTCGCTGACCGACACCAGCGCCCGCCGGATCGGCACGACATCGCGGTCGCGGTACAGAGACGGATCGTGACGGGGGCCGGCCATGTGTTCTCCTCGGTTGTCGTTCAGCGGGGTTGCGGTACGGGGGCGGATGCCGCGGCGAGATCGAGCTCGCCGTCGGCGACGCGCCGCACCACGTCGATGAGCAGGCGCCGTTCGACGAGCTTGATGCGCTCGTGCAGGCTCTGCTCGTCGTCGCCCGGCAGCACGCTGACGCGCTCCTGGGCGAGAATCGGTCCGCTGTCGACGCCGTCGTCGACCAGGATGACACTGGCTCCGGTCTGGGCCACACCCGCGGCCAGCGCATCGCGCACCCCATGGGCGCCGGGGAATTCGGGCAGGTACGCCGGGTGGGTGTTGATGATGCGCCCGCGCCAGGCCGCGACGACCGACGCCGGCAGCAGCCGCATCAGCCCACTGAGCACGATCAGGTCGGGGTTCCACACGCGCAGCTGGGCGGCCAGCTCGGCACCCCACTGCTCGCGGTCGGTGAAGTGCGCGTATTGCACCGTGAAGCTGGGGATGTCGTAGTCGGCGGCGTGGTCGAGCCCGTCCGCTTCGCGGTCGGCGCCGACCACGACGACCCGCGCCGGATACGCGGGTTCTTCGGTTGCTTCGAGCAGGGCCCGCAGGTTCGAGCCCGTGCCCGATATGAGGACGGCGACCGTGAGCACCCGCCCAGTCTACCCGCGCGCGCCCTTCGCTCTTTTCAGGGCTGGGTGCCCCGGAGCAGGCCCGGGTCGATCGGCACCGTGTCGGTCGCATCCTCGGTCGGCGCCGCCGGCGCCGCGGACGGTGCCGCGTCGACCCGGTCGCCGGCGCCGCGCTCGCGCCGCCCGACGACGCTGACGGCGCCCGGCGTCTGCGAGCCCAGCAGCAGGATCGCCGCGCCGATCAGCACCTCGATGCCGACGGCCAGTGCCACCGGTCCCGGGTGCGGGCCCGCCTCGGCGAGCCGGTCCGGTCCCATCGACCCGCCGGCCAGCCACGCCAGCAGCGCCGCGCCGCCCGCGCTGCAGGCTGCCACCGCGACGGCGACGGCGGAGCGCACGCCGTACTCCTGGGAGCCGACCAGCTCCGACATCCGCTGCCGCAGCACCCAGCCGGCAACGGCGCCGGCCGCGATCGGCAGCAGCACGATCACCAGCAGCCACGGCGAGGTCGACGCGGGCAGGGCACCCAGGATCGGCACGCCCGGCACGACGCCCAGCTGCGTGCCGGCGGGCGAGACGGCGGTGCCGACGCCGACGCTGAAGCCGGGGCCGGCGACGAACCCGATGCCCCAGACCACGAGCGTGGGCAGGTACGCGAGCTGGCCGAGCGAGACCACGATCACGCCGATGCCGTCGAGATTGCCGGCCTGATACAGGGCGACGACCTCCCCACCGCGCAGCAGCAGCGCCACCACGACGGCCAGCGACCCCGCCGCGACCAGACCGGTCAGCGCGATGGCGCCGCCGCGCAGCGCCAGGGCGGGCACCTCCGGCCAGCCGCCGGGCAGATCGTGCAGGTACTCGCGCAGCGGGCGCAGGATGCCGGTGTCCTCGTGCCACGCGCAGGCCACGGCGGCGATCAGCGCGGGCACGGCGAACACGAGAGCCGGAAACAGGATCGCCTGCCACAGCGGCGAGACCACCACCGTGTTGCGTGTGGTCAGCGCGATGACCGCACCGATCACCGCGAACACCGCGGTGCCGCTGAGCACGCCGGTCAGCCAGCCGCCGCTGCGGCCGGCCCGCGCACCGGACTGCGCGGCGCGGATCGCCGTGAACCCGGCCAGCGCCAGCGGCGCCACCGACAGCGTGAACGCGGCCGCACCATCGGGGATCCCCGCCACCGTGAGGTATTCGACGGGCAGGTGCACCGCCTGTGGCACGAGATGCCCGAGCTGCCAGACCGCGCCGGTGGCCGGCCACAGCGCCGACCAGTCCGGCGCACCGATGCCCAGCACCCACAGCAGCGTCAGCGGCGCGAGCACGACCGCGACGCCGACGGCAGCGACGATCAGGGCGTCGAAGGCGGCGAGCAGGGCGACGAGAAGGCGATGCATGGGCGCAGTCGAGACTACCCAGCACCGCGGCATCCACCCGCACGGGCGCGCCCGTGGGAGCCAATCGCGGTGATTCCTGAATGGATGCTGTGCAAACGTCCCGGTAACGCTAAGTTTCTCTCGGAGGACCCAACATGAGCACAGCCCCTGCACCCGAAACGACGGCTGAAGCCGAGCGCCCGCCGAAGAACGGGTTCGACCGGTTCTTCGAGATCAGCAAGCGCGGCTCCACCCTCGGCACCGAGATCCGCGGTGGCCTGGTGACGTTCGTGACGATGGCCTACATCGTGATCTTGAACCCGATCATCCTGGGCGGTCCGAAGGACGTCGTCGGCAACGTGCTGCAGGGCCAGCAGCTGGCGGCGGTGACGGCCTTGACCGCCGGCGTGATGACGATCCTGTTCGGCCTGGTCTCGCGCCTGCCGTTCTCGTTCGCCGCCGGCCTGGGCATCAATTCGTTCCTGGCCGTCAGCGTGGTCGGGCAGCTGACCTGGCCCGAGGCCATGGGCCTGGTGCTCATCAACGGTCTGATCATCGTGCTGCTTTCGGCCACCGGGCTGCGGCGGATGATCATGGACGCGATCCCGATGGACCTGAAGATCGCGATCACCGTCGGCATCGGCCTGTTCATCGCGTTCATCGGCACCGTCGACGGAGGCCTGGTCAGCGCCAGCGGCGTGCCATCGCCGCCCGTGGGCCTGGGGGTGGGCGGCTCGATCGCCACGATCCCGACGCTGCTGTTCGTGCTGACCCTGCTGCTGGCCGGCATCCTGATGGCGCGCCGGGTGAAGGCGGCGCTGCTGATCGCGCTGGTGGCCGGCACGATCGTCGCGATGATCATCGAGGCGATCTGGCACCTCGGCGCCAAGAGCGCCACCAACCCGGGCGGCTGGTCGATGGCGATCCCGACGCTGCCGTCGCAGTGGCTGAGCCTGCCCGATCTGGGCCTGGTGGGTCAGGTCGACATCGTCTCGAGCTGGGGCCGCATCGGCGTGATCGCCTGCGTCATGCTGGTGTTCACCCTGGTGTTCACGAACTTCTTCGACGCGATGGGCACCATGACGGGCCTTGCTGAAGAGGCCGGCTTGTCGGACGGCAAGGGCAACTTCCCGCGGCTGAAGTCGGCACTGATCGTCGAAGGTGTCGGTGCGGTCGTCGGTGGTGGCACCTCGGCGTCGTCGAACACGGTGTTCGTGGAGTCGGCGGCAGGCATCGGCGAGGGCGCCCGTACGGGCGTGGCGAACCTGGTCACCGGCGCCCTGTTCCTGCTGGCGATGTTCCTCACGCCGCTGGTGGGAATCGTGCCCAGTGAGGTCGCCTCGGCCGCGCTGGTGGTCGTCGGCGCGCTGATGATGTCGCAGATCCGCCGCATCCACCTCGACCAGATGTCGGTGCTGATCCCGGTGTTCGTGACCATCGTGGTGATGCCGTTCACGTACTCGATCGCCAACGGCATCGGCGCGGGCTTCATCGCCTGGGCCGTCATCCGCAGCCTCTCCGGCAAGGCACGCGAGATCAGCCCGCTGCTGTGGATCGTCGCCGCCGGGTTCGTGATCTACTTCGCGCGCGGCCCCCTCGAGCACATCATCGGCGGCTGAGGGTCAGGCGATGACCGGGCTCACACCGTACCTGCACTTCGACGGCACCGCGCGTGCCGCGCTGACCTTCTACCAGTCCGTCTTCGGCGGCGAGGTCGGGCTGAACACGTTCGGCGAGTTCGGCCGTGACGACGGGCCCGCCGATGCCATCGCGCACGGCATGCTGCGCGGCGCGGTCGAGCTGTTCGCGGCCGACGTCGGGGCCGGCGAGAGCGCGCTGCGCCTGGACGGCGTCATGTTCTCGCTGCTGGGCACCGCGGCGCCGGCCGAACTCGAGCGCTGGTTCGCCGCGCTCGCCGCCGGCGGCGGCACCATCGTCGACCCGCTGCAGCCGCGGCCGTGGGGCGCGCACGACGGTCAGGTCACCGATCGGTTCGGCGTGCCCTGGCTGATCGGCTACGAGGTCTGACCGTGCGGGATGCCCGGGCATCCCGCAGTGGTCACTGCTCGATCGGGTCGAGCACGAACACCGCGATCTTGCGGCTGGTCTTCGTCGCATACTCGGCGTAGGCCGGCCAGGCCGCGACCGCGTACGTCCACCACTGGGCGCGCTCGGCGCCGTCGACCTCACGGGCCAGGTAGTCCTTCGTGACGGCGCCGTCCTGCAGCTCGACGTGCGGGTTCTTGCGCAGGTTCGACCCCCACGCGGGCTCCTTCGGCGCACCGCCCCGTGAAGCGACCACCGCATAGCGGCCCTCGTGCTCGACGCGCATCAGCGCGGTCTTGCGCAGCGCGCCGGTCTTGGCCCCGATCGAGGTCAGCACGATGATCGGCGCCCCCTTCAGAGTGTTCGCGTCGGCGCCCTCGCTCTGCTCGAACTTCTCGGCCTGCGTGCGTGCCCAGTCGGCGGTGCTGGGCAGATACTCTCCACTCAATGGCATGCACCCACGATATCGCCACAAGGCGGGCTGCTCGGCGCGAACGGGCGGGGTGGTGGGCGCGGACGCGCGGTGGCGGGCCGGACCCGCGGTGGCGGGGGGGGGACCCGCGGTGGGCTGGACGCCCGGTGGTGGGCCGGACGCGCAGCGAGGCGCGCTGCGCGGACCGGTGAAGCGGGATGGGTTGTGGCCGCCCGCGCTGGTTTCTGGCATCCGCTCTCGTTCTCGTCCGGGCCAGCTCGCTCGCGCGCCAGTTTCTTGCATTCGCGCACGAAGAAGACGGGCGCGGATGCAAATTTCTATAGCGTGAGCGGATGCCGCGGCCCGGCGGGTGGCCTCGCGCGCCAGTTTGTTGCGCGCGGTAGTTCCGGCGGGTGCCGGGACGCACCGGCGGGGCCAGGCGGCGACGCCCTCCCAGACTTCGGAGCATCCGACGAACTTCGGACC
Source organism: Microbacterium kribbense (assembly GCF_039537285.1). Taxonomy (NCBI): domain Bacteria; kingdom Bacillati; phylum Actinomycetota; class Actinomycetes; order Micrococcales; family Microbacteriaceae; genus Microbacterium; species Microbacterium kribbense. The sequence continues at coordinate 175,080 of NZ_BAABAF010000005.1, read as the reverse complement.
ATTCAGGCAGAACATCCGAGGTTGACGCGATCCTCCGAACCCTGTGCGTGCGGCACCCGCCGACGCAGACATCTGCGCCGATCCCGCACGACGCGGGCGGAGGGCTGGATGCCGCATGACGAAGGCCCCGGGGTGGAGCCCGGGGCCTTCGCCTCAATGCTAATACGTGCGCGCCGCATGTGCGGCGCAGCCCGTCAGAGCGCCTGGATGATCGCGCGCATCAGCTCGGCGGTTTCGCTCGGCGTCTTGCCGACCTTGACGCCGGCGGCCTCGAGGGCCTCCTTCTTGGCCTGCGCGGTGCCCGCCGAGCCGGAGACGATCGCGCCGGCGTGGCCCATCGTCTTGCCCTCGGGGGCGGTGAACCCGGCGACGTAGCCGACGACCGGCTTGGTCACGTGCGCCCTGATGTACTCGGCGGCACGCTCTTCGGCATCGCCGCCGATCTCGCCGATCATCACGATCGCCTTGGTCTCGGGGTCGGCTTCGAACGCGGCCAGCGCGTCGATGTGCGTCGTGCCGATGACCGGGTCGCCGCCGATGCCGATGGCGGTCGAGAAGCCCAGGTCGCGCAGCTCGAACATCATCTGGTAGGTCAGGGTGCCCGACTTCGACACCAGGCCGATCGGGCCCGGGCCGGTGATGTTGGCCGGGGTGATGCCCACCAGGGCCTGCCCCGGGGTGATCACGCCGGGGCAGTTCGGACCGATCAGACGGGTCTTGTTGCCCCGCGACTGCGCATACGCCCACGCCTCGGCGGTGTCGCCGACGGGCACGCCCTCGGTGATGACCACGAGCAGCGGGATGTCGGTGTCGATGGCTTCGATCATCGCGTCCTTGGTGAACGCGGGCGGCACGAACGCGATCGACACGTCCGCACCGGTCTTCTCGATGGCCTCGGCGACCGTGCCGAACACGGGCAGCTGGACGGGGTTGCCGTCCTTGTCGACGTGCGAGACGGTGGTGCCGGCCTTGCGCGCGTTCACGCCGCCGACGACCTGGGTGCCGGCCTTGAGCATCAGCGCGGTGTGCTTGGTGCCCTCGCCGCCGGTGATGCCCTGGACGATGACCTTGGAGTCCTTGTTGAGGTAGATCGACATCTTCTGTTCCTTATCTCGTCGGCTCAGGCGTTCGCCAGCTGGGCGGCCTTGTCGGCACCGTCATCCATGGTCGCCGCGAGGGTGACCAGGGGGTTTCCGGCAGCGGCGAGGATCGCGCGGCCCTCGTCGACGTGGTTGCCGTCCAGACGGACCACCAGCGGCTTGGTCGCGGCATCCCCGAGGATCTCCAGCGCCTTCACGATGCCCTCGGCGACGGCCACGCACGAGGTGATGCCGCCGAACACGTTCACGAACACGCTCTTGACCTGCGCGTCGCCCAGAATCACGTCCAGGCCCGCCGCCATCACGGTGGCCGACGCCCCGCCGCCGATGTCGAGGAAGTTGGCCGGCTTGACGCCGCCGTGCTTCTCACCGGCGTAGGCGACGACATCCAGCGTCGACATGACCAGGCCTGCACCGTTGCCGATGATGCCGACCTGGCCGTCCAGCTTGACGTAGTTCAGGTCGTGCTCCTTGGCCTTGGCCTCGAGCGGGTCGGCGGCCGACTTGTCTTCAAGCGCCTCGTGGTCGGGGTGACGGAACGCGGCGTTGTCGTCGAGCGTGACCTTGCCGTCCAGCGCGATGATGTCGCCGGATTCGGTCTGCACGAGGGGGTTGACCTCGACCAGGGTGGCATCCTCGCCCTTGTAGACGTTGTAGAGCCCTACGAAGACGTCGGCGACCTTGGGCGCCAGCTCGGCGTCGAAGCCCGCAGCGGCGGCGATCTCAAGCGCCTTGGCCCGGTCGATGCCGGTCAGCGGGTCGACCTCGATGCGGGCGAGCGCCTCGGGCTTCTCGACGGCGAGCTGCTCGATCTCCATGCCGCCCTCGATGCTGGCCAGCGACAGGTAGGTGCGGTTGGCGCGATCCAGCAGCACCGAGAAGTAGAACTCCTTGGCGATCTGGGCGCCGCCGGCGACCATCACGCGCTTGACGACGTGGCCCTTGATGTCCAGCCCCAGGATCGCCTGGGCCGCCTCGTAGGCGTCGTCGGGCGTCTTGGCCACCTTGACGCCGCCGGCTTTGCCGCGTCCGCCGACCTTGACCTGCGCCTTGACGACGGTCACGCCGCCGAGCCTGGCCGCCGCGGCGCGCACTTCTTCGGGGGTGTCGGCGATGATGCCGGGAAGCACCGGCACCTCGTACTTTTCGAACAGGTCTCGTGCCTGGTACTCGTAGAGATCCACGTGCAATCCTTCGTTGGGACGTATGCAGGGTCATGAGGCGAAAAACGTCTCGACGTCGAGATAAATCGACCAATCACCCAGCCTACTACCGGCACCTGGGTGCCCTCATCCGGTGTTGCCATGGCAGGGACGGCAGTCGTGAACGGATGCCGGTGGCACGACTACGCTCAAGGGATGAGCACGTCCGGGTCGGCCACTCCGCCATACACCGTCGTGATGGCGGCGGCGCTCGACCTGTTCAGCCGGCAGGGCTTCGAGTCCACCTCGGTGGAGCAGATCGCACAGGCGGCCGGGGTGTCGCGCTCGACCTTCTTCCGCCAGTTCGGCGGCAAGGACGACGTCGTCTTCGCCGACCACGAGCTGCTGCTGACGATGCTGCGCGAGTACCTGGCCGCTCCGCACGAGAACCCGTGGGAGGCGGTGCGCGAGTCCTGCCTCAAGGTGTTCCGCCACTTCGCGGCCGACCCCGAGCTGGCCCGCCGCCGCTATGCCGTGGTGCGCCAGGTGCCGGCGCTGCGCGAGCGCGAGATCGTCACGGTGTTCCGCTACGAGCGCCTGTTCGACGAGTACCTGCGCCAGGCGCTGCCGGGGTTGGACCCGATCGACGCGGTGAGCTTCTCGGCGGTCGTGACCTCGATCCACAACCACGTGCTGCGCCGGTTGATCCGCGGGTCGAAGCGGGTGCCGGCTTCCGTGCTGCGCCACGCGCTGGACGACGCGATGCGCAGGTTCGGCGTGCTCGATGAGGATGTCTCCGCGCACGACGACATCGTCGTGGCGGTGTTCCCCCGGCGCATGCCAGTCGCCGAGCTGACCCGCCGGCTGCAGAGCGACCTGCCGGGCGGGTCGTAGGATCGCACCGAGAAGAGGCCGACGATGGACTTCCTGATCGAGGGCGCCGCCCTCCTGCCTGAGCTGCAGACCCTGCGCCGCCAGCTGCATCGTGACCCCGAGATCGGCCTCGACCTGCCGCGCACGCAGCGGCGCGTGCTCGATGCGATCGCCGACCTCGGCCTGGAGATCACGCTGGGCACTCGGACGACTTCGGTGGTCGGCATCCTGCGCGGCGCCCGGCCCGGCCCGGTCGTGCTGCTGCGCGGCGACATGGACGGACTGCCCGTACAGGAGCAGACCGGCCTGGCCTATGCATCCACCAGCGGCGCGATGCACGCGTGCGGGCACGACCTGCACACGACTGCTCTGATCGGTGCGGCACGGCTGCTGGCCGCACACCGGAACGAGCTGCCGGGAACGGTCGTGTTCATGTTCCAGCCCGGCGAGGAAGGGCACGGCGGAGCCGAGATCATGCTCGAAGAGGGCCTGCTCGAGGCCGCCGGGCAGCGTCCGGTCGCCGCGTACGCCGCCCATGTCGCACCAGGGCCGTTCGGCGTGGCCGGCACGCGGCTGGGCCCCCTGATGGCCGGCGCGAACGCCCTGACCATCACGGTGCACGGCCGCGGCGGGCACGGGTCGATGCCGTCCACCGCCGTCGACCCGGTTCCCGCGCTCGCCGAGATCGTCACGGCGCTGCAGGTGATGGCCACCCGCGATTTCGACCCGTTCGATCCGGTCATCATCAGCGTCACGATGCTCGAGGCGGGCAAGGCGCTGAACGTGATCCCCGATGCGGCGAGCCTGCACGCCACGGTGCGGACCCTGTCACACGCATCCTTCGACCTGGTGGCCGACCGCACGAAGCGGCTGGCCGACGGCATCGCCGCCGCGCACGGCTGCACCGCCGAGGTCGAGCTCACCGCCCAGTTCCCGGTGACGGTGAACACCTCCCCCGAGACGGAGCGCACGATCGAGGTGCTGCGGGACCTGCTCGGGCAACAGCGAGTCCTGCTCATGCCGCAGCCGATCATGGGCTCGGAGGACTTCTCGTTCGTGCTGAACGAGGTGCCCGGCACCTTCTTCATGATGATGTGCACACCGCCCGAGATAGATGTGGCGACCGCCGCCTACAACCACTCGCCGTTCGTGGTGTTCGACGACGCGGTCCTCGGGGACCTCGCCGCTGCGCTGGCCCGGCTCGCCTGGGACCGGCTCGGCGCCTGACCCGCCGCGGCGCGGGATCAGCTGAGCGGGCGGATCGACGCGCCGCCGTCGATCAGCAGCGTCTGCCCGGTCATCCACGCCGCGTCGTCCGAGAGCAGAAAGGCGACCGGCCCGGCCACGTCGCCCGGCTCGCCGAGTCGCCGCAGCGGATAGTGAGCGGATGCCTCGGCCTCGTGCCCTTCGTAGAGGGCGCGCGCGAACCGGGTCTTGACCACCGCCGGAGCGACCGCGTTGACCCGCAGCCCGGGGGCGAGTTCGCCGGCGAGCTGGACGGTGAGGTTTATCAGGCCGGCCTTCGAGATGCCGTACAGGCCGATGCCCGGGCTGGCCGAGACGCCGGCGATCGAGGCGATGTTGACGATCGATCGGGTCAGGCCCGCCGCGACGGCGGCGCGCACCCACGCCAGTGCGGCGAGCACGTTGACCTCGAAGATCTTGCGAGCCGCGTCGGCATCCACGTTCAGCAGCGGGCCGAACGCCGGGTTGATGCCGGCGTTGTTGACGAGGTGGTCGATGTGGCCGTGGCGCCCCGCGATGTGCGCGAAGACCGCGGCGCGATGGTCGGGATCGTCGGCGGCGCCGGCGACGGCGGATGCCTGTGGGCCGAGGTCCTTCGCCGCCTGTTCGAGGGCGTCCTGGTGTCGACCGGTGATGACGACGCCGGCGCCCTCGGCGATCAGACGCTGGGCGATCGCATAGCCGATGCCCCGGCTCGCACCCGTGATGAGTGCGACCCGCCCCTCGAACCTGCGCAAGCTGCTGTTCATCGTGCTGCCATGTTATTCGCGTTGCCGCACGGGTCGCTCCCCGCGAATGCCTGTGGACAACTCTCGGGGCCTCGGCCGCGGAATAGGTAGCTTAGGCGTGTGTCTCCTCGTCGAATCGCCGTCGCGCTGATCGCCGCGTGCGCTGTCGCCGTCCTCACCGGCTGCGCACCCGCCGCGCACGCACCGACGCAGACCCCGACCCCGACGTTCACCAGCGAAGCGCAGGCGTTCCAGGCCGCGGAGGAGACGTATCGGGCCTATGTCGATGCGCTCAACCATGTCGATACGCGTCGGCCCGCGACTTTCGAAGATGTCTACAAATGGGCGACGGGAACGGCTAAAGCGAGCGACAAGAAAGTCCTCACTGGTTACCATTCATCTGGTACCCGCATTTCTGGGGAGTCCGTAGTCACGGTCGTCATACCAGCCTCAACCTCGGCGCCGTTTTCATCGGTCGAGTTGGCAGCCTGTCTTGATGTCTCGGCAATTCAGCTCTTGGACCCAAGCGGGAAGTCTGTGGTGAACCCCGAGCGCCCAGAAATCCAAAGCATCTCGGTCACCCTGGACCGTTCGTCCAGTTCTCGTACAGGCCTCCTCGTATCCAACATATTCGCTAGAGAAGGCGCACCGTCATGTTGAGCAAGGTGCTGGCAATGGCCGCCATCTTGCTCACCACGCTCGGCGCTTCGACTCCACCTCCGCCCTCAGGTGGAGGTGGGGGTGCCGGACTCTTTGGAGAATCCGCCAAAGCGAGGACCTCGGATAATCAGGTCGTCGTCACAGGTAACAAGCACATTTCTGCACTCAGCTCAGCTCCGCAGACAAGTCATCGCGATCAAGCGATTGACCTAGATGCAACCGACACGCGTAGATCCAACACCCCACCCCCTCCCGCGGCAATAGACCGCACCGCGGTGGACTGCGTGTCGCCGACGGTCGCGTGCGCGGGCGGCGTGACGCCGTCGCCGAAGCCCTCCCCCACCCCGACGCAACGGACGATCCCCGCGATCACGCTGACCGACCTGGTGTCGTTCCGGCCGGCGCCACCCCGGCTCGCCAGCGAGCCCGACGGCATCGGGGTGGCCGGACTCCCCCTGAACCTCGTCGCGACGACCAGCATGCAGCGGCTCACCGGCACGCTGTTCGACTTTCCCGTCACGGTGCGTTTCGCGCCGCACCACTACGACTGGCACTATGGCGACGGGGCCACCCAGACCACTGCCGGCGGCGGCGCAACATGGGCGGCGACGGGCGATCCGCAGTTCACGCCGACCCCGACCAGCCACACCTATACACAGCGCGGCACCTACACGGCATCCGTCACCGTCTTCTACGCCCCCGACGTCAATTTCGGCGACGGCATCTGGCGCCCGGTCGCCGGATATGTCACCGCGACGAGCACGACGCAGAGCATCCGCATCCTCGAAGCGCGCACTGCGCTGGTGGCGCACACCTGCGTCGAAGACCCGGCCGGGCCAGGCTGCTGAATCGGCGTCATCCGGCAGTATCGGAATGCGGCACAAGGTGTCACCACCGCTACCGCCGCCACGTCGCGGACCTCACCCGGGCCGCCGAAGCGAGCCGGGTGGCTCGCGAGGCCATCGCCAGCGGGGCTCAGGTGGACGCCCCGCATCGCCTGGCCCTGGGCAGCCGGCTGCGCCGGCTCTTCACCATCCCCACCCACCCGCGCGCCGGGATCGTCCGCTGAGCAGAGCCGGCCGCACCCGTCCGGCACCCGCAACGCGGGCCACCCGCCGAAGCGGTCCTCTATCGCAGCGGCGCGCGGCACGGCACGATGGACTCATGCCGCATGACATCCCCGCACCGATGCTCGCCGCGTCGGTTCCCGACCTCCCCGCACCCGACAGCGTGCCCGGCGGGCTGAGCTACGAACCGAAGTGGGACGGATTCCGCGGCCTCATCTCGTGGGATGGCGACACCGTCGAGATCGGCAGCCGCGGTGCGAAGCCGCTGACCCGCTACTTTCCCGAACTGGTCGAGGCCATCTCCGCCCAGCTGCCCGAACCGTGCCTGCTCGATGGCGAGATCGCGGTGCCCACCGGTGCCCCGGGCGCGCAGCGCCTCGATTGGGAGGCCCTGAGCCAGCGCATCCACCCTGCCGCCTCACGCGTGGCCCGGCTGTCGGCCGAGACCCCCGCGATCTTCATCGCCTACGACCTGCTCGCCGACGGCGAGGGCGACCTGCAGGGCGAGCCGTTCGAGGTGCGCCGTGCCCGGCTGGAGCGACTGGTCGGCGGGCTGGGGCATCCCCTCCACCTCACCCGCACGACGCGCGACGCCGATCTCGCACAGCGCTGGCTCGCCGAATTCGAGGGCGCCGGGCTCGACGGGGTCGTCGCCAAGCGGCTCGCCGGGGCGTACACGCCGAACAAGCGCACCATGTTCAAGGTCAAGCACGCCCGCACGGCCGACGTCGTCGCCCTCGGCTACCGGGTGCACAAGTCGGGCACCGGCCTCGGCTCGCTGCTGCTGGGTCTGTACGACGCGGACGGGCAGCTGCGCAACGTCGGTGCGGTATCAGCGTTCAGCAACGCACGCCGCGTCGAGCTCATCGACGAGCTCGACCCGCTGGTGGCGCGGGATGCCGACGGCCAGGCCCTCTCTGATGAAACGGAGCGCTCGCGATTCTCGGCGGGCAAGGACACCCGCTTCGTGCGGCTGCGCCCGGAGCGGGTGCTCGAGGTGCGCTACGACCAGCTCGAGGGCGCGCGCTTCCGCCACACCGTGCAGTTCGAACGCTGGCGCCCCGACCGCGACCCGGCCTCGTGCCGCTTCGACCAGCTCGAGGTCGTGTCGGCGTTCGACGTCGGTCGCGTGCTCGCGTAGCGCGGCTGCCCGGCGCACCGTGGCTCGGCGGCGAGCGGGCTCAGTCCCCCCGAGGATCCACCTCCGGCGCGATACAGCGGGATCGGCATCCGCATCAGCCGGGGCGCCTGCAGCGGCCGCACGATGGCGCGGTCGGCCAGGCTCGCTCGATCAGTCGCCGGCCGCCTTCGCGCGGCTGGGCTGCACCCGCGGCGGCTCACCGGCCATCTTCGGGAACTCCGGTGGGAACGGCAGCTCGCCCAGGCCCTCGTCGAGGTCGCGCTGCCACCACTGCAGCAGCGTGTCGATGCGACCGGGCTTCGCGTGGAAGGTCGCCCACGGGTCGCCGGTCTCGGCCAGGCGCTGCGGGGTCGTGCGCACCGTGAACGCTGCGGGGTCGAGGGTGGCCAGTTCGTCCCACGTCACCGGAGTCGACACGGTGGCCGCGGGCAGCGCCCGCGGGCTGTACGCGCCGGCCATGGTCCGGTCGCGATTGGCCTGGTTGAAGTCGATGAAGATGCGCTGGCCGCGCTCCTCCTTCCACCAGTTCATCGTGACCTGCTCCGGCATCCGCCGCGCCAGTTCGCGCCCTGCCGCGATCACCGCATGTCGCACGTCGAGGAACTCGTGAGTGGGTTCGATCGGGCAGAACACGTGCAGGCCGCGGCTGCCGCTGGTCTTGATCCAGGCATCCAGCCCGGCCTCGGCCAGCACGTCGCGCAGCGCCGGGGCGACGGCCGCCGCGTCGGCGAAGTCGGTGCCCGGTTGCGGGTCGAGGTCGATGCGCAGTTCGACCGGGCGATCGGTGTCGGTCGCGAGCGAGGCCCACGGATGGAACACGACGGTGTTCATCTGTGCCGCCCAGACGGCCGCGGCGATCTCGGTGAGCACGAGCTGCGGATGCCGCCGCCCGCTGTTGTAGGTCACCGTGACCTGGTCGACGTAGTCCGGTGCGCCCTTGGGCGGGTTCTTCGAGAAGAAGCTCTCGCCATCGATTCCGCCGGGGAAGCGCTGCAGCGACACCGGCCGGTTGCCGTTGGCGGCCAGGAACGGGTCGGCGACGGCGATCAGATATTCGGCGAGCTCGCGCTTGGTGATGCCGACCTCGGGCCAGATCACCCGGCTCGGGCTGGAGAGCCCGATCTCGCGGTCGCCGTCGGGACCGGGAACGACCAGCGTGATCCGCTCGGATGCCATGGCCCCAGGCTACGGGGCAACCCCGCGGCGGCGGAAGGGCCGATGATGGGTGGGTCCGCGTACCGCGGCGGGCCGGTGCCGGACTGGCGCCGGGCAGAACTCCTCAAATCCGGGCCGCAAACGGCTGAAGACCGCCCCTTCAGAGGTGCCGGGCTCCGTTTTGGAGGAGTTCTGCCCGCCGACGGACGGAGGCCTGCCCACCGACGGGCGGCGGAATTCAACCCCCGGCGTCAGTCAAGCCGGCCACGCGCGGGCAGAACTCCTCTAATCCGGGCCGCAAACGGCTGAAGACCGCCCTTTCAGAGGTGCCGGGCTCCGTTTTGGAGGAGTTCTGCCCGCCGACGGACGGAGACTGTCCGAGGCCGGAGACGCTCAGGCCTCGGGGTCGACTGCCTCGTCAGAGTCCGCAGCACCGCCGTCGCCGTCGCCTTCGTCCTCGATCTGCTCGTCGGGCTCCGGCTCGGGCAGCGCCAGCACCGGCGCGAGGTCTGCGCGGTCCAGGCGGATCCACGGGCCGGCCGGATCCACGACGACGCCGTTGATGCCCTCGTCGCCGCGCAGCGCGGAACCCAGCTGGGCGGCAGTAAACGGCATCGGCCGGTCGCCGCGACCGAGGGCTACGACCTCGAGCGGGTGCGAGAAGATCGGCAGCACCCGGTCGCCGACGTCGGTGCGCGACTCTGCCACACCCCAGTCGGCTTCTTCGGACTCGCGGTTCACGGCGATCCACAGCGGCGCCGCAGTCAGCGCCTCTGCGACGGCCGCCGCCGTCTCGGATGTGCGCGGACCGACGACCAGCTGCTTGAGCACGAGCGCCGGATCCATCTCGGCGAAGATGCGCTCGATGAGCACGCGCGGCAGCACCACGGCCGCCGGCGCCGACGCATGATCGACGATCACGCCGGCGAAGTTGTTCTGCAGCGCATACTGCAGCGCGGCGGGGGCGGGCTGCCCCATCGCCGAAGTCTCGGTGTCGCCATCGGCCTTGACCGCCGCAGCGAGCGCCTCGCCCGAGCTGTACACCAGCACGAACTGGCCGTCGTCGCGGTTCGCGATCGCCAGCGGCAGCTCGGCACCGGCATCCATCAGCTCCTGCGCGTTGCCCTGCACCCGCAGATAGACGTTGCCCTGCAGCAGCTGCCGGGCGACGTTGAGCACCTCGTGCCCCTCGGGCGATTCGGCCAGCACGTTCAGCGCGCTGCGCAGCACGACGTTGTCGGGCAGGCCGGGGATCGTCTCGACCGGCTCGGGCGCCTCGCCGGTGGGTGCGGGGGCTGCCGTGGCCGGCACCGCGCCGAAGCCGCTGTAAGAGGTGGTCGAGATGGTGACGGCGGGGGCTTCCTCGTCGACGGATGCCGCAGCGGTGGCCTCGGCCGCGGCGGCATCGCCCGCAGCGGGTGCCTGCGCGGCGGCATCGCCCGCAGCGGGTGCCTGCGCGGCGGCGTCATCAGCAGCAGCGGGTGCCTGCGCGGCGGCCTCCGACACCGCGCCGGAAACGTCGGCAGCACCCGGCGATTGCGTGGCACCCTCCGCCACGTCTGCCTCGGTGGGCGGCTGGGCTGAGGAGTCGCCTGCCTTCGGACCGCGTGAGAAAAGCGCCATTACGCAAGCCTAACCGGCCCGGCCGGTCACAGCTTTTCGATGGGTGCGATCTTGATGAGAAGCTTCTTGACCGCACCATTGTCGAAGCGCACGTGCGCGATGCGCTTCGCACCTTCGCCGGTGACCGCGTCGATGCGGCCCTCACCGAAGTCGTCGTGCCGGATGCGGTCGCCGGTCGCCAGCTGCATGTCGCCATTGTCGCGCACCTTCGCGGGGATGCGATTGGCGAACCTCTCCAGCGATGTCGACTTCGGCATCAGCGGCGGCGGGTCATCGGTGCGGCGCGACCCCCAGCCGCCGGGACGGCGGGCATTCAGCGCGCGCGACTGCGTGCCGCCGCGCGAGTTGACGTCGCCCGGCGACTGCCGCCAGTCGACGAGCTCGGGCGGCACCTCCTGCAGAAAGCGGCTGGGCATCGCCACCGAGACCTCGCCGAACTGCGCGCGGGTCATCGCCAGCGTCAGGTACAGCCGCTTGCGGGCCCGGGTCACCCCGACATAGAACAGGCGTCGCTCCTCGGCCGGTCCGCCGGGCTCGCCCGCCGAGATGCGGTGCGGAATGAGATCTTCTTCGACACCCGTGATGAACACGGCGTCGTACTCCAACCCCTTGGCGGTGTGCAGGGTCATCATCGACACCGTGCCGGACTCGTCATCCAGGCCGTCGGCGTCCGAGACCAGCGCCACCTCGGTGAGGAAGTCCAGGAGGGTGCCCTCGGGATTGTTGCGCGCGAACTCGCGCGAGACCGCGACCAGCTCGTCGAGGTTCTCGAGCCGGGCTTCGTCTTGCGCATCGCGGCTGGCGCGCAGCGCGTCTCGGTAGCCGCTCCCCGCCAGCAGCAGCGCGAGCCCATCACCGACCGCCGACGGCGGCGCGAGTTCGCCCGATGCCGGCAGCATCAGCTCGGATGCCTCGGTCAGCACCGCGTCCAATCGGCCGATCGCAACCTGCAGCTTGGGTCCGAGGCCCATTTCGGCGCCGAAGCCGAGGGCATCGCGGAAGGTCAGGCCCTGCGCCGCCGCGTACCGCGCGATCGACTCGACCGTGACATCGCCGATGCCGCGCTTGGGCCGGTTGACGATGCGGCGCAGCGCCATCTCGTCGGCCGGATTGGCGACCGCGGTCAGGTAGGCGAGGGCGTCCTTGATCTCGGCGCGCTCGTAGAACCGGGTGCCGCCCATGATCTTGTAGGGCACCGCCGAGCGGATGAAGATCTCTTCCAGCGCACGGGACTGCGAGTTGGTGCGGTAGAACACCGCCATCTGCGCATAGTCGATGCCGGTGCGCCGCAGCGCCTCGACCTCGTCGGCCACGAACTGTGCTTCATCGTGCTGCGAGTAGCCGGTGAACCCGACGATCTTCTCCCCCGCGCCGACGTCGGTCCACAGCCGCTTGTCCTTGCGGTCGAAATTGTGCCCGATCACGGCGTTGGCGGCGGAGAGGATGTTCTGCGTCGACCGGTAGTTCTGCTCGAGCAGCACCACCTTCGCCCCCGGGTAGTCGCGCTCGAACTCGGTGATGTTGCGGATGTCCGCACCGCGGAACGCGTAGATCGACTGGTCGGAGTCGCCGACGACGGTGAGGGAGGCGCCGGGCAGTTCGGGTGCCTGCTCGGGTTCGAAGATCATCATGCCGCCCGCGGCATATGGTTCGGCGGCCTTGCCGACAATCGGCCGGGTCAGTTCGCGGATGAGCGCATACTGCGCGTGGTTGGTGTCTTGATACTCGTCGACGAGGATGTGCCGGAACCGGCGTCGGTACACGTCGGCGATGTGCGGGAACGCCCGGAACAGATACACCGTCTGCCCGATCAGGTCGTCGAAATCGAACGCGTTGGCCTTGCGCAGCGCACGCTGATAGTCGCCGAACACCTCGACGAACTTGCGCTCGGCGGGGTCGGACATGTTGGCCTGCCGGGCATACCCCTCGGCATCGGACAGCTCGTTCTTCAACTTCGAGATGCGACTCTGCACGGCGCCCGGCGTCAGGCCGAAGGCATCCGCCTCATGGTCCTTCACCAGCCGTTTGAGCAGTGCACGCGAATCGCCGGAATCGTAGATGGTGAACGACTTCGTGAACCCGAACTGCTCGGCCTCGCGACGCAGGATGCGCACGCACGCGGAGTGGAACGTCGAGATCCACATGCCCTGCGCATGCTGGCCGACCAGCTGCCCGACGCGCTCGCGCATCTCGCCGGCAGCCTTGTTCGTGAACGTGATGGCCAGGATCTGGCTGGGCCACGCCTCACGGCCGCGCAGCAGCGAGGCGATCCGGTGCGTGAGCACCCGGGTCTTGCCCGAACCGGCACCCGCGACGATCAGCAGCGCCTGGCCGCGATAGACGACGGCTTCACGCTGCGGCGGGTTCAAGCCCGCGAGCAGGTCTTCGTCGGGTCGGCCGTCACCGTGGGGGCCGGAAGCCCCACCGACGATCAGGGGTGCGGGAGCATCGGTCATGGCCCTTCGAGTCTAGGCGTCGCTGCCGACACGCGCCGTCAGCTGCCGCAGTGCCGCCCACCGCACCGCCAGGGATGCCCCGGCCAGCAGGATCACCAGTCCGATGCCGGCGGCCCACCAGACCGCGTCATCGGGGATGCGCAGCCGCAGCGTGATGCTCAGGATCCGCGCGAGCCCCCACGGCATCAGCCCGCTGCGGTCATCCCAGACCGTCAGGGCGCGTTCCAGCCCGACCGCGCCGATATAGGCCGCCGGCACCGCGATGCCCGCGCCGATCGCGCACAGCGTCGCACCGACCGCGCGACGCGGGCCGAGCTGGGCGAACAGTGACCATGCCGCGCACAAGAACAGCCAGCAGAACACGGCGAAGGCGACCGTCAGGTAGGCACCGCGCGCGACCCGCAGCTCCCAGAACGCGTACCAGTAGCCGCCCGGCCCAGCCGGCGACAGGGCGATCAGGGTCAGCACGCAGCGCAGCACGATCACGCCGCCGACGGCGGCCATCACCGGCCACGGCGAGCGCCGGCGCACGACGATGCGCAGCGCCAGGGCGAACACCGTCCAGGCGCCGATCACCGCCAGCAGCCGTATCCAGCCGACGAACGAGCTCTGCACGGCCCGCGTGGCGATCAGCAGCGCGACCGGCACCAGGAACAGCAGCCAGCGGTCGAGGGTCAGCATGCCGAGCGTGGACTCGCGGGCGCGCCACGGCCGCGTCGCGGCCAGCCAGGTGGCACGCGCGGCGGCCGCACCGGGGCGGCGCACCAGGCTCGTGCGGGCGGACAGGATGCCGATCAGCACCCACGCCACCGACAGCACCAGCAGGACCCGCGCGAGCCATGCCAGCTGCATGTCGGCGGCGGTGATCACCGGCTCGCCGGGCTGGGCCGGGCTCGGCAGCGCGTGCGTGTTGATGGCCTGGGCGAGAAGCATGGAGGCGCCGACACCGAGTGCCAGCAGCAGCACGGACAGCCCGACGGCGATGATGCCCCGCCGCTCCGCCATCGCCATGACTTGATTTTAGGGGCCGGAGCAGGCGGAATTTTACCGATTCACCCAGCCGTGATCCAGACCCCGCGGCTATCGTGTCGGATATCCGGCACGGACACCGTCGCACGGCCGGCACGGAGGCAGAGGAGCAGGATGCCCGCACGCATCGCCGCGGTCGCCGCGGGGCTTCTGCTGCTGGCGCTCACCGGCTGTGCGGGGACCGCGACGACGGCGCCCTCGGGCCCGGCATCCGACCAGGCGCACCCACCGGCCGCGAGCATGTCCCCCGCGCCGCTGACTCCGAGCGGCAGCCCCGTCGATGTGCCGCAGGCCCGCTGGAACGCTATCGCACAAGACCTGTCGGCCCGCGGTGTCGCGGGAACTCCGACCCTGGTGTCATCGGTTGCCGTGACCTGGAACAGCGGCGCGCTCGGCTGCCCGCAGCCCGGCATGTCGTACACGCAGGAGACCGTGCCCGGGATGCGGATCGTCGTCGCCGTCGCCGGTGTGCAGTACGACTATCGGTTCGGTCGCTCCGACACGCCGGTGCTGTGCCCGGGTGCGCTGCGGCCGAGCACGAGGCCGTAGCGCGCAAGCCGACAGGGGATGCGCGCGGACCCCGGGCGTGGCCGAACCAGCCGTCGCAAAACGCGGTTCAGGATGTCATCGCCGGTCATCCGGCGTCATCGCCGGTCATCCGGCGTCATCCATCGTCATGCCCGGTCACGTGCGTTCACCGACGGCGCCGATGTCGGCCGCCTCGCCTAGCGTGGAATCACCGCGACGATCCGGGTGGCCCGGGCGCCGGCTCATAACCGGTCGTGCAGTGGGTTCGACTCCCGCCGTCGCGTCGATGCCCGACTTCGGTCCGAGGCACGCGTCCGAATCGCGTCGAGAACGCACAAAATGCGCACCCCGCCGTCGTGCGGCGCAGTTTGCGCATTCTCGACGGATAACGATGACGAGGGACCCGCGGGAAGTGGCACCACCCCGCACGCATCCGGCCACGATCCCACCGGCTGACCGTGGCACTCCCATGGTCCCGCGCTCACAACCGCCGTCGCGTCGGCACCCCGCCGGATCCGGCCTCAGGTCACCCGGTAGGCGACGTAGCGCACCCGGTTGGCCTCGCGGATGTACGACGCGATGTACAGCGAACGCTCGAACTCCGGGTGGGCGGCCGACTCCAGGGTGACGACCGCACGGAAGTAGTAGTCGGCGGGGTCGACATCCACGCCGCGCAGCAGCGCCTCGAGCACCTCGGGGTCGCCGCTGCGCACCCCGACGGCGCGCACGTACAGCAGCGAACCGTCCGTGCCCCGCGCGCTGTAGCGCCCGTCGATCTCGATCGAGCCGTCGGCGCGCACGACCTGCCAGTCCGCGCCGCCGGGCAGGATCTCGCCCTCGAACATGCCGGTGACGCGGCCCCCGATGACGGGGATGATGCGGCGATGACCGGCCCGCGTCATGCCGTGGTCTTCGAGGGGGCCGAGATCGGCGACGACCTCGAAGACGGGTTCGAGCGCCGGCACCGGCGGATTCTGAGTCATGCGCGCTGCCCTTCTGCGGTCCACACAGGCAGCACGATACGCGACGCGTCGGGTCCGTGCGAGATCTCCTGGTGCGCGACGACGGTGGATGCCGTGTCGAACGCGGGCTCGCCGGCGCTCAGCAGCACGTCGAAGGCCCGGGTCAGCTTCGGGTCGGGCAGCATCATCGCCAGGATCGACGGTCCGGGATCTGCGGAAAATCAACGGAGGCGGGCACCCGATCAGGCGTCGCGGAAGACCCGGATGCCGAGATCGGCATGGTCGACGAAGACACCGTCCACCCCGGCCTGCGCGAGCACGCGCCACTCCCCCGCATAGTCGCCGAATGCGGCCTTGCCGCCGGGGCCGCGGAAGCGCGGGATCAGGAACGTATTCTCCGGTCGGCATGTCCAGGTGAACACCCGCAGTCCGCGCGCGTGTGCGTCGCCGACCAGCGACGACGGGCCCGCCGTACGGCCGTTCCGGTCGGCCGCGAGGATCATCCTCTTGGCGACGCTGATGCCGTCCACCGACCCGGCGAGTCCGTCCAGCCCCGCGGGGGTCGCGATGTGCGCGTAGGTCGGCGCGGCCCGGCCCTGCGCGGCGACCAGGTCGAACGGACGGCCGGACGCCTCCAGCAGATACACGTACTGCGCGATGATCCCACGCGCGCGGACCCGGGCCAGGACGGTCTGCTCGAACGATTCGACCACCAGCGGCATCCGCCCGTCGGCCCAGCCGGATGCATGCAGCTCGTCGGCCAGCATCGCGGCCACATCCCAACCGCGCGCGGCGAAGAAGGTGGCGTGCTTGATCTCCACGACCGCGCCGATCTCGCGCTGCCCGGCGACGGATGCCGTGCGCACCAGGTCGAGCACGTCGCGCAGCCGAAGCATCGGCTCCGTGCCGTCGAAGGTCGCGCTGACGGGCCGCAGCCGCGGCAGCCGCTCGCGGGCGCGGAGCGTTGCCAGCTCGTCCCAGGCGAAATCCTCGGCGAACCAGCCGGTGACCGCGTTCCCGTCCACGGTCTTGGTGGTGCGGCGGCCCGCGAACGCGGCGCGGGTGGCGACGTCCGTCGTGCCCGAGATCTCGTTCTCGTGCCGCACCACCAGCACGCCGTCGCTGCTGACCACGATGTCAGGCTCCACGGCATCCACCCCCTGCGCGAGCGCGAGCTCGTACGAGCTGCGAGTGTGCTCGGGACGATACCCGGGCGCACCGCGGTGGCCGATCACGAGCGGACGAGGGTGCGGCACGGGCCCCACGCTACGCGCCACGAGCCGGATTCCCCGTGTGCTCATAGCGGAATCACAGTGCAGCGGGTGCCCATGAGCGGGTGCGCCCGGGTATCGTGGAGGCACAGCAGAGTGCTGTGACACAGATTCTTCTGGAGTGTGCGAGCATGCCGTCGGCAAACCCCGCCTTCAACAACCCGGCGTTCCGCGATCAGAGCGCCGTCAAATCTTACCCGGGCGGCCCGCAGGCCGCACAGATCGGCGGGCCGGGCGCCGCCGCCACCCAGCAGGCCGCCGCCGCATCGGTGAACGCGCACCTCGAGGGGCAATTCGCCGCCCCGGCCGCCGGCGCACTGGACACCGACCGGATGACGGTCGAAGACACCGTCCTGAAGACCCTCGGCCTGTTCGCCGTCCTGGTCGTCACCGCCGTCATCGGCTGGGTGTGGTCGGCCTCGTCGATGACCGCCACCTCGGCGCCGAGCATGCTGCCGTGGATCATCGGCCTGGTCGGCGGCTTCGTGCTGGCGATGATCATCTCGTTCTCGAAGACCGTGCGTCCGCCGCTGATCTTCGCCTATGCCGCGTTCGAGGGCCTGTTCGTCGGCGGCATCTCGATGTTCTTCGAGTCGATGTGGCCGGGCATCGTGCTGCAGGCCACGCTGGGCACTCTCTCGGTGGTCGGCGTGACACTGGCGCTGTTCGCCAGCGGCAAGATCCGCGCCACCAAGCGGGCGACCAAGATCTGGATGATCGCGATGATCGGCTACCTGGTCTTCTCGCTGATCAACGTCGTCATGATGATGTTCGGCGCCTTCCCGGACGGATCGGCCGGCGCGTTCGGAATGCTCAGCAGCATGAAGATCGCCGGCATCCCGCTGGGCCTGATCATCGGCGTGTTCGTGGTGATCATGGCGGCCTACTCGCTGGTGCAGGACTTCGACTTCATCCAGCAGGGCGTGCGCAACCGCGCCCCGCGCAAGTACGGCTGGCTCGGCGGCTTCGGCATCATGGTGACCGTGGTCTGGCTCTACGTCGAGATCCTGCGCATGATCGCCATCGCGCGCAACTGACATCCGCCTGACACGAAGGGGATCGCTGGTATGGGCGGTCCCCTTCGTCGTGTTCGCCGCGATATCGTAGGCGCATGGCAGAGATCATCCCGCTGCATCCGACCCCGCAGCCCCAGCCGCAGCTCGAGCCGCTGTGGCGCGAAGCCGTGGGCGACGTGCTGCGCCGCACCCGCCATGATCGCGGCGAGCGCCTCGCCGACACGGCGCGTCAGTCGGGCGTCTCGCCCCAGTACCTGTCCGAGATGGAACGCGGACTGAAAGAGCCCTCCAGCGAGATGCTCGCGGCGGTCGCCGGGGCCCTCGAGCTGACGCTCCTCGACCTGGCCGCTGCCGTCGCCGCCGACCTGCTCCCCGCAGCGCCGACCGGCACGGTCCGCAACGCGGCATAGGGGCTGGCCGCAGCATCCCCCAGCCGCTAGCGTGGCGGACATGAGCAGCCCGGGCAAGAAGGGCGCGGCCGAGGCGCATCTCGACGTCGAGGGGCAGGACGTGCGCGTCTCGCACCCCGACAAGGTCATCTTCCCCCAGCCCGGACTCACCAAGCTCGACCTCGTCAGCTACTACCTCGCCGTCGCCGAGCCGGCGCTGCGCGGCGCCGGCGGGCGTCCCCTGGTGCTCAAGCGCTTCGTCAAGGGCATCGACGCCGAGCCGTTCTTCCAGAAGCGCGTCCCCGAGAACCACCCCGATTACATCGACACCGCCACACTGCGGTATGCGTCGGGCACGTCGGCCGAAGAGGCGGTGATCCGGGATGCCGCGGGCCTGGCCTGGGTCGTGAACCTCGGATGCCTCGACCTGAATCCGCACGCCGTGCGTGCGGAGGACCTCGACCATCCCGACGAGCTGCGCGTCGACCTGGACCCGATGCCCGGGGTGGACTGGAACCAGATCGTCGACGTCGCCTTCGTCGTGCGCGACGTGCTCGAGGAGCACGGACTCGTCGGTTGGCCGAAGACGAGCGGGTCGCGCGGCATCCACATCCTCGCCCGGATCCGGCCGGAATGGGACTTCCGCCAGGTGCGGCTCGCGGCCGAGTCGCTCGCGCGCGAGGTCGAGTCGCGGGCGCCCGGGCTCGCGACGGCGCGCTGGTGGAAGGAAGAGCGCGGCGAGAGCGTGTTCGTCGACTTCAACCAGAACGCGAAGGACCGCACCGTGGCATCCGCGTATTCGGTGCGCCCGCTGCCGGACGCCCGCGTGTCGACACCGCTGGGGTGGGACGAGCTGCGCAGGCGGCGCCCCGAGGAGTTCACGGTGCTCACGGTGCCGGATCGCTTCGCCGATCAGGGCGATCCGCACGCCGGGATCGACGCAGCCGCCGGCTCGCTCGCGGGCCTGCTGCGCCTCGCCGAGGAGCTCGGACCCGCCGACAAGCCGCCCCGAGGGACGAGTCAGGCCGGTCGGCGCGCTTCCACGATGCCGCTCATCGAGATCGCCCGCACCGAGACCAAGCCGGAGGCCGAAGCCGCACTCGCGCGCTGGAAGGCCGCCCACGTCGACATAGCCGCCCTGCTGCACCCGGCCGATGTGCTCGTCGACGGCATGCGCGGCTCGAGCTCGCAGTGGTACCGGGTGCGGATCAACCTGCAGCACGTGCCCGCACCGGATCGTCCGGTGCAGGGGCCGCTGCTGGCCGACTACGATCCGTGGGCCCGGTAGGACGCCCGGCGCGTCCGGGCGCCCTACCCGGCCAGCCGTCCCCGGAGTCCCGCGATATGACCGCGCCGTGCTGACGCAGCACGGCTCAGACCCGGCCGCGCACCCCGCCTTCCTCAGCCCGTCGGCGGTCGTGCACTCGGTCACGCCGCCGGTGCGACGCCAGCCTGCTCAGACCCGGCGGGACGGCACCGCCAGCACGTCGCGCACGGCGCCGGCGAGGGCGGCCATCACGTTCTCGGGGTCGACGCGACGCGCGGCCTGCACGGCTTCCTGCGAGAGCCGCACCCGCAGGTCGACGTCGCCGAGCACCCGCACCAGCGCGTCGGTCAGCCCCGCCACGTCGCCGTCGGGCACCAGGATGCCGCCGCCATCGGCGAGTGCCTCGCGCGGACCGTACCGCACGTCGTACGAGACGACCGGGCAGCCGTGCGCGAGCGCCTCGATCACGGCAAGTCCCTGACCTTCGAACGCCGAGGTGAACAGCAGCGCGGATGCCTCGTCGAGCACCCGCTCCGCCTCGGTCGTGCCGCCGCGCAGCACGACGTGCGCGCCCAGGCCCCACTCGTCGATCAGGTCCTGCAGCGCGCCGCGCTGCCCGCCTTCGCCGAAGACGTCCAGGTGCGCGCCGGGCACCGCCGCGACGACCCCGGCGAACGCGCGGATCGCGTGGTCGATGCGCTTGCCCGCCGCCAGCCGGTTGAGCATGACGACGCGGCCCGCATCGCGGCGGGCGGGCGGGACGACGGATGCCGCAGCCGGCACGCCGTGCGGCACCACGACGTGCACGCCGGCCAGATCGAAGCGCTCGCGCGCATCGGCGCGCTGCGCGGCGGTCAGCCACAGCACCGCGTCGAACCGCTCGGCGAGATCGAACCAGCGCGACCAAAGCGCGTTCACCGGTGCGTCGGGCCGGTACGGCGGCTCGAGGTGGATCGTGTGGATCGCGTGGATCAGCCGCACCGCCGGGTCGTCCCACCCGGCCAGCAGCTCGCCGAGCTGGCGTGACTCGCACAGCACCACGACGGCCCGGTCGTCGGCGACGCGCAGCCCGCGCACGACGTGGTCGAGCCAGGCGCGGTACAGCGCGCCGAATCCGTCGAGCACTCCCGCAATCGCGCCGCCCGCCGCGTAGACGAGCACCGCGGCGGTGCTGATGTGCCAGTCCGGGTCGCCGGGCAGCACCGGCAGCCCCACCACCGGCTCCCCCTTCGTGCCGGTGACGGTACGGTACGCGATCGCGGGGTCCGCGGCGCCGGCGTGCGCGCCGTCCCTCAGCCACCGGGCCGCCCCGCCGGCGGGGTCGGATGCCTCGTCGAACAGGTTGCGCATCCGGTTCGGGTCGACGACCAGATCGCGGGCCGCGAACTCGGCGCGGTGCCGGGCATGGTCGGCCGGGGTGCCCGGGTCGACGGTCAGCAGCAGCGGGCCGCCTCCGCCGTGCACGCCGGATGCCGCCATCTGCCGTGCCCGCGCGAGCGTGGCCAGCGTGTACCCGCCGTCGGTGTCGGGGATCAGCCGGCTCGACAGGACGACGTAGTGCGCGTCGGGGAAGGTGACGCTGATCGTGTTCATGGATGCCACGCTTCCATGATCCTCGACCTCAGGCCGCCGCGCGCGCCGCTACTCCCACTCG
Organism: Microbacterium kribbense; assembly: GCF_039537285.1. Lineage (NCBI taxonomy): Bacteria > Bacillati > Actinomycetota > Actinomycetes > Micrococcales > Microbacteriaceae > Microbacterium > Microbacterium kribbense. Next base: position 153,774 of record NZ_BAABAF010000005.1, on the reverse strand, counting down.
ATCGTCCCCGGCGGCTTGCTGGTCACATCCAGCACGACCCGGTTGACATCGCGCACCTCGTTGGTGATTCGGTTCGAGATCTTCGAGAGCACATCGTAGGGCAGCCGGGTCCAGTCCGCCGTCATCGCGTCTTCGCTCGAGACCGGCCGCAGTACGATCGGGTGCCCGTAGGTGCGGTGATCGCCCTGCACGCCGACCGAATGCACATCCGCCAGCAGCACCACCGGGCACTGCCAGATCTCGCCGTCCAGACCCGCCGCGGTCAGCTCGGCGCGCGCGATGGCATCGGCCGCGCGCAGGATCTCGAGCCGGTCGCGGGTGACCTCGCCGATGATCCGGATGCCCAGACCCGGCCCCGGGAACGGCTGCCGGCCGACGATGGCCTCGGGGATCCCGAGCTCGCGCCCGATCGCCCGCACCTCGTCCTTGAACAGTGTGCGCAGCGGCTCGATGAGCGCGAAGTCGAGGTCGTCGGGCAGTCCGCCGACGTTGTGGTGGCTCTTGATGTTGGCGGTGCCGGCGCCGCCACCGGACTCGACCACGTCGGGGTACAGCGTGCCCTGCACCAGGAACTTGATCGGCGCGTCGCCGGAGGCCGCGGCCTCGGCGACCAGCTCGCGCTGCACCTTCTCGAACGCGCGGATGAACTCGCGGCCGATGATCTTGCGCTTGGCCTCGGGGTCGGTGACGCCCTCGAGGTGGCCGAGGAAGGTGTCCGCGGCATCCACCGTGATCAGCCGCACTCCGGTCGAGGCGACATAGTCCTGCTCGACCTGCTCGCGCTCGCCCGCGCGCAGCAGGCCGTGGTCGACGAACACGGCGGTGAGTTGGTCGCCGATGGCCTTGTGCACGAGTGCGGTCGACACCGCCGAGTCGACGCCGCCGGACAGCGCCGAGATGACCCGGGCATCCCCCACCTGTGCGCGGATGCGCTCGACCTGCTCGGCGATCACGCTGTCGCTGTTCCACGACGCGTCAAGGCCGGCGGCCTTGTGCAGGAAGTTCTCGATGACCTCTTGGCCATGGTCGGTGTGCCGCACCTCGGGGTGCCACTGCACGCCGTAGAAGCAGCGCTGCGCGTCGCCGAAGGCCGCCACCGGGGTGGCGGGCGTCTTGGCCAGCACCTCGAAACCGGCCGGCGCCTGCGAGACCTGGTCGCCGTGGCTCATCCAGACGTTCTGCGCGGCCGGCTGGCCGCCCAGCAGCACGCCGCCGTCACCGGCGATCATGGCCGCGGTCGCGCCGTACTCGCGCAGCCCGGTGTTGGCGACCTCGCCGCCGAGTGCCTTCGCCATCACCTGGAAGCCGTAGCAGATGCCGAGCGTGGGCACGCCGAGCTCGAAGACCGCGGGATCCAGCTGCGGAGCGCCGGCTTCGTACACCGACGACGGGCCGCCCGAGAGGATCAGGGCGACCGGGTTCTTCGCAGCGATGTCGGCGGCGGTGGCCGTGTGCGGCACGATCTCGCTGTACACGCCCGCCTCGCGCACGCGTCGCGCGATCAGCTGCGCATATTGCGCACCGAAGTCGACGACAAGGACGGGGCGCTGCGCAGTCGGTTCGGTCACCGGGCTCCTTCGGGGGCGGGGCTGATATCGGATGCCGGAACCGCCGCCGCTTCGCGTTCGGCGAGATACCGCTTGACGTCGCGGGCGACGATCATCTCCATGATGAAGGACAGGAACGGCACCACGCCACCGGCGGCGAGCATGATGAAGCGCAGGAACTGCCAGCGCATCATGCTCCACACCCGGAAGCACGTGAACAGGTACACGACGTAGAACCAGCCGTGCACGATCAGGATCGTCATGTTGATGTTCAGGCCGTTGCCGGTGGATTCCTCACCATGCGGCCCGTTGATCACCGGCGACAGGTAGATGGCGCCGCCCGATCCGCCGACGAACAGCTCCTGGTGGAAGCCGTACTTCATCACCATCTCGGCCACCAGCAGCAGCAGGAAGGTGCCGGTGATCACCGACGCGATCTGGTAGAGCTTCAGAGCGCCGCGGATGGCAGGAAAAGTGGCCAGTTTCGGGGCGAGGGGCATGGTGCCATCCTACCTGCGGTGCTCTGCGTCCTCGCCGGGAGCCCCGGGATCAGGCTCCAGGATCTCCTCGACCTCTTTCTCCCAGGCATCCTTGGCCAGTCGGTACCAGAGGTAGAACGCGAAGCCCGCGAAGACGGCCCATTCGGCGGCGTAGAACAGGTTCAGCCAATTGACCTGGCTGCCCGCCTGCGGCGGCCGCGACACGATCTGCACCAGGCCCGCCACCGGGGTGTTCGAGACGACATAGGCGCGGTAGACATCCAGCCCGGCGATGTCGTGCCAGCGGCTCAGCAGCGACGCGGGCGACATCGACAGGATCGCCATCGGGTCATCGCGCGGCGGCACGATCGGGCCCTCATCGCTGATCAGCCGGCCGGTGACGGTCACCGGCGTCACGGCGGCCCGGTTCAGGTCGGCTGCCGCAGCGCGCGCCTGTCCGACGGTCGGCGCCCAGCCGAGCGCGACCGCCAGCGATGTCGGAGCGGCGGCGTCGGTGCGCAGCTGACCGGTGACCCAGAAGCCCTGCACGTCGCCGTTCATCCGGCGTGAGACGACCAGGTAGTCACCGGCGACGAAGTGGCCGGTGACGGTGACCTGCTGACCCTCGACCGGGGCGTTCAGGTAGGTGCTGGGCTGCAGCACCTGGTCGATGGGCACGACCTGTTCGCTCTGACCGGGTTCGAACGGAACCGTGTCCAGGGCACGGCCGAGCTGCCATTGGCCCAGCCAGGCGAACACGCCGGCCACGACCAGGCACAGCGCGAGCAGGGCGATCCAGCGCGGGCGCAGCAGCACCTCGCGCAGCGTCGGCGGAAAGACATCCGGCTCGTCCGGCGCGTGCTGCTGCGGAATCGACGTGCTCATTCCACGCCGTAGGGCGCGACGACGACCTCGACCCGCTGGAACTCCTTGAGGTCGGAGTACCCGGTGGTGGCCATCGACTTGCGCAGTGCTCCGACCAGGTTGGCGGTGCCGTCGGCGATCGTGGCGGGGCCGTACAGGATCTGCTCCAGCGGTCCGACCTGCTCGACGTGCACCCGGCGGCCGCGCGGCAGTTCGGCGTGGTGCGCCTCGGGGCCCCAGTGGAAGCCGCGACCCGGGGCGTCCGTCGCGCGGGCCAGTGCGACGCCGAGCATGACCGCATCCGCGCCCATCGCCAGCGCCTTCACGATGTCGCCCGACGTGCCCACGCCGCCGTCCGCGATCACGTGCACGTAGCGGCCACCGGACTCGTCCATGTAGTCGCGGCGGGCACCGGCGACGTCGGCCACGGCGGTGGCCATCGGCGCGTGGATGCCGAGGGTGGCGCGAGTGGTGGATGCCGCTCCCCCGCCGAATCCGACCAGCACGCCGGCGGCACCGGTGCGCATCAGGTGCAGCGCGGCGGTGTAGGTGGCGGCGCCGCCGACGATGACGGGCACATCGAGGTCGTAGATGAACTTCTTCAGGTTCAGCGGCTCGGCCACCGAGGAGACGTGCTCGGCCGAGACCGTGGTGCCGCGGATGACGAACAGGTCGACGCCGGCGGCGACGACCGTCTCGTAGAGCTCCTGGGTGCGCTGCGGAGTGAGCGACCCTGCGACGATGACGTCGGCGTCGCGGATCTCGGCGAGCCGGTCGCGCACCAGGGCGGGTTTGATCGGCTCGGTGTAGAGCTGCTGCATGCGCGCGGTCGCATCGGCGTCGCTGAGCGTGGCGATCTCCACGAGCAGCGGCTCGGGGTCGTCGTAGCGCGTCCACAGGCCCTCGAGGTCGAGGACGCCCAGGCCCCCGAGCTTGCCGAGCGCGATGGCGGTCTGCGGGCTGACCACCGAATCCATCGGCGCGCCCAGCACCGGGATGTCGAAGGTGAATGCGTCGATCGACCAGGCCGTCGAGACGTCTTCGGGGTTGCGGGTGCGCCGCGAGGGCACCACCGCGATGTCGTCGAACGTAAAGGCCCGACGGGCGCGCTTGGCGCGGCCTAGCTCGATGTCCATGCTCACCCTGACAGCCTACCCGCGCGGTTCGGCCGCGTTCCGCGTGTCGGCCGGTGGCTGGCGCGCGCCGTGCACCGGCCACGCGCCGGCCACGCGCCCTCGCGCGCCCGTTTCCGACAACCGCGTATGAAAAGAACGGGCGCGGGTGTCAGAAACGGGCGCGCGGACCCAGATCGCGCACGGACCCACCGGCCGGCGCGGCTCAGCGGCGGCGACGACGGGACAGGGTGCTCGCGGTGGATGTCTCCGGCGGTACGGCGTAGGAGTCTACCGGTGCGGCGGACTGCGGCGCAGGCAGGGGCGCGGAGTCCAGCACCGCCGCGGTCGAGTCCGTCAGCGCCGTGAACGAAACCAGGCCGATCAGCGGCAGCGGGCCCGCTGCGCCGGGGAGAGTGGATGTCTGTGCGAGCGTCGACGGCGTCGTCGTGTCGGCGGCCCCGGCGGCGTTGATGGCGGCAACCGTCGCATCCGCCTCCACGACCACGGCGCTCGGTGCCGCATCCGTCGTGCCCGCCGGCACGGTCGGCGGCGTCAGATCGGCCTCGTAGTTGTTCCAGCCGTCGAGCACGCTCTCGAGGCTCGAGATCTGAGCGTCGTCGCCCGAGGCCAGCGCCGCGTCGACCGCCGCGATCAGCCAGGCGGCGCTCTGCGGGTACGAGATGTACTGACACGTCGTGGCCAGCAAGCCCGCCACCGCCGCCCGCAGCAGCGCGATCGCGCCGCCGCCGCCGGCGCCGAGGGCGTCGAGCAGCGTCTGACCGGACAGCTCGGCCGGAACGTTCGTGAACACCGTGGTGAGCAGCTGGTCGGGCGTGTACACGAACACCCCGTCAGACTGGGCCGGCCACAGCGCCGTGTGGTTCTTCCAGTATCCGGGCGTCAGGCCCTCGCCGAAGCCGTTGCCGTAGTAGCCGGCGACGTCGCTGCCGGAAGCCCCCTGATGCGTCACCGACTCGGTGACCACGGCCGCCGCGGTGTTGCGGTAGGCGCCGGCGCCGACGATCGTGGTCGCCCGGAACAGCCAGGTCTCGCCGACGTCGATGAGCCCGTTCTGGTTGACGTCGCCCGCGTTGTACGACGTGCCCACGGCCAGCACCTGCGCCGGTGCGAAGTCGTCGGAGGTGGCGGGGGTGCCGTTGTCGTCCCACAGGCTGGTGAACGTGACCGCGAAGTTGCCGGTGTTGGTGACCAGATACGTCCACACTGCGGTGGTGCCCACCAGCAGCTCCTTGGCCGGCTGGGTGTTCGCGTCTTCGATCGTGGTGGGATGCCACGGGTCGAGGGCGTTCACTGCCTTGCCGACGGTGACCGACGCCACGACACCGAACGAGTAATTGATGTCGGCGCTCCACACCGTGACCGCCGGTGACGCACCGGAGGTCGCGCCGCTGACCCGCACCACATTGTTGTAGGCGCCTGCCGGCACCAGGTGCGGGGCGCTGAACAGCCACAGCTCACCCGGGTCGAGCACGCTGTCGCCGTCGGTGTCGCCCGAGACGTAGGTCGGCGTGATGTCGTCGCTGGGGTCGTCCGGCGTGCCGTTGTCGTCGACGATCGTGATGTCCGCCAGCGCGACCCCGGTCGTCGCCGACACCTCGTACGTGAAGGTGGCCTGCCGCCCGGCGGCCAGCAGCACGGCGGCGTCGGCGGAGCCGGCCGCCACGCCGCCGAGGTACTTGCGCACCAGGATGCCGGGGACAGTGCCGGTGTAAGTGGCGACATCGTGCGCCGTGACGGTCTGGTCGGCCTGGCCGACGACGCTGCCGGTCACAGTGGCGGTGTTGCGGTAGTCGCCGGAGGTGACGGGTCCGGTCGCGAAGAAGCACCAGGTCTCGCCGGGGTCCAGCATTCCGTTGCCGTTGATGTCGCCGCCGCCTGGGATCGTGGTCTGGCACAGCTGCTCGACGGCGAACGCGCCGCTGCCGTCGGCCGTGCCGCCGTCATCGGTCAGCCCGATCATGTCGAGCACCGTGGTGCCGGTGTTGGTCACGAGGTACGTCCAGGTGACGGTCGAGCCGACCGCGAGCACCGGGCCGGTCGTGTTCGCGTCCTCGCGCACGGTCGGGTGCCACGGGTCGACGGCGTTCACGGCCTTGCGGATCGTGATCGAGCTGGTGGCGCCGAAGTGGTCGCTGATGTCGCTATCGCTCACCCGTGCCCCGGTGCGCGGCTCGGCCGCGGTGACGGTGCCGGTGTTGGAGTACTGCCCGGCCACCACCGTGGCGGTGACCACGCCGGCCGACGTGTACAGCCAGACCTCGCCGGGGTCGAGCAGGTCGTTGCCGTTGGTGTCGCCCGACACGAGCCGCGGGCTGAAGTCGTCGGCCGTGCTCGCGGTGCCGCGGTCGTCGACGATCGACACGATGCTCACGGCGACGGTGCCGGGGTTGGTGACCAGGTACGTCCAGACCAGGGCCGTGCCGATCGGCAGGATCAGCTGGTGCGCGGTGTCGTTGCCGTCTTCGCGGACGGTGGGATCCAGCGGGTCGACAGCATTGGTGGCCTTGACGATGTGCACCTGTGGTGCGATGCCCAGGTACCAGGCCGGGTCGGTCGCCGCGTACGTCACGCCGCTGACGACGGCGACGACGGTGCCGACGTTTCCGTGCAGGCCGGCGCGCGCGAGGCCGCCGATCACGCCGGCGGAGGTGAACTGCCACACCTCGGTGCCGTCCAGGATGCCGTTGTAGTTTGTGTCGCCGATGTTGTACGAGCCGGCGACGCCCTTGACCTTGGCGGTGACCATCACGCCGACCGGCGTGAAGTCGTCGGAGGCGTCGTCAGGGGTGCCGTTGTCATCGATGATCCGCAGCGCGCCGCCGGCGAACGAGACCCGGTTCGGGCTGCTCACGAGGTAGGTGAACACGACCGCGCTGCCGACGGCGACGTAGTACGGGTGCGCCGGGTCGTTCGCGTCCTCAGCAGAGGTCGGCGCACCGGGCTGTGCCGCGTTGACGGCCTTGACGATGCGGATGCCGCCGGCCGGGCTGCCGGTGTAATAGGTGGGGTCCGTCGCGGTCGGAGCCGGGCCGGCCGGGGGCTGGGCCGTGACCGACGAGCCGTCGCGGTACATGCCCACCACGGCGGTGAGGGTGACCGCGCCCTGTGAGCTGAACAGCCAGGTCTCGCCGACGCCGAGCACCCCGTCGCAACCGGTGTCGCCGACGATGCAGCCGCTCGCATCGCGCACGGCCACGGCGGTGAAATCGTCGGCGGTGCTCGCTGTGCCGTGGTCGTCGGTGACGACGACGTCGGTCAGGGCGAGGGCGCCGTCGTTGGTGACGAGGTAGGTGAACACGACGGATGAGCCGCCCTGCAGGTACCGGCCCGGTGCGGTGTCGGCGTCCTCAGTCGCGGTCGGATGCAGCGGATCGGCCGCGTTCACGGCGGTCTGGATCGCGATGTGGGCGCCCAGGCCCGTGTACTGCGCGATGTCGGATGCCGTGACGGTCTGCCCGGTGCCGCTGGTCGCCGTCACCGTCGCGGTGTTGGTGAACGGGCCGCCGAGCAGGGCCGTGGTCGCCCACTGGTACACCCACGTCTCACCGGAGTCGAAGATGCCGTTGACGTTGAGGTCGCCGATGTTGTGGATGCCGTCGGTGCCCAGCAGCGGCGTCATCTGCGCGAGCCTCACGTCGTCGCTGGTTGCGGTAGTGCCGTTGTCGTCGACGAGGCCGGTGATCACCATCGCGGCGGCGCTGGAGTTGTGCACCAGGTAGGTGAAGACCACGCGGGAGCCGACGGGGACGGCCGGGCCGGCGGTGTTCGCGTCCTCGGCGGCGGTGGGATGCTGCGGGTCGACCGCGTTCACGGCCTTGACCAGGCTCAGCCCCGAGTCGCCGAAGTACCAGGCCGGGTTCGTCGCCGTGTCGGTCGCGCCGGTGCCATCCGTCGCGGTGACGGTGCCGATGTTGCCGTGCCAGCCCTGTGCGGCGACGGTCGGGGCGCCGACGACCCCGGCAGACGTGTACAGCCAGACCTCGCCGGCCCCCAGCATCCCGTCGAAGTTCGTGTCGCCGACGTTGTACTGCGCGCCGCGGAACGTCGTCAGCACCGGCAGCGGCGACCAGTCGTCGGAGAGGTTCGTGCTCGTGCCGTTGTCGTCGATGACGCCGACCACCATGACCGGGGTCTGCGAGTTCGTGATGACCCGGTAGGTGAACACCACCGCGACGCCGGCGCCCAGGTGCGGCGCGGTCGCTGTGCTGTCGGCCTGCTCGGTGGTGGTCGGGTGCAGCGGGACCGCCGCGTTGACGTCCTTGAAGATCTGCACGGTCGGCAGTGTGCCGGTGTAGTTCGTCGGGTCGGCGGCCGTGACCCGGATGCGACCGACCGGGTCGAAGCCCACAGCGGTCACCGTGTGCTCGTGCCCGCCGGCCAGCGCGAACTGCGGGGCGCCGGCCACGCCCACTGCGGTGAACAGCCACACTTCGCCGGGATCGATCAGGCCGTTGCCGTTGGCGTCACCCGAGACGTAGACGGGGTGGAAGTCGTCGGTCGGGTCCGCGGAGGTCGCATTGTCGTCGGTGATCGATACGAGCTGGAACGAGATCGTCGACGGGTTGGTGACCAGGTAGGTCAAGGCGAGTGCGGACCCGACCGCGAGGGTCGGTCCCGGCGGCACGTCGGCGTCTTCGACGTCGGTCGGCGCCGGCGGGTCGATCGCGTCGACGGCACCGGCCACGCCGATCGTGGTCAGCGGGTTGCAGTCGCAGCCGAGGTCGACAAGGCCCCGGTAGTCGATCTGCACCCCGGGCACGTTGCCGGGCTGCGGGTCGCGCGGTCCGCCGTGCTGGTCGTCGAAGTACGAGCCGCCCGGGATCGGCATCGCGGTCTCGTCCAGCGGCGTGTTCGGGGTGAACGTCGAGTCCTGCCCGCCGGCGTTCGACAGCGCCGTGATGAACGCCTGGATGTGCGGGTTCGGGCTGCGGTTGACGACGGGGGCGCCGAAGGGGCTGAACGGCACGACGAAGCTGTTGAACTCGCCGGTCCAGTCGAACATGCGCGCCCGGCCGCTGCCGGCGATCAGCACGTCCAGACCCGCACCGCCGTAGGCGAACGTCGGTGCCGACCACAGCGCGTCCTCGGGCACCCGGTTGTGCTCGCCGTCGGCTTCGAGGTTCTGCACGGACTGCAGCAGGTCGTCGCCGAAGCCGCCGAACAGCCAGTTGCTGTCGGTGCCGCCGACGAGCCAGTCGTTGCCGTTGTCGCCGTAGATGATGTCGCAGCCGTCGTCGCTCTTGATGACGTTGCCGGCGGCATCCAGGATCGGGTGACCCGCGGCATCCAGCACGAACGGTGTGAAGCTGAGGAAGAAGTCGACCTTCTGCCCCGAGGCGCAGGTGCCGTCGACGCCGATGTCCTTGGTGCCGTCGGTGCAGTCGTAGATCTTCGACCACGGGTCATCGGCGTTGTAATCGGCGAACTTCGTCGTGGCCGGGTTGTAGGCCAGCGGGTCGGCCGCGTTCACGCCCCATGTGGTCAGGAGTGCGGACTGCGGGATGTCGGTGTAGTAGAAGGGCAGGGCTGCCGCGCCCGAGATGGCGTCGTCGCCGGCCTCGCCGTGGATCCAGTCGTTGCCGAGCCCGCCGTAGACGATGTCGGCGTAGCCGCCTGCGGTGGGGTCGTTGCTGTCGTAGCCGAGCAGCCGCGCCTCGTTGAACAGGTCGCCGGCGGTGAACGTCGTGGCTTGCGTGTACGGGCCGGGCAGGGCCAGCAGCACGTCGGTGGCGTGGGGTGTGCTGACATCCCACAGCGGCTCGGTCAGGCCGTTGCGGCTGACCTTGAAGTAGCCGTCGTCGCCGAGGATGCGGTCGTCGCCGGCGCCGCCGTAGACCCGGTCGTCGCCGGTGCCGCCGATGATGGTGTCGTCCTGTCCGTCCCCGGCGAGCACGTCGTCGCCGAGTTCGCCGAGGATCACGTCGCCGCCGGCTTCGCCGTGCACGAGGTCGGCGGCGCCGATGTCGGTGGCGGCGGGGTCGCCGATCGTGTAGTCGAGGTAGCGGTACGAGCGCGGCACGATCTTCTCGGTGGTGCTGCCGCCATAGATGTCGTAGGTGAAGGTGAGGAACGACAGCGCCGCCTTGACGTGGCCGTACGCGTCGCGCGTCGGGCTGCCCGAGGCCCCGACCAGCCGGTAGATGTCGCCGTTGTCGGCCATGATCACGTCGGCGTCGTGCGCGTGCCCGGCCGCCGACAGGTCGCCGAGGTCGTTGAGCCCGGTGCGCGTGTGGGCGCCGCCGTAGATCGTGTCGGCGCCGTCGGGGCGCTGGTCGCGGGTGATCAGACCGAACATGTCGGAGCTGCCGCCGACCAGGTCGTCCTGGCCGAGGTCGCCGTAGAGCACGTCGGCCCCGCCGTTGCCCTCGATGTAGTCGTTGCCGTCGCTGCCCGGGCCTGCGGCATCCTCCGCCGACGCCCGCGGATCGGTGACGGTGTCGCGGGTCTGCACGTCGATCGTGACGCTGCCCTCATCGTCGATGACCGTGGCGTCGCCCTGGATCCAGTCGCCTCCGAGCTGGCCGAACAGCACGTCGTCGCCCGCGCCGCCGGCGATGTCGCTGTCGGAGAAGGTGCCCGAGGCCGGCGTGAAGCTCTGGTCGTGCAGCTGGATGTAGCGCACGTGTGCGCCGCGCGGGTCGCGCTGGTAGCCGTAGTCCGTGCATGTCGCCGGGGTCAGGCCGTTCGGGTCGATCCACTGGCAGGGCAGGCTGACGCCGTCGAACTCGGTGCCGGCGATGTTCGTCGAGCCGTCGACGGTGCTCAGGATGTCGGTGCCGCGCAGCACGCGCATGCGGGCGCTGGCGTCGGATCCGGTGCGCAGGATCGTGGCGTTGTCGCCGGCGATGACGTCGTTGCCGGCGCCGCCGTCGAGGAAGTCGCCGTAGCGGCAGGACGAGGTGGCGGTGCAGACGCTGTGTGCGCCGTCGGTGCCGCCGGTGCCGTCGAAGACGTCGCCGAACGCGACCGGGCCGGCGCTGTAGTCGACGCCGCCGTTGTAGCCGCCGGCGCCGCCACTGTTCGCGACGACAGAGTTCGCCATGACGACGCCCGTGCCGCCGGTGGTGAGCGGGTCGCCGGTGTTGCCGCCGACGATGTCGTCGTCGCCCGCGTCGCCGGTGATCCGGTCGCTGCCGGCACCGCCGATCAGGGTGTCGGCACCCGCATTGCCGTTGATCAGGTCGTTGCCCCAGTTCGCGCCGGCCTGCGTGTCGAGCGAGGTCCAGCTGAAGGTGTGGTCGTTCAGCGGCACGTCCAGCGGCAGCAGGCTCGGTGCGATGCGGCAGCCGGGGTCGGCCTGCGTCGGGTCGGTCGGGGCGGTGCCGATCTGGGTGCACAGCACGGCACCGAAGTCGCCGAAGACCAGGTCGTTGCCGGCGTTGCCCCAGATGGTGTCGCCGCCGCCGCCGCCGAGGAGCAGGTCGTTGCCGAGGTCGCCCTCGATCGTGTCGCTCACACCGTTCTGCTGCTGCACGCTCTGCAGCGACATCAGCAGGGCGGTCGTCTGCAGGCGCTGCAGCCGGGTGCCGCTGGTCTGAACGAACGTGCCGGTCGCCTCGTCCAGCGCCCAGGTGCGCTGATCCTGCACGTCCTGGACGACGGCGCCGTGGTCGCCGAAGATGACGTCCTCGTCTTCGCTGTTCGCGTCTCCCGGCGTCGCGGCGCTGGCCGGCGCCGAGCCGATGCCCTCGCCGATCAGCACGTCGTGGCCGGCGAGCAGTCCGTCGGCGTCCGGCAGCGCGCTGGTGCTGACGGTGGGCACGGTCAGCACCCGGGTGATGACGTCGATGTTCACGCCGGAGTCGCCGTAGATCAGGTCGCGGCCGCGCTGGCCCAGGATCAGGTCGTTGCCCGAGCCGCCGGCGAGGATGTCGCCGGCCTGGCTGCCCAGGATCGTGTCGTCGCCGGCACCGCCGTAGATCGTGACACCCACCGACGGCAGGGCGCTGCCGGCGATGCCGGCATCCAGCGCGCTCGCGTCGATCATGTCGTTGCCGGCGTAGGTGTAGGTCTGCGCGACCGGGAACACGTAGTCCGGGGCGTTGCCGACCGGTTCGATCGTGGGCTTGGCGCCGAAGTCATGACCCGACGGCTGCGAGATGCTGCCGCTGTACCAGATGCCGTCCTGCGAGGTGTCGCCGTAGATCACCAGGGGCGAGCTCGGGCCCGGCGAGCCGGCGCCGACGCCCGGTCCGTCCAGCACGACGATGTGGTCGCCGCCCACGCGCACATAGCCGGTCTGCGACGATGCGGGGTCGTAGACCGAGACGGTGCCCGACAGCGTGCCCGCCGCCGGCGCGCCCACGAGCGCGCCCTGCAGCAGCAGGGTCTGGCCGGCGGTGCCGGCGAACCCGGTGATCGTGTAGGCGCCGTAGATCGCACTGCCGGGCAGGGTGATCCGCTGGCCGACCGCGAACCCGGCGTCGTGCCACGAGTAGCCGTCGGTGCGGGTCAGGGTGGCGCTGCCGGCGGCGCCGGTGGCCCACGTGAAGGTGCCGGTCACCTGCAGCAGCGCGTTGCCGCCGCCCTGCAGCACGGTCAGTCCGCCGTGCAGGGCCGGGATGCCGGTGGGCAACTGGTCGTCGGCGGCCTGATCGGGTCCGGGGATCATCGTGCTGTGCACGATGAGGGTGTCGTTGCCCTGGCCGAGCATGACATTCAGTACCTCGATCGTCGTCTTCGAGGCATCCATGACGAAGTTCCCGTTCGCGTCGACGGTGATCGTGCCGTACGAGATGCCGCCGGGGAATGAGCTCGGTTCGCCGAACGAGGTGCGGCCCGTGAAGGTGACGCCCGGGCCCATGCCGAAGCCGGTCAGTGCGGTCGAGGTGAGGTCGCCGGTCTGGTCGGCACGGCTGCCGTCGTCGAACACGTTCAGCAGGTCGACCTGGCGCGCCTCGGACGGCTGCTGTCCGATGCCGAACGGCGGCGTGTCGACCTCGCCGGGCAGGATGACGGCGTTGTTCAGGGTGTGCTGCTCGCCTGCCGTGCCGCCGTCGATCTGCAGCGGGCCGCGAATGGCCGACAGCAGATGCGGCTGCTTCGGGAACGTGTACAGGTCGGCGCGGCCGGCCGGCAGCACGTAGTTCGGGTCGGCCGAGACCGTGACGGTGACCGGCATCCACCAGTTCGTCTGGTCGAACGTGACCGCCGGCATCAGCGTGCCGCCGATCGAGACCAGGCAGACCCGGCCGAGCGGGCTCGTCGCGCACCCGGGGTCGGTCGCGATCAGCACCTGGCCGTCGGTGACCAGCGCCACCGTCACCTGTGCGGTCGGCGCCGACAGCAGCCGCACCGTGAAGGTGTCGGTGATGCCCGCCGTGCCGGCGCCGGTGACGCTGACGACGGTGCTGCCGCCGGTGGGCGCCGTGTAGACGCCGGGTGCGCTGTCGCCGTAGACCATCACGTCCAGCTGCGCGGTGACGCCGTCGAACGTGGCGTCGCGACCGGCTCCGGCGGCGAGCGTGCTGATCTGCAGCGTCGTGTAGCCGGCATCCGTCCGACGGAAGTCGACGGCGGCGCGCACCGTGATGACGACCGCGGGGGTGGTGTCGGTCGGGCGGAAGGTGACCAGGTAGGTCTGGATGCCAGAGACGACGTCACCGAGCGCGAACCGCGAGTCGGTGCTGGAAAGGATCAGCCGCGCGTCGGTCGGGGTGATGACCTCGGTGACGGTGCCGGTCGGGGTGTGCGAGAGCGCGAGCGAGAACGTGTCGGTCAGCTGCGTGATCGTGGTTCCTTCGATCACCGTCGTGTCGTTGTCGGGGGCGCCGGATCCATCGAGGGCTGTGACGTCGATGCCGGCGGCGAGGTTGTCGCGCACCGTGACGGTCACGTCGCGCACCAGCGTGCCGGCGAAGACCGGGTCGGCGCTGATGACCGAGTGCGCGAGGACCACCTTGATGGTGCCCTGCGGGGTGGTGTCGTTGGCTGCGGCGACCCAGACCGTCTGCGCGGTCATCCAGTTCATCGTCGTGAAGTGCAGCACCACCGACCGGTTCGCCACGCCCAGGTCGCCCAGGCCCTCGTACTGGGGCACACCGTCGACGTACACGGTGCGGAAGTAGTCGGCGGCCGACGAGCAGGCGGCGGCCGTGCCGGTGCACAGGTAGACGGTGTCGGCGCCGGGACGGGTTTCGTCGGGGCTGACCCCGGCCGAGACGGTGATCCAGACGTCCGAGGTGGGTGCTGCGGCCAGGGCGACGGTGTAGGAGTCGATGCTGCCGATCGCGCCGGTGCCGGTCAGCCGCCCCACCGAGGTGGCTCCACCGGTCTCGGCGATCACGACGGCGCCCTGCGTGGGCCGGGCCACCGAGACCGGGATGCCGGCGGCCACGACGTCGTGGTAGGCGGGGTCGTTCGAGCTGACGAGTTCGTTGATCGTGGAGTGCGTGCCGTTGGGGTCGCGGCTGACCACGTCGCCCACGACGTCGCCGGCGACGTTGATCACATCGCTGCCCAGTCCCCCGAGCACGCGGGTGACCACGCCCAGCGCCGTGGAGAGCACGTCGATGGTGTCATCGCCCTGCAGCGCGTCGACCTCGACGACCTGCACGTTGCCGTAGTCGACGGCCAGGCCGGCGCCGTAGATCGCGGTGGCGGTGACGACGATGTGGTCGGCGAATTCGGTGCCTAGCACCACCATCTTGTTGAACCCGGTGCCGCCGTCGACCGAGACCGGCGCGTTGACGTTGTACTTCACCTGGTCGTCGCCGGAGCCGGCACGTACGTCGGTCTGCGCAGCAGTGCTGAAGCCGAGGCCGAGGACGGGGCTGGGCAGCACGGTGGCGACGGTGGCGCCCGTGAACGTGCCCGCGACGAGGATGCCCTGCACGGTGAGGGTGGTCGCGGTGACCTTGGCGATCACGTACGGCAGGCACGGCTGCGCTGCGCTGGCAGCGCACCCGGTCAGGTTGTCGTTCGCCCCGGCGCCGACCAGGGCGAGCGCCTGGCCCACGAGGTAGCCGTCGGTGACGAAGCTGCCGCCGGACCGGGTGATCGTGCTGGTGCCGTCCGCGGCTGCGGCGGTGATGATGGTGCTGCGGGCGATGGGCCCGTTGCCGATCGCGACCGTGAAGGTGCCGCTGTGCTGCAGCGGTGCCGTCGTCGTAAGGCCCGCGGCGAGGGTGATCGTGGTGGCGGTGACGGCGCTGATCACGGCGGCGTGCGACGCGTCATGGTCGTCGCCGGTGCCGGCACCGGTCAGCGTCAGCGTCTGCCCGCGGGCGAACCCGTCGGCGATGAAGCTGCCGCCATCGCTGCGGGTGATCGTCCCGGTCGCGGCGTCGATCGTGACGGCGCCGGTGAAGACCGGCCCCAGGATCAGCGTGCCCTGCGCGTCGGTGCGGGCCAGCGCGAACGCCTGGATGAGGAAGAGGTCGTTGTCGGCATCCCCTTCCAGCCGCAGGGCGGCGTGGTTGGAGTACACCGTGAACACGTCGTCGCCGCTGCCGCCCTGAGCGATCAGCGGTGCGCTGGTGCCTTCGGACAGGTAGCCGCGGGTCGTGGCGATCGTCGGGAACCAGTCGGCGGGCGACAGACCGCTGTAGGCGGCGTCGCGGCGCATGCCGAACAGCTGGCCGATCTGGAACGTGTCGGCGCCCGCACCGCCGTCGAGGTTCGTGATGGCGGCGTTGTCATCGACGGCGAAGTGGTCGTTGCCGCCAAGGCCGAGCACCGAGAACATGCCGTTGACGGCGTTGTCGTAGGTGATCCGCTCGGAGACCCCTGCATAGCCGGAGGTCTGCGTCACGGCCAGCGGGTCGACGCCCGCCACCGCCGCCGGGTGCAGCACTGCGACGTATGCGGGACGGTTCGCGCACGTGGTGCCGGCCAGCCCGCAGTAGATGTCGGGGCGGGCGGCGGATTCACCGGGCAGGTACGACGCGGCGCGCAGCAGGAAGATGTCATCGGTCGGGTAGGGCAGGCCGGTGGTCGGGTCGATGCCGTTCGCGGTGCTGTCGGCACCGCGCACGGTGAGGGTGTCGACGCCGTCGTCGGCCCGCCCGCTGTCGAGCACGTTGACGACGTAGTGGGCGACGCCGTGCGCGCTGCCGTGGGTGTAGACGAGGTAGTGGTCGGTGCCGGCCTGGCCGTCCAGGCTCAGCGTCGTGCCGGCGCGCGGCATGGTCGGCAGCAGGTAGACGGTGATCGTGTCTTCGCCGTCGCCGACCGGCGCGAAGCCCCCGAATGCGGTGGGCTGAGCGGAACCGTAGGCGCGGGTCTGGCCGCCCAGCAGGGTCTGGTCGAACGTGATGTGGTCGTCGTCGCCGTTTCCGAACACGCGGGTCAGCCCCGCCGCGGTGACCTCGCCGCGCAGCACGATCATGGTGCCCTCGTGGGCGGTGGCGTCGGTCACGCCGGGGTGCCAGTCGCCGTGGATGTCGATGTTGCCGGTGGCGCTGGTCGGCTGGCTGGGGTCTGTGGTGTTGCCGGTGCCGGGGTCGCCGGCGGCGGTTGTGGCGAGGATCTGACCGCTCGGGTCGGTGACGACGTCGTCGGCCGCCAGCAGCAGCACGTTGCCGTTCTCGGCCTCGATGAGCCCGTTCGGGACGACCTGCGGGGCGTTCTCGCGCACCAGGGTGCTGCCTGAGTGCAGCAGCAGGATGTCGTTGCCCTCGACCGCGGTCTCGGTGGTGGTGATGCGCACGTCACCGTGCGTCGTGTGGGCGAGCACCACGTTCGCGGGTCCGTCGAGCTCGGTGAGGTGGATGCCGGTGTCCGCCTGCGCGGCGATGTCACAGGTCGCGGTGACTGCGCGCTGGGCCGGTGTGGCGTTCAGCCAGTCCAGGGTGAACGTGCTGAGGCATCCCACCCCTGCGGCGGAGTCGAGCTTGAGGTCGCCGGTGAATACGCCGGTCGCCGCCTCGGTCTCGGTGCCGATGCCTCCGCCGACGGCGAGCAGGTCGATCGTGTCGCCGGTGACGTTGACACTCGTGCCGCCGGCTGCCCCGCTGCCGTCCGCGCGCGGGTTGTGGCCGTCGCGGATGGAGCCGGCCGCCGTCGCCAGGCTCACGTCGGCGCAGCCGGCTGCGCTGGCGCCGTAGCAGGTGGTGATGGTGTTGACGTTGAGATCGCCGGGGTGCGCGTAGCCGGCCGAGCTGTCGCCGACGGTCTCGGTGAGGCGGATGACCCCGGTCGCCGAGGCGGTGACGACACCGAATCGGTCATACGACGAGTCGATCTCGAGGAAGTTGACGTCCTGCCCGATCGTGCCGCCGTTCGCGGTCATCGTGATGTTGACGCCGACCACGTCGGCCTCGGGGTCACCGGCGGCCGGCGGCAGCGTCGACCCGACCGGCGCGTCGACGATGGACGCCGGAGAGATGAGCGTCACATCGTCGTCGGTCGACGTGATGAGCCCCGCGCGCAGGTCGCGGTTGGGGCCGGCGGCGATGGTCTGCGTCGTCGTCGTGACGAAGTCCGTGGCGTCGGGCAGTTCGCCGGTCTGCACCTGCAGGTGGATCGCGGTGCTGTCACCGGCGCTCTCAGTGAGCCTGACGAACCCGTTCGTCACGGTGTTGACGTTGCCGTTGCGGTGCACCTCGACCAGGCCGATGACGTTGATGCGGGTCGCCGTGCGACTCGGGTCGGCGGCGGCGACCGTCACGGATCCGTTCGCGATGGCCGACCCGGCATCGAGCAGGCTGAAGTCGTAGGTGCTGGCGACGGCGTGCGGTGTGTCGCCGAAGGCGCCGGCCTCGTACAGGCACGGGCGGACGGTGCGTCCCGTGCAGTTCTGGTCGGGGCGGAAGAAGTTGTAGTACGACCCACTGGACGGGCTCTCGGAGGGCACGACGACCAAGATGCCGGGCACGGCGGGCGCACCCGTGCCATACAGGGTGGCCTGCAGCAGCAGATTCAGGTCGCCGCCGGCGACGAGCTGGTCGATCGCGATCACGTACGCCGGGTTGCCGGCGATGGCCGGGTCGGGGATCGACGCGTCGCGCAACCAGGTGCGCAGGTCGAGGTAGGCGTCCAGCCCCGCGGTCGCGGTGATCACGAGCGGATGACCGGCGAACTGGATGAGGTCGACGCTGACGCGCTGCGCGGCCGAGCCGATGCTGCCGGCCGGGGCGTCCAGATGCAGCACGTTCGTCGTGATCAGCGTGGTGTGCCCGTCCACGCTCTGACCGCGTCCGGTGGCCGCCAGGATCGACCCGCCGACGTTCAGAACATCGGTCTCGCCGATCGGGTTGCTGATCGTGCCGGCGAGGGTCAGCGCGGATGCGCTGGTGTTGTCGATGACGACGCGGCTGGGCGTGACGATCTGCACCAGGGCGAAATGCACCGTCACATCGTTGCTGCCGGCAGACGTGTTCAGCGTGACCTTCGGCCTGGCGTCCTGGTTGATCACGTCGATGTCACCGATGTACATCGGCAGGGCGGAGTGGTTGATCAGGGTGACGGCGTCGAAGTTCTGGTGGAACGTGAAGGTGCCCCAGAAGTGCGCACCGACCTGGCTGCCGCCGCTGATCGTGCCGCCGGCGCTGGTCATGTAGATGTCGCCGGTGCCGGTGTTGCGGATGTCGCCGACGGTGACGGCGCCGGTCAGCTGCGTCTGCAAGTCGGGGTTCTTCATGCCGTTGACGGTGACGTTTATCGCGGTGGCGATCGTGCCGTCGGGGTTGACCACGAGATAGGGGTCGGGTCCGGCATCGACGATGACGTCGGAGTTCCAGTTGATGCTGCGGCTGTAGCCGGCGCTGTCGCCGAAGGTCGGGCCGACGTTCTCGGCCTGCACGTACAGCACGAGGTTCGGGTCGTTGTCCTGTTTGACCAGCGGCGATGCGGGCGCGTTGCCGGCCTCGTTGACGTGGGGGATGAGTCGCGCGCCGGCGTAGACGGTCACGCCCTGGCTGCCGGTGACGGTGTTGGTCAGCTGCGCGCTGTCGCTGTAGTCGTCGTGCGACGGGCCGATGCAGTGACACGACGAGTCGTGGCTGCTGAGGTAGGTCCACCGGGTGTGCCACGAGCGGATGTCGACACCGTAGCGCCCGGTGAGGGTCGTGTGCGTGCCGCTGTCGCCGTCCAGCTGCGCCAGGTCGGTCGAGGCGATCGTGATGCCGCCGCCCACGTGTGTGACGCCGAACAGGGCGTACATCGTGGCGTGCACATACGCCGTGCTGGTGCCGCCCGAGGTGGCCAGCACCTGTGCGGTGTCGCCGGCGACGTGCGCGTTCCGGCCGATCGTGGCGGTGGTGTCATCGGTGACGTTGGTCGATCCGTCGGCGGTGAAGCCGCCGGCGAAGCCGCCGCCCTCGCTGTGCGCGTACAGGTTCGTCAGGGGGGTGGTGGATGCCTTGACCATGACGTTTCCGCCGGAGTCCAGCGAGGTCGAGGGCGCCACGGTCGCGGTCGTGGTGACCGTGACGGTCAGGGTCGAGTGCACGACGCCGACGGCGATGAAGCCGCCGCTGCCGTTGTCGGACGAGACCGTGTCGTTGGTCAGGTTCTCGGCCTGCACGCTCACGTCGCCCACGGCGGTGATCGTGCCGCCGACCGAGGCGGTGACCTTGCTCGTGTCGGTCAGTTCGGCGGTGGGCACCGCGACGCTGACGAACCCGCCGCTGCCGCCGGCGGCGGATGCCGACGACTGGCCGTCACCGGGCGGGGGTGACAGCTGGCGCAGCGATGTGTACGGACCCGCGGCTGGGCTGGTCGAGGCGTACAACTCGTACATCCCGCTGGGGACCGAGCCGAATACGATGTGCAGGCTGTCGGTCGGGCAGGTCGCGGCCGTGCAGTCGGTCAGCGCGAGTCCGGTCGCGAAGATGTGCTGCGGGCCGAAGACGGCTGGGGCCGTCCAGTCCTGGCCGTGCACGGTGTCGGTGGCGGTGGTTCCCAGCGTCACCGCGGTGCCGTCGAGGTGGGTGAGCGAGAAGCCAGACGCGGTGCGGTCCTTCACGAGGTAGGTGTAGCCGTCGACCAGGCCCGAGATCGGGGCGGGTGTGATCTGCTGCACGGCCTTGTCGTCGGTGGGCCGGGTGATGTGAATCGGATTCGGGCCGTCGGTGCACGTGTTGGAGCCGCACGCATAGTCATGCGAGGTGGTGTCGTACCGGGTGGCAGCGAGCCGGATCACATAGTCGTTGACCACGATGACGTAGTAAATGCCGCCGTCGGTGAGCCCACCGACCGGCGCCCCGCCGTAGGTGTGGTAGATGACGCGCTGGCCGGTGACCAGACCGTCTTTGGCGAGGTTCGGCGTACCGTCGTCGTTCGTGCTCAGATACGGGCCCACGACGATGTCGTACTGGCTCGCATCGTCTGGGTAGCAGTGGTCCTTGTCGCTGCAGGTGGGCGTGACGCCCACCGCAGCCTGCCGGAACGACAGCGCAGGAGACGTCTGGTAGGTGACCCGCTGACCCTCCGTGAAGGTGTTGGCGAGGTTGATGGTGTTGCCGCCGACCTGGGTCGGGTCGAAGGTGAGCTTCGCGGCGTTCGCGGCGGCGGCGCTGGTGTACAGCTGGATCGTGTAGTCATCGATGACCCGCACGTACAGCGTCTGCCCGGCGGAGATCGTGCCATTGATGGATCCGGTGCCGGCCAGGACCACCGGGTCGCCGTCTGCGAAGTTGTGCGGCGAGGCGAACCGGATCGTGGATCGGTTCGGGTCGATGCCGGCGTGGCCGGTGAGGTCACTGGAGTCGACCGTGGCCGTGTTGAAGGTGTCGCCGAACTGCAGGGTGTCGGCGTCTGCGGCCAGCACGGTGTAGATGCGGCCGGTCTGCAGACCCGTCGTCGACGGGCCGATGTAGAGCACCGTGTCGCCGTCGGCGAGCCCATGGCTGGGGAAGTAGACCGTGCCGGCGGCACTGTCGATATTGACCTCATTGGTCGTGGTGCCGGCGACCGTGTGGATGCCGCCGGTGGCGTAGCTGTCGCCCAGCGGGGTGCCGGTGGCCTTCGTCTCAGCACGCACGGTGACATCGCCGCCGGCGTCGACGTGCACCCCGGTGCCCAGGAAGGCCGTGACGGTGGGGGCCGTCGTGACCTTCGCCCATGCGGTGCCGACGTCGACTCCGCCGCCGCCGTAGCTCTTCGCAGTGGCGTTGCCTTCGGCGCGGGTCGAGGTCGCCAGCACGCTCACATCCCCGGTGACCCGGATGGGGGTGGCCGTGGCGCTGGTGGCGCTGCCGACCGAGGCGGTCACGGTGGGGCTGACGGTCGCTTCGCTCTGCGTCCCATGCACGTCGATGGCACCGCCGGCTCCCGCCACCGAGATGACGTTCGCGGTGGACGTGTCACTGGCGGTGACCGACAGTGATCGCGGTGCCGCGGCCGCGCTGGCGGTGCCGCCGATCACCACGCCGTCGGCGACGGTTGCCGTGGTGCTGCCGTCCACGGTCCCGAACGCGATCAGGATCGTCGCGGCGACGAGGCCGCCCGCACCGCCCTTGTTCGAGGACGAGACGGTCTGGCTGTGCTGTGCGCTGACGGCGATGGTGGTGTCGGTGCCCAGGATCTTCGCGCCGGTGGCCAGGCCCGCCGCGACGGCCCCGCCGACGGTGCTGTCGGCCTTCGCGCCTGCGCCCGACGCCAATCCGACCGAGACGATGAGCACGTCGGTGGACGCGGTGTCGGTTCCGATCGCGGCCACGGTCAGTGATGCGCCCTGGCGCAGCGTGCCCGCGAAGGTCGCCGAGGCGCCGGCCGAGTCGATGGCGGTGGCGGTGAACGCCGTGATGGCCACGGCGCCGCCTGCGCCGCCGTGCGTCGCGGCGCTCGCACTGTTGGTCGCCGTCGCGCTGACAGTGGCCCCGTCGGCACCGAGAGTGAGGTCCGCGCCCGTGCCGACCGATGCGGTGACGTCGGCACCCGACGTGATCTCGGCGACGGTGCTGACCACCGTCACTGCGGCCAGGCCGATGCTGACCGGGGTGGACGAGGTGGTGGCCGTGTTCGTGCCGTTCGCGGTCACGGCAAGGCCTGCCCCGGTGACCGTGCCCATGAAGGACGCCGCCACACCGCCCTCGATCCGGCTGGTGGGCACCCCCACGCCGATGGCCAGGAAACCGCCGGATCCGGCGTCCGACGTCGCGGCGGCCCTGTTGATCCCGGTCGCGGTGAAGGCAGCGTCGCCGGAGACGCTCAGCTCGGCGCTCGACGATGCTGTGGCGGAGACGACGGCGTCGGAGGTGACATGCGCGTAGCTCGCCGAGGCCGACACGGTCAGCGCGCCGATCCCGACCGACAGCGTGTCGGCCTTCACCGCGGAGCCGCCCGTCGCCGTCACGGTCAGGCCCGCGCTCTGCACCCATCCGGCGACGCTCGCGGCGATGGGAGCTCCGACGGTGGCGGCTGCGGTGAAGACGCCGGCGTGGATCGCACCCCCGCCACCGCCCTTCGCGAGCGCCGTGGCCGCGTTCTGACCGACCAGGCTGCTCGTGACGCTGATGGCGCCGCTGGTCGTGACGTGCGCCGATGCGCCGATCGCCGCCGTGGTCGCAGCATCCTTCATCACCGTCGCCGTCGCGGTGGCACCCGCGCCGCCGGCGAGTCCGATCGAGACGACGATGGTGGTGGCGGTGGCGGTGTTGTGCCCGGTGGCCGAGACCGCGAGGTTTGCGGCGTCGACGGTTCCGGCGACCGTGGCACTGACTGCGCCGGCGATCGTGGCCGAAGGCAGCATCGCGACAACCGAGATGCCCGCGCCGAACGCCCCGCCGTTCGACGACGCGGTCGCGGTGTTCGAGCCGGTGGCGGTGACCGATGTGGCGCCGGTGACCGTCACGTTCGCGCTCGTCGTGACGTTCGCCGCGACATCTGCGGTGCTGGTGATACTCGCCTCGGCCGACGACCCGGCGCCGCTGAACAGCCCCACCGCGACCGCCAGGGCCGTCGCGGTTGCCGTGTTGCTTCCGGTGGCGGTGACGGTCAGGGACGCAGCATCGGTGATCGCGCCGCCCGCCGACGCGGTGACCGCCCCCGCGATGCGGGCGGTGGGCACGCTCACGCCGATGCTGAGGCCGATCGAGCCCGACCCGGTGTTCGATTCGGATGTCGCGGCGTTGCCGCCGTGCGCGGTGACCTGCACCGCGCCGTCGGAGGCGATGCTGCCGCCGGTGATCTGGGCGGTGACGTCGGCCGTGTCGGCGATCGCGGCCAGCGAGCCGGCCCCTGTTGCCGAGCCGAACCCGGCACCGGTGACGGCGGTGGTCTTCGCGGTCACGGTGTTCGATCCGGTGGCGGTCACGGCCACTGAACCCGAGCCGGTGACCGTGCCGGCCACGGTGGCGGTCACGGCTGCGGCGATCTCGGCGTCCGAGACCATGACGGCCACGCCCGCGAGGGAGCCACCCGCGCCGCCGTTCGCCTTCGCTGTGGCGGCGTTGCCGCCATCCTGCACGGCGGCCGTGATCGCCACGGCGCCACTGCTGTTGAGGGCGGCGGTGGAGCCGACACCGGCGGTGATGGCGGCGCCGTCGGTGACGTGGGCCTGCGCATAGGCGCCGGCTGCGCCCGCGCCGAGCGAGACCGAAACGACCGTGGCGGTCGATGTCGCGACGTTCTCGGCACGTGCGGCAACCGTGATCGACGATGACTGCGTGACGTCGCCGTCGAGTTGGGCGGTCGTGTGCCCCGACACCGTCGCGAACGGCAGCATGAGCGCGAGGGAGATCGCTGCACCGGCACTGCCGCCGGGGGCGCGCGCCTGTGCCTCGTTCCAGGCGGTCGCCGTGACCTCGACGTCGCCGGCGGCGTTGACGCTTCCGGTGCTGAGCATGGCGGCCTCGGTCGAGCGGTCGTCGGTCGCCAGGGCCAGGGTCACTCCCACGCCGACGGCCCCGCTGAGCGCGATGTTGAGGGTGTCGGCGAGGATGCCACGGTGGTTGCCGGTCGCTCGCACGATGACGTCGCCGCCGATGCGCACTGCGCCGTGGGCGCCGGATTCGGCGCGGGTCGTGCCGCTGTAGGTGATCACGGCGACGGCTCCGCTGAGGGCGCCGCCCACACCGCCTTGCGCCGACACGGCGAGGTCGGTCGGGGTGAAGGTGTCGGTCGCGACCACGCTGATGCCGCCGATCGGCCCGGCTGCGCCGATCGCGACGTCGCCGATCGAGGCGAGGGTGTCGCCGCTGACCAGCACGACGGCGACGGCGGCTCCCACACCGACCACGCTGACGCCGACGCCGACCGCCAGGCCGGCGACATCCCGGTTCGCGGTCGCACTGACATCGATCAGGCCCGCGGTGGGGATCGCTGCGTTGTCTTCGATCTGCGCCGTCTGCGCGCTGCTGTCGACGATGACCACGACCTGCCCGGCGATGGCCAGGCCGCCCACCACGCCGCTGGCGACAACGCCGAGCACGTCTTCGTCGAGTTCGGCGTGGACGCCCACGGTTCCACTGGCGCTGACCGCCGCGCCGTCGGCGACGGCCGCCGTGGTGTTCTGGCCCAGTGAGAGCACCGCGACGCCGGCGCCCAGCGCACCCAGCCCCACGGCGGCGACACCGGCGACGGCCACGACGTCGAGGCCGTCGGTTGCGCGCACCTGCACGTCGCCGCCCAGCGCATGCACGGTGCCGAACACGGTGGCCGACGTGCCGGTGGCCGGTGCGGGCTGCGTGAACGGCGTCGAGGCGACACTGCTGCCGGGCGTGGCACCGGTCACGCCGCTGCGGCCGCTCGCCGACCCGTCGGCGATGCGCTGCTCATAGCCGGAGGCGGTGCGCCAGTGCGCGGTGTCGAGGTCGGGGCTGACGGTGGAGTCTGCGATGTCGGCGGTGGCGGCATACGTCGTGCCGTTGTACGTGACGAGGGTGCCGTTGGCATAGCCCACACCCGAGGTCCACGCCCCGGCGCTGCCGGCCAGGACCGAGCCGTAACCGCCGCCCGACCCCGACGCCACGTCGTCGGCGGCGCCGGTCGATCCGCCCGTCGGGTCCTGGTCGCTCAGCGACCAGTAGGTCTTGTCCAGGGGTGCCGGGGTCTGCCCTTTGTTGTTCTCCCGTGCGGCGTACGTCTTGACGCCGTTGCCGTCGTCGTAGGTGACGACGTCACCCGCCGCATAGGTGGCGGTGGGGCTCCAGACGCCCTTGTTCGGGCCCTGGTCGTTCTGCTGGTAGGTCTTGGTGGGGGTGGCCCCGACCGTCCACACCGACACGGCGCCGGCGACGCCGACGACACCGCCGCCGACGCTGATCGCGTACGTCTGGATGTTCTTCAGGGCCAGCGCCGCCAGCGACACGCCCTGGCGCGCCCAGATGTCGCTGCCGACCCCGAAGTACGACTGCACGTTGACGTTCGCGATGCCGATGTCGACACCGCCGGCCACGCCGACCAGACCGCCGGCGATGCCGCCGGCGAACGTGACGGTGCTCAGCTGGTCGGTGGCGGTCACGGCGACCGCCTGCGCTGCGCCGACCGACGTGTCGATGCCCGAGGTGCCGCGGTTGACGATCGTGCTCTGGGCGATGAACGCCTTCACCGTGACCGTGAGCAGCGTCACTCCGACGCTGCCGCTGATGGCGGCCGCGCCGACCGCGAGCCCGGCGACGATGCCGAAGAACCGCTCGCTGGAGGATGCCTGCACGGCAAGGCCACGGAAGCCGGCGGTCACGCCGAAGGCGCCGTCTGAGACCGTGCCGTCGTCGATGCCGTCGAGCCCCGCGGCGGTCGCCCGCACCGTGACGATGTTCGACGCGCCCAGGTACGCTTCGGTGTCTTTCGTCACGACCACCACGCCCACGCCTGCCCCGACCCCGGCCCACACGCCGCCGGCGACGTTCGCGGCGACCTGGACGAGCAGCGTGTCATCGCTTGCCGCCAGCAGCAGGTTGCCACCGGAGACCAGCGTGGCGCCGTCTCCGGTCGAGGCGGTGGTGGTCGGGGTGAGCACGGTCACCCCGACGGTGCCGGCGACCCCGCCGTCGCCGCCGATCGCGACGGCGGCCGAGACGGCGATGAGCTGTTCGCGTGCGCGGGCGGTGATGATGATGTCACCGCCGGCGACGACTGCGGCGTCCGCACCGATGGTCGCTGTGGTGCGCAGGGTGACGACGCCGACGGCGACACCCGCGCCGGCCGAGACCGACCCGCTCAGTGCGACGGCGGCGGCAACAGCGAGGTCGTAGAAGCTGTTGCCGGCGGCGACGGCGACATTGCCGGGTGTGCTGACGTCGGCGCGCGCCCCGATCGTGGCGGCCGTGGTGATGCCCGCGACGACCACCGAACCCGAGATGTTCACGGCGACGCCGCCGCTGGCGCCGGCGCTGACGCCGATCGCCAAGAGCAGATCGCTGTTGGTCGCGGTGACGGCGACGCCGCTGAATCCGGTCTGCGTGCCGGTGGTGACCGTCTGCGGTCCACCCAGCCTGGCATCGGATGCCGGCAGTGCGCCCGAGGGGACGATGCTGTGCGAGCGGCCGGTGGCCACTGACCCGTCGAGCGGGATCGCCACGGGGCTGGCGGCGGTGCCGCAGTCTGCCGCTGTGCCGGTCGCGTGGCACTTGCTGTCGGCGAGTTCGATCGTGGGCCCGGTCGTGGCCGTGGCCGCATTGAGGATGATGAGGTAGTAGCTGTGGCCGTCGATGAGACCGCCGATGGGGGTGCCGCCGCCGGCGCTGTAGACGACCTGGTCGCCGGTCTTGGCGCAGTTGCCTTTGGCGCACAGCAGGTAGGGCAGGGTGATCGCGCTGCCGTTGATGTCATGGCTGGGGTCGAACCGGGGCACGATGCCGTCGCCCTGGCTGATCGGGGTGCTTGCGCGGCTGGTGGGCACGAAGCGCTGCGATTCGCCCATGCGGCCGCTGTCGGGGAGGATGAGGCGGATCGGGGGCCCGCGCGGAGAGGCGGCCAGTTGGATCTCGGTCGACGAGATCACGATCACGTAGTAGGCGGTGCCGCTGGTGAGGTTGCCGATGTTCACGCCGCCGCCGGAATCGTAGGCGACCTGCTGCCCGTTGGAGAAGCCGTGGTTGTAGCCGAGGTTGACGGTGTAGCCGTCGGGCTCGAGGCCGGGCGTCCCGTTCGGGCCGGGCGTGCCGGGTGTGCGCGGGTTGAACGTGGTGTCGGTGCTGATGACCTGGGTGGCGCCTGTGTTCACGGTCGAGTGGGTGATGCTTCCGGCCCGGGCGAACGCGGTGACCAGGGCATCGTCGCCGATCGTGGCGGTCGTGGACTTCGTGACGACGGGCACGGCGGCACCGGCGCCGATGGCGGCGCTGCCGCCGATCGCGACGTTGCCGGCGACGGTGTCGAGCGAGAGATGCTCGTCGGCCGACACGATGACGTTGCCGCCGGCGCGGACGACCGCGCCGGCTCCCACCGCAGCCGAAGTGGTGATCGAAATGACCGGCACCGCGGCGTTCACGGCGATTCCGACGGTTCCCCCGCCGGCCCCGCCGACGGAGATGGCGAGGATGTCTTCGCTCGAGACGGCGGAGACCACGATGTCGCCGGCGGCCTGTACGTGCGCGCCGCCGCCGATCGAGGCTGTCGTGTTCTTCGTGATCGCCTTCACATCGACTCCCGCGCCCACGCCGGCGGTGCCGCCGATGGCGAGCATGCCGGCCGCGCCGACGATGTGGCTGGTGTCGGTGGCGGTGACGACGACCGCCTGGGTGGGTGCGGCGGCGGGGTTGGTGCAGCCCGCGTCGACGCAGTTGACCAGTGCGCCGTCGCCGATGGATGCCTCGGTCGTGTCGCCGAGCACCAGGACGGTTGCCGAACCGGCCACGCCGACGTCGCCGCCGATGGCCCCGGCCATTGCGATCTGAGTCAGGTCCTGCGCCTGCCGGGCGTCGACGAGCACGCCCTGCTCCCCCGCTGCGCTGACGTCGCTGCCGGCGCCGATCTGGGCTTTCACCGGGCTGGTGCGCACGAGCACGGCCGCGGCAAGGCCTACGCCGGCGGTGCCACCGAAGGCGAGCCCCCCGGCGTAGAGCTGGATCTTCTGCACCGCGGTGCCGTCCAGATCGTCGGCGGCGCGGTACGCCTGGTCGCCGAGCGAGACCAGGTCGCCCTGCGCGTAGTGGCTGCCCGAGACCCAGGGGGTGACCGGCGCCCAGTGCGCGGCATCCGATCCCGGCGCCGTCGCCGACCCGCTCACATCGGCCGTCGCCCGGTAGAAGACGTCGCCGACGACCACGACCTGGCCGTTCGTGTAGCTGCCGCCGGACACCCAGGCGTCGGCGCGCTGCCAGTCCGCGCTGTCCAGGTCGGGGCTGATCGCGGATGCGGCGATGTCGCCGAGAGCACGGTACGCGATTCCGTCGAAGGTGACCACGTCGCCGGCAGTGTAGTCGGCGCCGCGGGTCCAGTCCTCCACCGCCGTCCAGTCGCTGGGCGCGTCGACGGCGCCGGTGATGTCGACGGTGGCCCGGTAGATCGCACCCGCGTCGGCGACCAGGTCGTCGATGGTGTAGTCGGATGCCGCGGCCCACGCGGCCGGCGCGCCCAGGGCGATCCAGTCGGCGGAGTCGGCATCCGGTGTCGTGGCGGTGCCGTCCGGCAGCAGCGGCGCGCCGAGCACCTGGACGAGCGCCCGATACGGCGTGCCCTGATAGTCGACGATCGTCCCGGTGGTGTAGACGGCGGCGGCGCTCCAGGTCGGCACGAGCTGCCAGCTGCCGGGCAGGTCGGTCGCGGCGGCCACCGTGCGGGCCGCGACGTACTGGCCGGCGTGGCCGCCCACGACGCGGCCCGCCTGATAGGTGCCGCCGGCGACCCAGGTGCCGGCAGTCTGCCAGTCGGCGCTGTGGTCGGGTGCGATCGCCAGCGACGGGTCGTCGGTGTTCTGGTGGGCCGAGACGACCAGATCGGCACCTGCGCGCACCACGGTGCCGGCGCCGATGGTGGCGGCGATGCCCTTCCCGCCCGCGGCGTTCTGCAGAATCACGATGATCGAGCCGGCGACGCCGACTTCGCCGGCCGCCCCCGCCGATGCGGCCACTGTCAGCACCGGATCGGTCGAGGCGGCGCTCAGCGTCGTCGTCCCGTCGGTGCGCACCTGTGCGGCCGATCCGATCGACGCCGTGACGGTGGTGTCGACGACGTCGACGATGACCGCCACGCCGATGCCGGCGTCGCCGGTGGACAACCCCAGGGCGCCGGCGATCTCGACCTGGTCGGTGTCGTCGCGGGCGAGCACGGCCAGGCTCTGCGTGGAGCCGCCGCGCCGGCGCTGGTCGACAAGGGCGCCGTCGCCGATGGTGGCCGTCGTCGTGCGGCTCCAGACGTTGACCACGAACGACCCGCCCAGCGACACCTGGCCGGTGCCGGCGCCGCCGGCCACGGCGATGGTCGAGACGGCGGGGGTGGCGACCTGGCTGCCGGGTGAGGGGATCAGCGAGACGCCGGGGATGCCTTCGAGTGCCGAGAGCAGGTGCGAGCCCATCAGCCCCACGTCCACGCCGAGCAGGCCGATGCTCGCGGTGCTCTCGACGGTCATCGCGTGTGCGGCGTCCAGCCGGGTGGGGGTGGCGATGGACGAGTCGACGGTGGCGGTCGTGGTGACCTGTTCGAGGATGTTGATGGCGATCGCGGCGCCGACGGCCGCGCCGCCCTGCGAGAGGGCACCGGCGATCGCGAGGTTCTGCAGGCCCAGCGGGTTGCGCGCTGCGATGGTCAGATCACCGGTGGAGTTCAGGTCGGCGCCGAATCCGACGTGGGCGGTCGTCGTGTAGCCGATGACGTTGAGCCCGACCGAGCCGGCGATCTGCGGGTTGCTCTTGCCGCCGGCGGCGGCCATGCCCCAGGCGATGACGCTGTTCTGCTCGGCTTCGCCGGTGCCGGCGTCCGTGGGAGTGCCGGCGAAGACGTGGATGCCGTCGGCACTGATCGTCGCCCCGCTGCCGATGTCGGCGGTGTTCGAGGCGGACAGGTAGGTGAACCCGACGGCAGCGCCGATGTTGGTCTTGGCGTCTTTCGGGTTGAGCGCGATGCCCAGGGCGCGGGCTGCGACGCTGGTGAGCTGAGTGGCTTCGACCTCGACCGCTCCGGCCGCGGTCACCGCGACGGACGGGAGGATGGCTGCTGTGTTGGCCGTCTGCAGCCAGACGAT
Source organism: Microbacterium kribbense (assembly GCF_039537285.1). Lineage (NCBI taxonomy): Bacteria > Bacillati > Actinomycetota > Actinomycetes > Micrococcales > Microbacteriaceae > Microbacterium > Microbacterium kribbense. Next base: position 123,740 of record NZ_BAABAF010000005.1, on the reverse strand, counting down.
GGCGATTGCTGCTGCGACCCCGACGCCTCCGCCGGACTCGCCGCTCTGTGCTGCTGCTTTTGTGCCGCCCTGCTTTGCGGCGCTGTCTGCCGACGGGGGCGAGTTGGCGCCCTTGCCGCCGGCGTTGGGGTCCTGGGTGATCGTGTCGGTGGCGGTCGTGTCGGTGCTCTTGCCGCCCTGGGGCAGGTCGAATCCGCCGATCGCGCTGGCGTTGGCGGTGGCTGCGACATCCACTTCGGACTCGGCTGAGACGGTCACCTCAGCGGCGGTGACACCGCGGCCGAGCTGCGCCAGCGTGTTCCAGCCGATGATCACCGGCAGTGCGACGGCGGCGCCGACGCCGATGTTCTCAGCCTCGACATTGGCGTTGGCACTGGTCTCGGCGGCGTCGATGGTGTGCGTGGCACGGATCGTCACGGCTCCGTCGACCGTCAGTCCGACGGAAGCAGAACCCAGCATCGCGGTCGCGGTGTCGTCGGTGTCGACCACGAGCGCGACTGACGGGCTGAACGCGCTGCCGCCCTTCGTCCCGGCCTCGGCGACGGTCGTGATCGTGCGCTCGGACACGGCCGTGATGGTCACGTCGCCGCCGGCGCTGACCGGCACGCCGTCGGCGATCATCGCGATCGTCTTGGTCGGGGTGAGCACCTGCACGGCGACCGAGGCGCCCATGCCCAGGCCCGCACCGCTCGCGTCCTGCCCGGTGATGGCGGTGGAGATGTTGCAGGGCAGGCCGAACACCTGCGCGCAGGTCTTGAATCCGGCCTTGGACGACGCCTCGGCGGTGTCGTGCTGCACGAAGTCGGCGGTCAGCGTGACGTCGCCGGCGCCGGCATCCACCGACGCCCCGGCCGGGACGAGCGCCTCGGTGTCGGCGGCGACGATGTTGATCGCCAGGGCACCGGCCACCCCCAGCGTCGTGGCGTTGCTGGCGCCGGACTTCGCCGTGGCGGACACCGTGTGCACGGTGTCGACCGCGTCGCTGTCTTCGGCGGTGACCGGGGTCATCGTGGCGGTGACGGTCAGGCCCTCGGAAACGATCGCCGATGCGCCGGTCGTGGCGACGTTGGTCATCGACACGTCGTTGACGGCGACGCCCGCGCCCACTCCCACTTTGCCCTTCACGGCCGTGCTGCCGTTGGCTTCGCCGATCGCGTCGGTGTTCGCGCTGCTGGCGACGGTGACCGACCCGGTGTCGGCGGTGACGGCCAGGTGGTCGCCGATCGCCGCGCGAGAGGTGGTGGTCACCATCAGGATCGTGAAGGCGCCCGCGATCGACAGCGAAGCGCCGCCATTGTCGCTCGTGCCGGCGGTCGGCGTCGCCTTCTTACCGGTGTTCACCGTCGACAGCGCGTTGCCATGGCCGAGCACTCGGTCGGCGGTGCCGTTGATGCCACCGGCGGTCTGACCGCTCGCGCCCGGGGCGGCGGCATCCGTGCCGCCTTCGTTCGTCGACGAGCCGGTCGCGCTGATCGTGATCGCGCCGGTGGCGTGCAGGCTGCGCCCGAGCGTGGCGTGCACGTCGTCGGCGACGACGGCCAGCGCCAGAGCCAGGGCGATGCCCACCTTGTCGGGATCGGTGTCGCCGGCGGATTCGGTCGAGGTGCTCGCGGTCTGCGCTGCGACGATCGTGGCCGCGCCGGTGATCTCGAGCAGGGCGCCGGTGCCGACTTCGGCGGCGGTGGTGAGGTTCACGATCGTGAGGGCGACGGCCGGGGCCAGGGCGACCGCGCCGCCCGAACCGCTCACGGCCAGCGTGTCGGCTGTGTTGTCATCGGCCGCGTGCACGGCGAGGTCGTGCCCGCCGGTCAGCTGCACCGAGTTCTGAATGCCCGCCGTCGTCGTGACGTTGTCGATGCCCATCGCGAACGAGGCGCCGATGCCCATCTTCGGGCCATCGCTGTCATCGACGGCCACGAGGTAGTGCCGGTCTCCGGTGGCCGCTCCCGGGATCAAGACGAGCGCGTCACCGGCCATCGCCTGCGGGAAAGTCTCGGCGAGCTGGATGTAGCCGGGCTGGACCACGATCGCGTAGTAGATGCGGTTGTTCACCAGGGTCTTCGCCGACCCCGTGGTCAGCAAGGTCGGCTCGATGCCGATCGGGTCGCCGCCGCCGGTGCGGTAGACGACCTGGTCGCCGGTGCGCAGGTTGCCGTCCTTGACCGCATAGCCGAGGCGGATGATGGTGAGCTCGCCGTGGTCGTCGGCGAGGATCGCGGATGCCGGATCGAACGCGTTCAGGAACGGCAGCGCGGTGGACGATACGGCGACGCCGGACGCGGCATCCATCGTCACGTCGCCGGTGCCGGCCGCCACCTGGGCCGCGGACGTGGCGTCGGCGCGCAGCTGCGCGCTCGTGGTCACCGAGGTGATGTTGATGGCCACGGCACCGGCGACACCGAGCGTGCCGCCGCCCGAGGAGGCCGAGTATCCCTCGGCGTCGAGGGCATGCGTGCAGTCGACGTCCTCTTCGCCGCAGACCGGGTCGGCGATGTCGGCGACGGGCGTCATCGTCGCGCTCAGGGTCAGGCCGTCGGTGTGGATGACGGCGCCCGGTGCGACGTCGGCCGTGTTGGTCACGGTGGCCAGGTTCAGCCCGAGGCCCGCGCCGATCGCCGCGGTCGCGGCCTCAGTGGCGGTCTCGCCGTCGCCGACGGCCGAGGCGTCGGTGTTGGCCGAGGAAGCCAGGATGAGCGGGCCGCCGGTGACGGTGATGACGACGGTGCCGGGAAGGCTCACATCGCTGGTCGTGGTGACGAGGTTGAACGAGATCGCGGCGGCGACGCTCAGCGGCGCGTCGTTGTTGGCGGCGGTGCCGGCCGTGGGTGTCGTGGCGTTCTTGCCCTTGCTGGCGCCGTTGCTGCCGGCAAGGTTGTTCGCCATGCCGAGGAAGTCGTTGCCGATGTCGTTGACCGAGCCCAGGGTCGACGTGTCCCCGTCGGGTGCGCCGGCGGTGCCCGCCCAGGTCGAGGCCGAGGTCGCCGAGGATCCGGTGGCGCCGAATGCGGCCGAGCCGACCGCGGTGAGGCTGCGCGCCGTCGTGGCGGTGACGCTGTGGTCGGAATCGTTGACGGCCACCGAGACCCCGATCGCCCCGTTCGAGGTGGTGTCGCCGTTGGCGGCGGTGTCGACGCTGGCGATCTGGGTGGCCTGCGCGTCGAACGCGCCGGTGAGCACGAGGGTGCCGCCGGTGCCGAGTCCGGCGTGGGTGGTGACGTTCGAGATCGCGACCGAGACGACGGGGGTGAACGCGATGCCGCCCGATGAGCCCGCCTTCGACTCCAGCGACATCGTGTTCGTGGTGTCGGCGTACAGGCTCAGGTCGTGCGCGCCGGTCAGCTGCGCATCGTCGCCGATCGTGGCTTCGGCGGTGTCGTTGACGATGTTCACCGAGACGCCGGCGCCGACGCCGACGTTGTCGGACGGCGTCTCGACGAGGGTGAGCAGGTGGTCGGCTCCCGATTCGGGTTCGACGCCGAGGGTGAGCACGTGCGAGGACAGGTTCGGGTCGGCTGCCAGATCGACGAGCGAGAGGCTGCCCGAGATCAGCTGCACCCGGGTGACGCCCGCGGCGGGGTCATAGAGGCAGACCCCCGTGCCCGGGCAGTACAGATAGTAGGTCGCCCCTGAAGCGAGTCCGTCGATGTTGGTACCCAGGCCGTTCGTGTACACGACCTTCTGCAGGGTGCGTACGGGGAGGCCGGCGCCGTCGAGGAACGGGAAGGGCAGGTCGATGGTCTTGTGATCGGATTCGATCGCGGTCGCCGGGTCGAAGAACGATCCATACGGGCGGGCGCTGGTGGTCGAGGTGGTCTCGTGCGTGCTGGCCAGCGTGACGTCGGCGCCGTGCACGTTCAGCTTCGCGCCCGCATCGATCGCGGCGGTGGTGTGCACCGTGATCACGTTCACCGTGAACGAGCCCTGGAAGTTCACCGACGAGGCGGTCGCGCGCGGCAGGGTCGACACGCCGGCTCCCCCGCCGGCGATGGCATTCGTCTCGAAGCTCTGCGGCGATGCGGTGGCTTCGCCGGTCGTGGGATCGACCGGTCCGGTGGTGTCGACCGTGACAGTGCCGGTGACCAGGTCGACGGTCCCGCGGATCGCGGCCGTGGTGGTGGCCGTCGCGATCGCCACGGCGACCGAGGCGGCGAGCGACGAGCCGGACCGCAGCATCGCGTGGCCGTCGGCGAAGGTGGTCGCCGTCGTCGCGTCGTCGGCGTGCACGAGCACAGAGCCGGTGGCGGGGGTGGTCATGCCGAAGGTGCCTGAGGCCGGGGCGATGTAGGCCTGCGTGTCGGCGGTCACGTCCGTGACGGCGAGCGCGCCTGCGACGTTGACCGGGCTCAGCGCGGTGACGGCGCCGCCGAGGAACTGGGCGGGCGTGATGGGCAGGCCGCTGCCGTCGGTCACGTCAGTGGCGCCGCCGGGCGTGGCCGCGGCGGTGGTGGTCAGTGTATTCGCGCTGTCGGCGGTGATCGCCAGGCTCTGCGCGGTGTTGCCGGTGCTGTTCGCGTCGATGTAGGCCGTGGTCGACTCGTTCAGGGTGAGCAGCGCGACTCCGGCGCCGGCGGCCGCCAGCAGCGCACTGCCGTTGGCCGTGAGGTCGGAGACGGTGGTCGCCGCCAGGCTCAGCGCGCCCGCCACCTGGAAGTTCGTGGAGCCTGACAGGTTGGTCTGCGCCGTCGAAGTGACATCCAGCTTCGCGAAGGCGGCACTGACGGCGGGGTCGTTCGCTGTGCCGTCTGTCGAGGCGGCACTGGCCGTGACGGTCGAGTTGCTCGAGACCGAGACGTCGCCGCTGGAGACGATCGAGGTGTCCAGGAGCGAGACGGTCGCGTTCGAGTCGACGGTGATCACGCTGATGGGGGTCGCCGTGGTCGGGGATGCCGCGGCCGAGGCGGCGAGCGTGATCACACCGCCGCGCAGCGTGGCGCCGGTGAGCTGGATCGTGGCTCCGGGCGCGGCGGTGATGTGCCCTGTCGTGGCTGTGCCGTCGTCGGATGCCGTCGCCCGGAAGTCGATCGACCCGTCGCCGGCGCCGCCCTGCGTATTGATCGTGACGCCGTGCACGGTGATGGTCTCGGCATCCACCGTCAGCGACACTCCGGGGATGAGCAGGTCCGTGGAGAACGACACCGAGTCGTCGCCGGCGCCGCCGTCGATCACGACCGAGGTGGCCGTCGAGCCGAAGGCGAGGGACTCCATCGTGGGCGAGCTGACCGTGATGACCCCGGCGCTCACACCGACCACGATGGCATCGTCGCCGGCCGTGCCCGTCACGTGCACGGCGCCGGCGCTGAGCGTGATCGGCTCGAGCCCGGTGTAGGCCAGCGGCGTTCCGTCGATGCTCAGGCTGCCCGAGCTGTGGTCGATCGCGCTCGTGCCGATCGTGCCGCGCTGGCCGGCCACGACGAGCGTGTCGTAGCCGCCGGCGCCGCCGTCGAGCATCCCGGTCAGCGACCCGCCCGGCTGGACCGTGAAGGTGTCGCGGTTGCCGGCTGCTCCCGCGAGGTGGCCGACCCGCGTGAACGAGACCGCACCGAATGCGCCCGCGTCGGCACCGGTGACCGCCCACTGCGTGTCGGCGGCGGGGCCGCCGATCGTGTTCGCGCCCGCAGCGCCGTCGAAGCGGAAGGCGAGTCCTGCGGGGGCGCCGCTCACGTCGAACGTGACGGTGTCGTCGCCGGCGCCGCCGAGGATCACGACGCTCGTCGTCGCCCCGATCGGCGCCGCGACGACAGTGCCGTCGGCGCCGGTGAAGCTCACCGTGCCGGTGGCGGCGTCGTAGCCGACGGTGCCGTGCAGAGTCGCGGATCCCGCGGCGAGGGTCAGCGTGCCGCCTGATGCGACCCAGGCGAGGGCTGAGGTCGTGGTGGTCGAGTCCGCGGCCGTCGCCGATGCCGGGTCGGTCGACGTGGTCGCTGTCGAATCCGTCGACGTCGCCGCGGCCGGATCCGTCGAGGTGGCCGACGCGGTCAGATCGGTCGACGTGGTCGTCGCGGTCAGATCGGTCGACGTGGTCGTCGCGGCCGGATCGGTCGACGTGGTCGTCACGGCCGGATCGGTCGTCGCGGCCGGATCGGTCGACGTCGTCGCGGTTGAGGCGGTCGTAGTCGTGGTAGCGGGATCGGTCGAGGTGGTCGACGTCGGATCCGTCGAGGCCGGATCCGTCGACGCGGGATCCGTCGAGGTCGTCGACGTGCCGTCCGTCGCTGTGGTCGAGGTCGAATCCGTCGACGTGGCCGACGTCGTCGCCGCGGTGGTCGAGGCCGAATCCGTCGAGTCGGTCGTCGTAGCGGTGGTCGGTGTCGCAGTGCCGGTGGAGGTCGTGGTCCCGCTGTCCGACGATGCGGGTGCGGTCGTTGCCGGCAGCAGCGACCCGTCGACGTTCCACACCTGGCCGGCGGCGAGGGTCGGGGCCATCAACCCCGTCGTGTCATGGCCGAGGCCGAGGAAGTGACCGATCTCATGGCGGACGACGGTGAGCAGGTCCATGTGCGACGTGCCGCTGCCCCAGCCCCACCCGGCGGCGTCGGAGTCGATGACCACGGCGCTCGATCCTTCGGATCCCAGGTCGAGGTCGGGCAGGTCGCCCACGCTCGCGGTGAACCCGCTGAACGACGCGGTGGGATCGACGGCGTGCCACTCGCTCTCGGCCTGGGCGACCGCGGAGGCCAGCGCGCTCGCCGACAGCGGCGCGTCCGTGACCGGCGTGCTGGGGGCTGAAGCCGCCTGCAGCAGGTGCGTGCCGTCAGAGATCGTGCTCGACGAATCGGTCGGAGCAGGGCTCGGCGTGGGGGTCGGCGTGGGGGTCGGCGTCGGCGTGGGCGTGGGGGTCGGCGTGGGCGTGGGGGTCGGCGTGGGCGTGGGGGTCGGCGTGGGGGTCGGCGTGGGCGTGGGGGTCGGCGTGGGCGTGGGGGTCGGCGTCGGCGTGGGGGTCGGCGTCGGCGTCGGCGTCGGCGTCGGCGTCGAACTCTTGCCCGAGCTGCACGTGACCGAGTTGCCGTCGGCCGAACGCACGCAGACCATCTGCGACCCGGTGCTCGTCGCGGTAGGTGTCGGAGTCGGGGTCGCCGTGGGTGCGCTCGAGGCGGACGGCACCGGCACCGGTGTGGTCGTGGTCACCTGGATCGTGACCGGGCGCGAACTGCCGGTCGGCGGGACGACGACGCGGACGGACTTCACCCTGGTCTGCTTCTGCGCAGGAAGAACCGGCGCCGCGGTGGCTGTCACCGCCGGGGTCGACGCGGGCGTGCTCAGCCCGGTGCTCGGTGCCGCGGGCGCGGCCACCGGCGCCACCGGAGCGGCCGGCGCCGCGGCGATCGGAGCCGCGACTGCGACGAGGGATCCGCTCATCGGGGTGACGGCCATGGCCAGCGATACGACCAGCGTCAGGAGGGGGCGTCCAGCCCAGCGTGCGGGCACAGAAAAGCGTGTGCTGGCATGGCGCGGCATTTTGCCGATCGCAGGCATCGCAACAGCTTCCCCAAGGCGACCAAAAGGATCGCAAGCTTGAGCGCAGCCCGGAGTGCGTAAGTCGAAACCCGAATTCGACCGACCCGGCACGGCGTTCGAGCGAAAACGTATACCCCAGTCACGAGGCACGTCAAGGAGGGCCTTGCGGAGGACGACGGAAACCGCCGCCGCGCGATGTCCGGGAGGGCACAGAGCTCCGACGCGCGACATCCGCCATATACGGGCACCTGCATATATCCCTCGATCAGGAATTTCTAAGGCAAGGACCACCCAGACATCGGCGAATCACACCAAGTTCGGACCCATCCGCCCAGACGCATCCGAACTTCGCGCGATCCTCCGAACCCTGTCAGAGGGCAAGGATGGATGCCGCGGGGGTGCCGCACCGCGCGACCGTTCGGCGGCGCCGGTCTCAGCCGCGACACCCAGCACGGCGCCAGCCACGCTCGCGCGGTACACACCGACACCCGCGTATGAAAACAACGGGCGCGGGCGTCAGAAACGGGCGCGCGGCCCGGCAGCCGCTGGCGCGCCGCCCAGCGGCCGCCAGGCCCGGCGGGCCTACTTCTTGTAGTTGGGTGCCTCGACGACGATCTGCACGTCGTGCGGGTGCGATTCCTTGAGGCCGGCGGCGGTGATCCGCACGAACTTTCCGCGTGCCTTGAGCTCTTCGACGGTGCGTGCGCCGACGTAGAACATCGACTGACGCAGCCCGCCGATCAGCTGGTAGGCGACGGCCGAGACGGGGCCGCGGTAGGCGACCTGGCCCTCGATGCCCTCGGGGATGAGCTTGTCGTCGGTGGGGACGTCCGCCTGGAAGTAGCGGTCCTTCGAGTACGACGTCTTCTTGCCGCGGGTCTGCAGCGCGCCCAGCGACCCCATCCCCCGGTACAGCTTGAACTGCTTGCCGCCCTGGAACACGATCTCGCCCGGCGACTCGTCGGTGCCGGCGAACAGCGATCCGATCATGACGGTGTCGGCCCCCGCGACCAGCGCCTTGGCGATGTCGCCGGAGTACTGCAGACCGCCGTCGGCGATGACCGGGATGCCCGCCTCGCGGGCGGCCAGGTACGCCTCGTACACCGCGGTCACCTGCGGCACGCCGACGCCGGCGACGATGCGGGTCGTGCAGATCGACCCGGGCCCGACGCCGACCTTGACGGCATCCACCCCGGCATCGATCAGCGCCTGCGCGCCCTCACGGGTCGCCACGTTGCCGCCGATGATGTCGATCCCGGCGAACGAGGGGTCGGCCTTGAGCCGCGTGATGATGTCGATGACCCCGGCGGACTGGCCGTTGGCGGTGTCGACCACCAGGGCGTCCACGCCGGCGTCGCGCAGCGCTTGTGCGCGTTCCCACGCGTCGCCGAAGAAGCCGATCGCGGCGCCGACGCGCAGCCGGCCCTGCTCGTCCTTGGTGGCCAGCGGGTACTTCTCGCTCTTGTCGAAGTCCTTGATCGTGATCAGGCCCGCGAGCTTGCCCTCGTCGTCGATCAGCGGCAGCTTCTCGACGCGGTGCTTCGCGAAGGTCGCGATGACCTCGCCGGCGCTGATGCCGACCGGCCCGGTGATCAGGCCCTCCTTGGTCATGACATCGCGCACCTTGGTGGTCTGGCGCTCGAAGCCCGACACGAACCGCATGTCGCGGTTGGTGATGATGCCGATCAGGTGCCGATCGGCATCGATGACCGGCAGGCCCGAGATGCGGTACTGCGCGCACAGCGCGTCGACCTCTTCGATCGAGGCATCCTCAGTCGTCGTGATCGGGTTGGTGATCATGCCCGACTCGCTGCGCTTGACCTGGTCGGCCATGCTCGCCTGGTCCTCGATCGACATGTTGCGATGCAGGATGCCGAGGCCTCCCTCACGGGCGATGGCGATCGCCATCCGCGCCTCGGTCACGGTGTCCATCGCCGCCGACAGCAGCGGGGTGGCGACCGTGATGCGCCGGGTCACGCGCGAGGAGGTGTCCGCCTCGCTCGGGATGACATCAGTGTGTCCGGGCAGCAGCAGCACATCGTCATAGGTGAGGCCGACGAAACCGAAGGGGTCGGGCTGGTCCATCAAGGCTCCTTTCGCGCCCACGGCGCGTACCGAGCGGCGGGGCGCCCCCCGCCGATATCTCATTGTAAGCGCGCGGGGGCGCGCGGCATTCCCGAAGGCGCCCGCGCTTAGCACACCGCGTCGACAGAGCATTGTGCGCACATTTCGGTCGGGCGATAGGACAACGCGCCGCTCACAGGTTACGCTCAGACGGTCACCCCTGACGGGTCGCGCCCACGACCCCTGCTGCGCAGTCAAGGAAGCCGCGCGGCTGGAGGGGCGGCGTTCTCAATGTGGAGGTTGCGTGAGACTGAACACCCCGGCGCCACGCCGACCCGCAAAATGGGCGGTGGCGCTGATCGGCGCAGCCGCCGCTGCATTGATGCTGCTGACGGTGCCCGCCGGCGCGGCCTTCGCGCAGGAACAGGCGGATGCCCCGACCACCGTTGCCGTCACCGCGGCCGCGTCGCAGACGGCCCCCCACGCCGCCACGCACACCACCACTGCGGCGTCGCACGCCAGCGCTCGGATCGCCCCGGCGGACGAGAACACGCCGAAGACCGACTTCTACTTCGCCGGTTTCATCTCGTACAAGGACAAGCCGCTGGCGGGCGTGGTGATCGCCGTCGCGGGCAACGGGTTCAGCGCCAGCACCAAGACCGACGTGGACGGCCGCTGGAAGCTGTATGTGCCCAAGAGGGCGACCTACACGCTGACCGTCGACGAGTCGACGCTGCCCAAGGGCGTCATCGTCGCCGGCGACTCCGCCTCGCAAGAGGTGAAGTTCGGTCTGACGAACACGAAGATCGTCAACCTGTTCCTCGGCCAGGGCGAGCGCGTGACTCAATCGATGTTCAGCCAGTTCATCGGCCGGGCCGTGCAGGGCATCAACTTCGGCCTGCTGCTGGGGCTCGCCTCGATGGGCGCCGCGCTGATCTACGGCACGACCAAGCTCGCGAACTTCGCGCACGCCGAGATGGTGACCTGGGGCGGCCTGGTCGCCCTGATCGCGACGAGCGTCTGGCAGCTGCCGCTGTGGCTGGGTCTGATCGCGGCGGTCCTCGCCGGCGGACTGCTGGGCTGGGGGATGGATGCCGCGCTGTGGCGCCCGCTGCGCCGCAGAGGCCTCGGAGTCGTGCAGGTGATGATCGTCAGCATCGGCCTGTCGCTGGCGCTGCGCTACTTCTTCCAGTTCCTGATCGGCGGCGGCACCGAGCAGCTGCCGGGTTCGAGCCCGACGCCGATGCAGCTCGGGCCGATCTCGCTGTCCTACATCGACCTGATCAGCATGGGCGTGAGCTTGATCGCGATCCTGGGCGTCGCGTACTTCCTCACCCGCACCAGGATCGGCAAGGCCACGCGGGCCATTTCGGACAATCCGCAACTGGCTGCGGCATCCGGCATCAACGTCGACCGGGTGATCCGCATCGTGTGGATCCTCGCGGCGGGACTGGCCGCGATCTCGGGCGTGCTGTGGGCGTACTACCGTCCCGGCGTGAAGTGGGACATGGGCGTGCAGATGCTGCTGCTGATCTTCAGTGCGATGACTCTGGGCGGCCTCGGCACCGCGTTCGGGGCGATGGTCGGCTCGCTGATCGTCGGTGTCGCGATCGAAGTGTCCACGCTGTGGATCCCGTCGGATCTGAAGTACGCGAGCGCGCTGATCGTGCTGATCATCATTCTGCTGGTGCGCCCACAGGGGTTGCTGGGACGCCGAGAGAGGCTGGGCTGACATGGACTGGGGAAGCATTCTCAGCAACACCGCGGTCTATCTGATCAGCCCGGTCACGGTCGCGTACGCCCTGGCGGCCACGGGCCTGGCCGTGCACTTCGGCTACGGCGGCCTGCTGAACTTCGGCATGGCGGCGTTCATGGCCGTCGGCGGCTACGGCTATGCCATCTCGGTGATCTCGTTCTCACTGCCGTGGTGGCTCGGCATGCTCATCGGCCTGGCCGCCGGCGCCCTGTTCGCCCTGGTCCTGGGCATCCCGACCCTGCGCCTGCGCGCGGACTATCTGGCCATCGCGACGATCGCCGCGGCCGAGATCGTACGGCTGCTGTTTCTGACCGAGGTGTTCCAGAAGTGGACCGGCGGTTCGGGCGGACTGGCTGGCTACCACGCCGGCTTCCGCGGCGCGAACCCGTTCCCGGTGGGAACCTACGGGTTCGGCCCGTGGACGTTCAACCAGAACGAGCTGTGGGAGCGCGTGTTCGGTCTCATCCTGCTCGCGATCTCGATCGTGCTGGTGTGGCTGCTGATGCGCAGCCCCTGGGGACGCGTGCTCAAGGGCATCCGCGAAGACGAGGACGCCGTGCGGGCCCTGGGCAAGAACGTGTTCGCGTTCAAGATGCAGTCCCTCGTGCTCGGCGGTGTCATCGGCGCGGCCGGCGGGATCGTGTTCATCCTGCCCTCGGCCGCCGTGCCGGGCAGCTATTCGACCTCGCTGACGTTCTTCCTGTGGACGATCCTGCTGCTGGGCGGTGCGGCCACGATCTTCGGCCCGACGCTGGGCACCGTGATCTTCTGGGTGGTGTTCGCCTTCCTCGGCAATGTGCTGCCCGACCTGGCCGCCGCCGGCGTCCTGCCGGTGTCGACCTTCCAGGCCGGCACCATCCGGTTCATCCTGGTCGGCGTCACGCTGATGCTGCTGGTGATCTTCCGGCCGCAGGGACTGCTCGGCGACAAGAGGGAGATGACCTTTGTCAAATAACCCGCCCAGTGAACTGCCGGAGGGCGCCGGCTCGCCGCACGCCTCGGAGCCCGCACCGACCACGGACGGCATCCATGTTGCGAAGTCGACTGGGCTCGCCAAGGGGGCGCCGGTGCCCGGCGTCGCCAAGAACGACCCGATCCTGGTCATCGACAATGTCAAGCGTCATTTCGGCGGACTCACCGCCGTGGATGTCGACCACCTCGAAATTCCGCGCGGCACGATCACGGCGCTGATCGGACCCAACGGTGCCGGCAAAACCACGCTGTTCAACCTGCTCTGCGGGTTCGACAAGCCCAACTCGGGCCACTGGGCGTATGACGGCACCGAGCTCGCCGGCGTGCCGTCGTTCAAGGTGGCGCGGATGGGCCAGGTGCGCACCTTCCAGCTGACCAAGGCGCTGTCGCTGCTGACCGTGCTCGAGAACATGAAGCTCGGCGCACCGAACCAGCGCGGCGAACGCTTCTGGTCGAGCCTGTTCCCGGCGCTGTGGCGCCCGCAGGAGCGCGAGATCGAAGAGAAGGCGCGCGACCTGCTCACCCGGTTCAAGCTCGACACCAAGGAGCAGGACTTCGCCGCGTCGCTGTCGGGTGGGCAGCGCAAGCTGCTCGAGATGGCGCGCGCGCTGATGTGCGACCCGCAGCTGGTCATGCTCGACGAGCCGATGGCGGGCGTGAACCCGGCGCTGACCCAGTCGCTGCTCGGGCACATCCTCGGGCTGAAGGATGCCGGGATGTCGGTGCTGTTCGTCGAGCACGACATGCACATGGTGCGCCACATCGCCGACTGGGTGGTCGTGATGGCCGAGGGGCGCGTCGTCGCCGAGGGGCCGCCCGAGACCGTGATGGAGGACCCGGCCGTCGTCGACGCGTACCTGGGCAGCCATCAGGACGTCGACCTGGGGGTGGTCACCGGGCGCATCGAGGGCGAGCTGAACACCTCGGCGATCCGGCTGCTCGAGGCGATCGAAGAAGAAGTCGAGGAGGCCGGCGGCGAGGATGCCGAGGGCCCGGACGGGAGAGACAAGCCGTGACCGATCAGCGCACACTCGTCGTCGAGGTCGAGAACGTCAAGGCCGGCTATCTGCCGGGCGTGGACATCCTGCACGGCACGAATCTGGTCGCGCACCAGGGCGAGCTCGTCGGCATCATCGGCCCGAACGGCGCCGGCAAGTCCACGCTGCTGAAGGCGATCTTCGGGCTCGTGCAGGTGCGCGGCGGCGACGTCCGCGTCAACGGCGAGAGCATCGTGGGGCTCAAAGCCGACAAGCTGGTCGCGCGAGGTGTCGCGTTCGTGCCGCAGACCAACAACGTGTTCCCCTCGCTGACGATCGCCGAGAACCTGCAGATGGGACTGTTCCAGAACCCGAAGATCTATCGGGAGCGGCTCGAGTTCGTGACCGGGATCTTCAGCGAGCTGGGCTCGCGGCTGAACCAGCGTGCTGGGTCGCTGTCGGGCGGCGAGCGCCAGATGGTGGCGATGTGCCGCGCACTGATGATGGACCCGACCGTGCTGCTGCTGGACGAGCCGTCGGCGGGGCTGTCGCCGGTGCGCCAGGATGACGCGTTCATCCGTGTCTCGGACATCAACAAGGCGGGCGTGACCACGATCATGGTCGAGCAGAACGCGCGGCGCTGCCTGCAGATCTGCGACCGCGGGTACGTGCTCGATCAGGGCAAGGACGCCTACGAGGGCACCGGTCGCGATCTGCTGAACGATCCCAAGGTGATCGGCCTGTACCTGGGCACCCTGGGCACCGAGGCCGCGTAGCCCCTCCCCTGCGCTGCGCTGCGTCGGGCACCCGTGTCCGTGCCCGCGCTCGCCGCCCCGCCGCCCCGCCGCCCCGCCGAGAAGGCGCACCTCGCGCCGAGAAGGCGCGTTCCACGCCGAGAAGGTCCGTCCCACGCCGAGAAGGTCCGGGCCCGCTACACACCACCTCGCCGACAAACACACCACCTCGCGAAAGCACAGCAGAAGTGCCCCGGGCCATCGGCCCGGGGCACTTCTGAATGCGGACTAGTTGGTCCGGGTGTAGGTGTTGTCGGCGTTGTACTTGAAGATGCCGATCACCGCACCGTGCGGGTCGCCCTTCGCGTCGAACGCGCTCTCTCCGGAGTAGCCCTGGTAGGCCGGCACGCCGCCGTCGTTGATGATCTTGGCGCACTTGACGAAGCTGTCGCACTTCGTGCCGTTGCCGGATCCGCCCGAGACCTCCTGCATCTTGGCTGCCATGTCCTTGCCCACGGTCGACTTCGCTGCCAGTGCCGACAGCGACATCAGCACGACGGCGTCGTAGGCCTCGGCGGCGTAGGTGAAGTCCTTGACCTCGCCGTTGCCCTTGCCGGTCCAGTACTTCTGGACGCGGCTGGTGAAGTCATCCGCCAGCTTCGGCCCGGGGCGGGTGCCCTGGGCGCCTTCGAGCGAGACCGACATGTCCTTCTTGTTGCTGTAGTCGACCGTGTTGCCGTCGACCAGGTAGAAGTCCTTCGACGGCAGACCCGCGTTGACCATCAGCGGGCCGATCGTCTTGAACTGGTCGAACGAGACGACCGCGACCGCATCCGGGTTCGCCGCCTTGATCGTGGCGACCTGCGAGTCGAACTGCGCGTCACCGACGTTGTACGAGGCCTCTGCGACGACCTTGCCGCCGGTGGACTCGAACGTGCTCTTGATCGCTGCCGCCAGGCCCGTGCCATACGGGTCGTTCTGGTAGATGATGCCCAGCGACTTGTGGGCGTCCTGCGCGATCAGGTTGCCGAGCACTTCGCCTTGCAGCAGATCGCTGGGCGCGGTGCGGAAGAACAGGCCGTTCTTGCCCGGGAAGTCGGTGAAGTCCGGCGACGTGTTCGACGGCGACACGGTGAGGATGCCTGCGGCGACGTTGCCGTCCAGGATCAGCTTCGTGACGCCCGACGCAGCCGCTCCGACCATTCCGGTGATGCCCGCGCTGCGCAGCTTCGTGACCGAGGTCTCGTACGCCTTCGTGTCGGTGTCACCCTCGTCGGCGGCCGTGTAGTCGATCGTGATGCCGGTCTTGGCTTCGTTGACCTCCTGGACGGCCAGTCCCACGGCAGCCTCCATGGGCGGGCCGAGGAATGCCAGCGAACCGGTTTCGGGCAGCAGCGACCCCATCTTGAAGGTCAGCTCCGTTGCCGGCCCTGCTGAAGTGTTCCCCGACGGGGATGCTGACGGCGTGCTGCTGCAGCCCGCCATAACGAGAGCCGCGGCACTTGCCAGCGTGAGGATGGCAACGCCCCTTCCGCGGCGCAGGCCCTTAAGTCCGTTCATGGTGCTCCTTTGCTTGACGTGGTCGTGCCACGTCCTCCCACCATATGGCGAGAACGCGCCTGATGCGGCTCCGATAAGTATCGGTGCGTTAACGATCCGCGCCCGACGGGCGGGGCGGATGCCACAACCGGCATACTGTGACCCTCATCGCCGCCGGGCACCGGCATCCGCGCCTCAGGTGATGTCGGCGACGGGGTTGATCCCGGGCGCGTCGTGCGCGCGGCGCACGGCGATCAGCGAGTCGATGGTCAGGACGATCAGAGCCACCCAGACCAGGGCGAAGCCGATCCATCGCTCCAGCGGCATGTCCTCGTGCAGGATCGCGGCGCCGATGACGAATTGCAGGATGGGGTTCAGGAACTGCAGCAGGCCGACCAGGCTCAGCGGCGCGCGCCGGGTGGCGGCGGCGAACAGCAGCAGCGGCACCGCGGTGACCACCCCGGCCATCAGCAGCAGCACCCCGTGTCCGATGCCGGCGGTGCCCACCGTGATCCCAGTGGTGGCACTGACCCAGATCAGCATGCCGGCGGCGACCGGGATCAGCCACGCCGTCTCGAGGGCCAGCCCGCTGAGGGCGTCCACCGACGGGCCGATCCGGTTCTTCACGAGCCCGTAGAAGCCGAACGAGAACGCCAGCAGGAGGGAGATCCACGGCATCTTGCCGTAGCCGATCACGATGACGGTCACGGCCGCGGCAGCGAAGCCGATCGCCGCCCATTGCAGGCGGCGCAGCCGCTCGTGCAGCACCAGCACGCCCAGCAGCACCGTGACGATCGGGTTGATGAAGTACCCCAGGCTCGCTTCGATCACGTGCCCGGTGAGGGTCGCGATCAGATAGACGGTCCAGTTGACGAAGATCAGCACGCCCGCCAGCGCCGACAGCCCCAGCAGCCGCGGCTGGCGCACGATGCGGCCCAGGGCCGACCATCCGCGCATGACGGAGATGGCGATGACGCAGAACACCACCGTCAGCAGCACCCGCCAGGCCACCACCTCCCAGGGGCCGGAGGGCAGCAGCGCGATGAAGTACAGCGGGAACAGGCCCCACAGCAGGTAGGCGACGAACGCGTACGCGCCGCCGACGACGGCCGGGCGCGCGCGCGGGCCGCCGGCATCCTGCTGTGTCACTTCTCCACCTTCTCACCACGACCGGCCCCGACACGACGAAGGGTCCGCAGGCCGAAGCCTGCGGACCCTTCGCGCACAGAACTAGCGGACGACGATCGCCAGGACGTCGCGAGCCGACAGGACGAGGAACTCGTCAGCGCCGAACTTCACCTCGGTCCCACCGTACTTGCTGTACAGCACGCGGTCGCCGACGGCGACGTCGAGCGGGACGCGGTTGCCGTTGTCATCGATGCGACCCGGACCCACGGCGACGACCTCGCCCTCCTGGGGCTTCTCCTTCGCGGTGTCCGGAATGACCAGACCACTCGCGGTGGTCTGCTCGGCCTCGACCTGCGTGATGACGATGCGGTCCTCGAGCGGCTTGATGGAAACCGACACGGTCTACCTCTTCCTTGTTGAGACTGAAGACTCGTTAGCACTCTGACGTGCCGAGTGCTGATCCCAGTTTATGCATGAGTTGGCACTCACGCAACGCGAGTGCCAACTCGGCGGGTGCTCGTGCTCGCGTCCGGCAGGTGCGGATGCTGGGCGGTGCTCGTGCTCGGCGGGCGCGGGGGCCGGTGCGCCCCTACGCTGGACGGGTGCAGATGTCTGAACTGACGGCCCTGCTGACCCCGCACGGGCTGGCGCTGCTGGGCGATCTCGGGCCGATCTCCTCCACGGCCGAGGCGGCGCAGGCGGTGTCGCGGCTGCGGGCGGCCGGTGAGGCGCCCGACCTGGTCGCGGCGGTGGTCGGACAGGCGCACCTGCGGCAGAAGGCGACCGCGAAGTTCGGCGAGTTCGCGAGTCGGATGCTGTTCACCCGCGCCGGTCTCGAACAGGCGACCCGGTTGCCGGTGGCCGCGCGCCACGCCGGCCGGATGCGGGCCGCCGGCCTCACCCGCATCGCCGATCTGGGCTGCGGCATCGGCGGCGACTCCCTCGCGTTCGCCGGCGCCGGCCTGACGGTGCAGGCGGTGGATGCCGACGAGGTGACGGCGGCGATCGCCGCCTACAACCTGGCCGTGTTCGGCGCGGATGTGACCGTGACGCACGGGCAGGCCGAGACATCCGACCTGGGCGTCGTCGACGCTCTGTGGCTGGATCCGGCCCGCCGCACGGCCGGGCACCGTGAGACGCGACGGGTGGGCGCGGCCGACTATGCGCCGCCGCTGGAGTGGGTCTTCGACGCCGCGGCGAGCCGGCCGACGGGTGTGAAGCTGGGGCCCGGGCACGACCGCGCGGCGCTGCCGGCCGACGCCGAGACCCAGTGGGTCAGCGCCGACGGCTCGGTGGTCGAGCTGGTGGTGTGGACCGGTGCCCTGGCGCGGCCGGGTGTGCGGCGTGCGGCACTGGTGCTGCGCGACGGTCGGGCGCACGAGCTGACGGCAGCCGCGGATGCCCCAGATGCCGCGGTGCGCCCGCTCGGCGGCTACCTGCACGAGCCCGACGGCGCAGTCATCCGGGCGCGGCTGATCGGTACCGTGGCACAGCAGTTGGACGCCGGCATGCTCGATCCTCGGATCGCGTACCTGACCGGCGACGGCGCGGTCACGAGCCCGTTCGTGCAGTCGTTCCGGGTGCGCGAGACGATGCCCGCCAATGCCAAGGCAATCAGTCGCGTGCTGGTCGCGCACGGGATCGGACGGCTCGAGATCAAGAAGCGCGGCATGGATGTCGACCCCGCCGCATTCCGTCGCTCGCTGACGCTGCGCGGCGACGCCGAGGCGACGCTGGTGCTGACGCGGGCCGGCGGCAAGCACGTGGCGATCCTCGCCGACCGGGTCGGGTGAGGGCGGGGCGCAGTCAGCTGAAGAGGCCGCCGTGGTTGGCGGTCCACAGCAGCCAGCCGGCACTGTAGAGCACCGAGAGGATGCCGAGGGCCAGCGCCCAGCCGGCGACCACGCGGCTCTCCAGTGGGCGCCGCAGGCCGACGCTCGCGGTGACGATGGCGACCAGTCCCAGCGGGAATCCCCAGCCGACGAAGAACGACACGACCAGGCCGACGATCGCCAGGCCCAGTGCCCAGCCGGCCCAGCCGCGGTGCGGCCTTGCGGGCTCGGGCTCCAGCCATTGCGCGTCGGCCAGCAGGTCGACGTGTTCGTCCGGGCCGGCGGTGGTCGGGGGCACATCGACCGGGGCAGTCGGCAGCCGGCCGAACCCGCCGCGGTGCTCGCCGGGCAGACTCGTGCTCGGCTCGCTGCCGAGGTCGATCCCGCGCGCGGACGCGTCCGGGTTACTGGGGCCGGCCGACGCGGTCCCTTCCGACTCGCCTACTTCGTCCCCCGCCGCGTCGTCCGCCACGGCGGCCACGTCACTCGCGACACCGTCCGCCGCGGGCCGCACGCCGGCGGCGCCTTCGGTTCCCGGGCGCTCCGCCTCGCTGCGCTCGCCCAGCGATTGGTTCATCGACGCGTCATCCTGCTCAGGCGCACTCATGCGGCATCCGATTCAGCGACCTGGATCTCGGTGACCGGCAGCGTCGAGTCCGCGCCGAAGGCGAGCGTCGACGGGCGGCGACCGGCCGCGATCAGCTGACCGGCCAGGCCGGCGATCATGGCGCCGTTGTCGGTGCACAGGCGCAGCGGCGGGATGCGCACCGTCACGCCGGCCGCGGCGGCGCGCTCCAGGGCGACCTCGCGCAGGCGGCGGTTGGCGATCACTCCCCCGCCCAGCAGCAGGCGCGGCACGTCGTGCCGGGCACAGGCATCCAGCGCTTTGGTGACCAGCACATCGACGACCGCCTCGCGGAAGCCGGCGGCGACATCCGCGATCGGCACCGGCTCGCCGGCCGCCTCGCGCTGCTCGACCCAGCGGGCGACGGCGGTCTTCAGGCCCGAGAACGAGAAGTCGTAGCGGTGCGCGGCCATGTCCGACGCACGTGACAGCCCGCGCGGAAAGCGGATCGCGGTCGGGTCGCCGCCGGTCGCCGCCCGATCGATCTCGGGACCGCCGGGATAGGGCAGGCCGAGGATGCGCGCGACCTTGTCGAACGCCTCGCCGGCGGCGTCATCCATCGTCTCGCCGAGCAGCTCGACGTCCGCCGTCAGCTCGCGCACGAGCAGCAGCGAGGTGTGCCCCCCCGAGACCAGCAGCGCGACGGTCGGGTGCTCCAGCGGCTCGGCGTCGAGCACGTCGGCAGCGATGTGGCCGACGAGGTGGTTGACGGCGTAGAGCGGCTTGTCCAGCGCGACGGCGAGCGCCTTGGCGGCGCCGACGCCGACCATCAGGGCGCCGGCCAGGCCCGGACCGGAGGTGACCGCGATCGCATCGAGGTCGGTCAGCGCGACCTGCGCCTCGGCCAGGGCGGCGGCGATGGCCGGCTGCAGTGCCTCGAGGTGCGCGCGGGCGGCGACCTCGGGCACGACGCCGCCGTAGCGGGCGTGCTGTTCCATGCTGCTGGCGATGGTGTTCGACAGCAGCGTCCGGCCGCGGACGATGCCGATCCCGGTCTCGTCGCAGCTGCTCTCGATGCCCAGCACGAGCGGTTCAGGCGTCATCTCGGGTCCCTTCCTGCGCCGGGTTGGCCGCCGCGCCGCGCAGAACTCCTTCGATCCGCGCCGCAATGCCCGAATCAGGCCCGTTCCGCGCCGATTCGGCCGATTTCAGAGGAGTTCTGGCCGCCGGGTCGGCCGCACGAACGCGCAGATCGGCCTGCATCACGATCGCGTCGACGTCGTCGGGCTGGTAGTAGTGCGCCCGGCGGCCCACCTCGCGGAACCCTTCGGACGCATACAGCGCCTGGGCGACCGGGTTGTCGGCGCGCACCTCGAGAAACAGGTCGCGCACGCCGCGCGCGACGGCCTCGTCGATGAGGGCATCCAGCAGCATCCGGCCCCAGCCACGGCCGCGGGATGCCGCCGCCACGGCGATCGTCTGGATGTCTCCGTCGCGCGACCGGCTCGGCGCGCGCAACCCGCCATAGCCGGCGAGCGCGCCGCCCGATTCGAGCACCAGGTAGCGGCCATGCGGCGAGACGAGCTCGTCGCGCATCAGGCGCTCGCTCCAGGCGTCGGTGGGGAAGGATGCCCGTTCCAGCGCCATGATCGCGTCCAGGTCGTCGCGGGTGGCGGTGCGGATGGCCGCGCCGTCGTCGGGCTTCATGCGCTGACCTTCTTGGGCGGAGCCGGCGGGACCACGTCGGGCGAACGCAGGTAGAGCGCGTCGGCCGGGCCGACCACCCGGCCGGCGGCGAGCGCACGCGCCGCGACCAGCGCGATCATCGCGGCCGACACCGCGTGCGCGTCGACGCGCTCGGCGCCCTCCGCGGCCAACACCGCATCGAGCGCGTCCCGGTGGGCCAGCTGCGGCCCGGCCACCCGGATCGGCAGCCCGTCGTCGCCGATCCCGTCGTACACCGAATAGGCGAACTCGCGGCGCCGCGCGTCGGTGGCGACGGCGAACCGGCCGGGCTCGGCATCCGGCGCGTCGGTGAGGACATCATGCAGCAGGCGCTCCAGCGCGATGGCATCGTGGCTGACGACCGGGATGACCGGAATGCCCCGCCCCAGCGCGAACGCCCGCGCGGCGGCGATCCCGATGCGCAGGCCCGTGAACGGCCCCGGCCCCATGCCTGCGGCGACGTGGGTGATCTGCTCCCGCACGCCACTGCCCGATCCGGAATTGCGCCCATTGCCCGACACCGAAGCCTCCCGGCTGTCTGAACCGGAAGTTCGCGCAGTATCTGACCCGGAAGTTGAGGACGCGAAAAAGGCATCGCCGGATGCCCGCGACACGCCGCGACGCACCTCCGGATCATCGATCACCTGCTGCAGCAGCGTGCCGATCACTTCGGCATGCGCGAGCGGGTCGGCGCTGGACACCTGCGCGCGGATCACCCCGTCGGCGTCGATCAGGGCGACCGACGTGCCGAGGGAGGTGTCGATGCCGAGAATCACGTCTCCAGGGTAGTCGGCGGCTCTGGATGCCTGCCACGCGGGGATATCAGGTATGTCGCGGCCGCCCGCCGCGCCGGGGCATCAGGTGCACCGCGGCCGTCCGCCCGCCGGGCCGCGACACGCTCTACGGGCGGCGCGTGATCGTCACGGTGCGCGGGTCGGGGGCATCCTCGTCTTCCGGATCCCAGTCCGACGCGACGCCGACGGCGCGCCCGAGCTCGACCTCCCACCAGCTCTCGCGCAGGCCTTCGGCCATGCCGCGACCCCACTCGACGACGACGACCGAGCCCTCCACGTCGATGTCGAGGTCGTCCAGCTCGAGCGCCGAGCCGAGCCGGTAGGCGTCGACGTGCACCAGGGGCGGTCCGCCGACCAGCGACGGATGCGTGCGGGCGATCACGAACGTCGGGCTCTGCACCGGCCCGCGCACGCCGAGCCCCTCCGCGATGCCGCGGGTGAGCGTGGTCTTGCCTGCTCCGAGCGGACCGGCCAGCACGACCAGGTCGCCGGCCGACAGCATCCCGCCGATCTGCCTGCCGAGCTGCTCCATATCGGCCGCTGAGGCGATCTCGCGGCGTCCGGTGAGGGCATCCAGCCCGCTCACGGGGTCACTCCCGGCCAGGACTCCTCCGATCGGTGCACCGAACCCGCAGAAGCAGCCCACCAAGCACCGATCCGGCGCAGATCAGAGGAGTTCTGCCCGCCCGAGGCTCGAGCCGCGCTCACGCGAGGGCCGTGCACCGCGCTCACGCGCCGACCTGACGGCGGGGCACGCGCGGGCCGATCCGGGTGACCGTCTCGTAATTGATGGTGGATGCCGCCGCCGCCCACTCCTCGACGGCCGGAACGCCGGCCTCCGGGTCGCCGAAGAGCACCACCTCGTCGCCGACCCGCACCGCGGCGTTGCCGACGTCGACCACGAACTGGTCCATCGCGATGCGGCCCGAGACCTGGTAGCGCCGGCCGCCGATCGTGACGGGGCCGGCGTCGGATGCCTGCCGCGGCACGCCGTCGGCGTAGCCGATCGGCACGAGCACGAGTGTCGTCTCGCGCGGTGTGCGGTAGGTATAGCCGTACGACACGCCATGGCCGGCATCGACTCGGCGCACCGCGATGACGGCAGCACGCAGGGTCATCGCGGGGCGCAGCCCGAGTTCGGACGAGGTGCGGTCGTCGAACGGCGACAGGCCGTAGATGCCGAGTCCGACGCGCACGCAGTCCAGGCGCGTCTCGGGCAGCGAGAGCGCGGCCTGGGTGGCCGCGAGGTGGTGGATGCGGGGGCTCAGGCCGGCAGCGGATGCCGCGTCCGCCGCCGCCCGGAACCGCGCCAGCGAGGCCCGGTCCTCTTCGGGAGAGGTGTTCGAGAGGTGGCTGAACAGGCCTATCACACGCACCCGGCCGGTCCGCTCGAGACGGGCGGCTTCGGCGAAGACCGCGGCGGTTTCGCCGGGCGCGATGCCGTTGCGGCCCAAGCCCGTCTCGAGCTTGAGGTGCAGCACGGCGGGACGGTCGGCGGATGCCGCGTCGGCCGCGTCGTGCAGCTGACCCATCCGCGAGATGCCGAGTTCGATGCCGGATGCCACGGCATGCGCGAAGGACGTGCCGGGGGCGTGCAGCCAGGAGAGGATCGGCGCGTCGATGCCGGCCTCGCGCAGCTCGAAGGCCTCGGACAGGTCGGTCACGCCGAGCCGGGTGGCGCCGCCGGCGAGTGCGGCGCACGCGCTGCGCACGGCGCCGTGCCCGTATCCGTCGGCCTTGACCACGGCCAGCACGTCGGTTCCGGTGGTCCGGCGCAGGTGGCGCACGTTCGCCGTGATCGCGTCGGTGTCGATGACGGCCTCGCGCAGCACGCCGGGCGCGAGCGGGGTCATGCCGCGGTCCCGTCGGGGGCGGGGGCGGGGCCGGATGGGCCGGCCGGGAAGGGGCGGGATGCCTTGGCCGCCGGTGCGGCGGGGCCGGACGCGGCCCGGCCGTACGCGGCGGGGCCGGACGCGGCCCGGCCGTACGCGGCGGGGCCGGATGCCTCGGCCGGCAGCCGCTCGCTGTCGGCGACGACGTAGGCGATCGCCAGGCCCGCGTCGTGCGACATCGACAGATGCAGGGTTCCGATTCCGCGCGCGGCGACGACGTCGGCGCTCGAGCCGGTCAGGGTGAACCAGGGGCGTCCCTCGGTGTCGGGCGTGATTTCGATCTCGGTCCAGTGCACGCCGTCCGAGCCGCCGAGCGCCTTGATCAGCGCTTCCTTCGCGGCGTAGCGGGCGGCCAGCGAGCTCGCCTTCAGCGGTCGTTCGGCGGGGGCGAACAGGCGGGTGAGCAGGCGCGGCGTGCGCGCGATGGTGCGCTCGAACCGGGCGACGTCGACCAGGTCGATGCCGATGCCGACGATCATCCGGACTCCCCTCGCGCCGTGACCGGCGGCATCCTCGACCTTATCGCGCCACCCCGCCCTGCCGAGAAGGCGCATTCCACCGCGAGAAGGTGCATTCCACCGCGAAAAGGTGCCCCCCTTCTCGGCGCACGACGCACCTTCTCGGCGCACAACCCGCCTTCTCGGCGCACAACCCGCCTTCTCGGGACGGGGCGCACCGCCGGCTATTCGACCGTGACCGACTTGGCCAGGTTGCGGGGCTGGTCCACGTCCAGGCCGCGCGCGGTGGCCAGGCCCATCGCGAAGATGTGCAGCGGCACGACGGCCAGCAGCGCCTCGAACATTGGACCCGCCAGCGGGATGCGCAGCACCTCGTCGGCGAACGGCAGCACCGCGGCATCCCCCGCCTCGGCGATCACGATCACCCGCGCACCGCGCGCGCGGATCTCCTGGATGTTCGAGACAACCTTGTCGTGCAGCAGCGACGATTCGCGCGGCGACGGCACGATCACGAACACCGGCTGACCGGGCTCGATCAGCGCGATCGGGCCGTGCTTGAGCTCGCCGGCGGCGAAGCCCTCGGCGTGGATGTACGAGATCTCCTTGAGCTTGAGCGCGCCCTCGAGCGCGATCGGGAAGCCCACATGCCGACCGAGGAACAGCACCGATCGGGTGTCGGCCATCCAGTGCGCGAGCTGCGTCGTGCGTTCCTGCTCGTGCTCCAGAATGTGCGCGATCTTGGCCGGCACGGCCTCCAGCTCGGCGACATGGCGGGCCTGATCGGCCGCCGAGATCGAGTCGCGCACGCGGGCGATGTGCAGTGCCAGCAGGTAGAGCGCGGTGATCTGCGCGACGAACGCCTTGGTCGAGGCCACGGCGACCTCGGGTCCGGCGTGCGTGTAGACGACGGCATCCGATTCGCGCGGGATGGTGGCGCCCTGCGTGTTGCAGATCGACAGCGTCTTCGCGCCGCGCTCGCGCGCGTACTTGACGGCCATCAGCGTGTCCATCGTCTCGCCGGACTGGCTGATCGACACGACCAGGGTGCCTGCGCTGAGCACCGGATCGCGGTAGCGGAACTCGTGGGCGAGCTCGACGTCCACCGGCACGCGCGCCCACTTCTCGAGCGCGTACTTGCCGACCTGGCCGGCATAGGCGGCGGTGCCGCAGGCGATCACCAGAATGCGCTCGGTGCCGGCGAACAGCTCGTCCAGGCCGTCGAGCTCGGGGATCACGACGGCAGAATCGTGGATGCGGCCGCGGATCGTGTTCGCGACGGCCTCGGGCTCTTCGGACACCTCTTTGGCCATGAACGACGACCAGCCGCCCTTCTCGGCGGCGGCGGCATCCCACGTCACCTCGAACGGCTCCGGCTGCACCTCGGCGCCGTCGAAATCGGTGACCTCGACCGAACCGGGACGGATCGCGACGATCTGGTCCTGCCCGATCGCCAGGGCGTGCCGGGTGTGCTCGACGAACGCGGCGACGTCGGAGCCGAGGAAGGTCTCGCCCTCGCCCAGGCCGATCACCAGCGGCGAATTGCGGCGGGCGCCGACGACCAGGCCGGGGTGGTCCTCGTGCATGGCCAGCAGCGTGAAGGCGCCGTCCAGCCGGCCGACCGTGGCACGGAACGCGGCCTGCAGGTCGCCGCCGGCGGCACCGTACTCGCGAGCCAGCAACGCCGCGGCGACCTCGGTGTCGGTCTCACTGACGAACTCGATGCCGTCCGAGACGAGCTCGTCCTTCAGCGCCACGAAGTTCTCGATGATGCCGTTGTGGATGACCGCGAGCTTGCCGTCATCGGCCAGGTGCGGGTGCGCGTTGACGTCGGTGGGGCCGCCGTGCGTGGCCCAGCGCGTATGGCCGATCCCGGTGACGCCGCCGGGCAGCGGGTGTGCGGCGAGGTCCTCGCGCAGCACGCTGAGCTTGCCGGCGCGCTTGCGCATCGCCAGGTGCCCGTCGTCGCCGATCACGGCGATGCCGGCTGAGTCATAGCCGCGGTATTCCAGGCGCGCAAGACCCGACATCAAGATGCTCTCGCTCGCGCTCGAGCCCACGTAACCGACGATTCCACACATGGGCTCAATCGTATTGGCCGTGGAGTGGGAAGCGGCTGAACGAACCGGTCTCGGGGCGCCGCCGCGCCTACAGCTTGCGCAGCTGCACCTTCTCCACCGCGTGGTTGGGGCCCTTGCGCAGCACCAGGGTCGCGCGATGCCGGGTGGGCAGCACGTTCTCCTCGAGGTTGGGCAGATTGGTCTCGTTCCAGAAGCCGAGGGCGCGGGAGCGGGCATCCTCATCGCTGAGTTCGGCGAAGACCTTGAAGAACGAGTTCGGGTTGCTGAACGCGCCCTGGCGCAGCGACAGGAATCGATCCACGTACCAGCGCTCGATGTGGCTGGCGTCGGCATCCACATAGATCGAGAAGTCGAACAAGTCGCTCACGGCGACGTCGTTGGGGGTGGGCGGCGGCTGCAGCACGTTCAGGCCCTCGACGATGACGACGTCGGGGCGGCGGACGGTGACGTTCGCGTCGGGGACGATGTCGTACCGCATGTGCGAGTAGAAGGGCGCGCGCGCCTCGGCCGCGCCGCTCTTGATCTGCATCAGGAATTCGACCAGCGCGCGGCGGTCGTACGACTCCGGGAAGCCCTTGCGGTCCATCAGACCGCGGCGTGCGAGCTCCGCGTTCGGATAAAGGAAGCCGTCGGTGGTGACCAGCTCGACGCGGGGCGTGTCGGCCCAGCGGCTGACCAGCTCGCGCAGCAGCCGCGCACTGGTGGACTTGCCGACCGCGACCGATCCGGCCACCGCGATCACGAACGGGGTGGTGGTGTCGTCGCGCTCGTGCAGAAAGCCGGCGGTGTCGGCGCCGAGCCGCTTAGTCGCGGCGGCA
Organism: Microbacterium kribbense; assembly: GCF_039537285.1. Classification (NCBI taxonomy): domain Bacteria; kingdom Bacillati; phylum Actinomycetota; class Actinomycetes; order Micrococcales; family Microbacteriaceae; genus Microbacterium; species Microbacterium kribbense. Next base: position 96,953 of record NZ_BAABAF010000005.1, on the reverse strand, counting down.
TACAGGCTCAGCAGGCGGCTCAGCGGCAGGTAGACGTCGTTGACCTCGGCGAGGTCGAGCCGGTCGCCGAGCCCCCGGATCTGCACGACCTCGGTCTCGGTCAGCGGCTGCGCCATGTCGGCGGCCAGGCGCGCCCACTCGGCGCGCGGAATCTCGCGATACAGCTCGGGCGCTGTCGGTGCAGCGGAATCGTCGGGGGCCATCGGGCCTATCGTACCGGGCCGGATGCCGCGTTCCGACGCCTGTGCCGAGTGGATGCCGCGCGCAGGGCGCGGGACCCGGGGCTCGGCACTCAGGGTGCGGGCCCAAGGCATCAGCGCGCGGCGCCCCGCCTCCTACAGGTCCGTCCCGAGAGCCTCCTACAGGTCCGTCCCGAGATAGGCCCCCGTCTCGGTCAGCCGGGACTGCAGCGCCGCCACGTCGACGTCGCCTGCGGCGACACCCGCGTGCAGCGCCAGGTCGGCGGCGAGACCGGCGGCCTCGCCCATCACGAAGCACGGCCCGGTCACTCGGCCCGACGACTGCCCGAGCTGGGTCATCGAGGCGCACCGGCCGGCGACCAGCAGATTGTCCACGCGCTGGGGCACCAGCATGCGGTAGGGCAGCTGATTGAACCCGCGCGAGTCGGGCGAAGCGAAGCGGAACTCGACGTCGCCCTGCACATGCGCTTCGACCGGCCAGCCGTTCACGCCGATCGTGTCGGCGAAGTCCGCGCAGCCGAGCACGTCCGCCTCGGTCAGCTGGTACGGACCGACGATGCGCCGCGTCTCGCGGATGCCGATCTGCGGCGCGAGGTCGACGATGTAGGAGTCCTCGAAGCCGGGCGTGTTCTCCCGGATGAACGCGAACACGTCCTTGACCTGCTGCCGGCCCTGGATCTCACCGTGGGTGAGCTGGAACACATCGGTGCCGTCGACTGCGGAGCCGTCGGGGTTGCTCAGCTGGGTCAGGTTCGACCGCCATTCCAACGGATTGCGCTGCGGCCGCACGATCGGCTTCTTGCGCGGGAAATGGTGCGTGCCGGCGGCTTCGGCCTCCTCCATGAGCCGGCGCACCGTCACCCAGGCATCCCCCGCGGCCACCGGGTCGACGCCGTTGATGCGGAACATCAGCGACGGGTAGAGCAGGTGCTCGGACTTCTCGTACGCGGCTCCGGACCACACCGCGACATCCGCGTCACCGGATGCGTCGATGAAGAATCGCCCCCGCACGACGCCCGGGCCCGACTTGGACTCGATGACGATGCCGTCGATGGTGCCGTCTTCGCCCATCACGACGCCGGTGGCGGTGCTGTGGAAGAGCAGGTGGGCACCTCCCGCCAGCACCAGCTCGTCCGCCGCGATCTTGTAGGCCGAGATGTCGAAGGCCTGCGCCATGATGCGGTCGCCCACCGACAGGTGCGGCGGGTTCAGCCCGTCCAGCGCCTCCAACCGGTCCAGCAGCTCATCGGCATACCCGTGGATGACGCGGCGGTCCTCGCCGTGCACGCGCGCGTGCAGGCCGCAGAACGTGGATAGTCCGCCCATCGTGCCGGCGCCGCCGAGGAAGCCGTATCGTTCGATCAGCAGCGTCGAGCTGCCGGCGCGGGAGGCCGCGGTGGCGGCCATGAGCCCGGCGGGGCCCCCGCCGATGACCACGACGTCGTACTCGCCGATCACCGGCGCGCTGCGCTCGGGCAGCACGACATCCGCGCTCATGCCGTCACCCCTCCGCCGACTGCGGCCGGCAGCGGCGCCGTGTGGTGACCTTCGCACAGCCCGCAGGCACGGCAGCCCAGCACGGTGCCGCACGACAGCGGCTGCACCAGCTCCCGATACTGGTCGAGGTAGCCCCCGCCGGCATCGGCCGATTCCGGCCGCACATAGACGTCACGCGCGGCGACCTCATCCGCCGGCACGTGCAGGTCCAGACTGCCCGCGGCCAGGTCGATCGCGATCTCGTCGCCGTCGCGCACGCGTCCCAGGGGACCGTCGGCGATGCCCTCCGGCGACACCTCGCCGATCGTGATGCCCTGGTTGACCAGCCCGCTGAACTGCCCGTCCGTGACGAACGCGACCTTGTCGGCCAGGCCCCGCGCGTTCAGCGCGAAGATGAACGATGACGTGAACCCGAGGGCTGGTCCGCCGACCGCGCCGATGCCGCGGATGACGGCGACGTCGCCCGGTTGCAACCGGCCGTCGGAGATGCCTGCGATCGCCTGCTCGCGACTGTCGAACACCCGCGCCGGGCCGGTGAACTGTTTGGTCCCCGAATCGGGCACAGGGCGCTTGGCCACCGAGCCGTCGGGCGCCAGCGTGCCGCGCAGCACCACGATCGCCGGGTCGGTGCTGTAGGGCGTGTCGATCGTGCGGATGACGTCGCCGTCCGCGGGCGCCGCGGCGGTCGCGTTCTCGGCCATCGTGTGGCCCGTGATGGTCAGCGCGTCGCCCTCCAGCAGCGGCATCAGCTCGCGCAGGATCGTCGCAGCCCCGCCGGCATCCTCGAACTGTTCGGTCAGCGTCGTGCCGTTGGGGCGCACCGAGCACAGCACCGGGGTGGAGCGCCCGAGGGTGCGGAACGCCTCCCACACGTCGACGTCCACGTGGGCCTCGACGGCCACCGCCTGCAGGTGCTTGATCGTCGTGGTCGATCCGCCGACGGCGAGCATGGCGCGCACCGCGTTGCGGATCGAGGCGGCGGTGATGATGTCACGCGGGCGGATGTCGCGCTGGATCATGTCCACCAGCGCGGCCGCCGAGCGGCGCACGTTGTCCCACATCCGCTCGCTGTTCGCACGCACCGGCGCGGCGCCGGGCACCGCCATCCCGAGCGCCTCGGCGGCGATGTGCATCGAGTTGGCCGTCGCCAGCCCCGCGCACACCCCCGGGCTCAGGATGGCGTCGTCGGCCATCTCCTGCAGGTGGTCGGTCGGCTCCTTCGTGACGGCCGCCATGGCCGCCTGCAGGAAGATCTCCTCGACGTCCGCCTCGCGTCCCTCCGCCATGCCGCTGTGCTGGTAGCCGCACGGGATGATCACGGTCGGCACGTTCAGCCGTCCGGCCGCCATCAGGTGCGCCGGCGTCGTCTTGTCGCACGAGCTCAGCGCGATGATCGCGTCCAGCTGGGCGCCTTCCACGGCGACCTCGACGTCGTTGACCATGAGGTCGCGGGCCGAGAGGATGTAGCTGCCGCCGCGCCCGACGCTCGTGATGAAGTCGGACGGCGCCGCCGTGCGGATCTCGAACGGCAGCACGCCCAGCGCGCGAAGCTCCTTCTTGAGCACCGGGACGATGTCGTCCAGGTGGGCGAAGCACGCCGCCAGATCCGACGAACTGTTGACGATCGCCACCTTCGGCTTGTGCAGCTCGTCGGCCCGGATGCCCAGCGGGCGCCATTCCGCGCGCCGGGCGATGCCCAGTGCCGATGAGGGCGAGAAGTTGCTGCGCAGGTCCACCATCTTGATCTCCTCCATCACGGCCACATCGCCGCATCTGTATTCGCCGGGCGCGGGTGCGCCCCGTCAGTCAGTGACTCGCCGGCAGGACGACCCGTTCCACGGTCACGGATGTGTCGGCCAGCGCCGACGACATGATCGCCTCCATCACCGGCTGCGGCACCAGGCAGTCCGCGCACGCGTCCTCGGTGGCGTCGATGGTCACCACGATGCGGTCATCGCCGGCGCTCTCCCACTGCAGCAGGTAGCCGTCGGCGCCCATCATGTCGCGAAAACCCTGCAGCGCCGCGTCGATGCGCCCCGCGTCGATCGGCGCGGTCACGGCCGCGCTCCGATCTTCGACATCGAGTACGGGGTGTCCCGTGGCGGGTTCAGCGTGAACACCTCGACGACCGACGACACTCCCGCGTTGTTGGCCCCCGCGACCATCACCTGGATGGAGGTCGGGTAGCTGAGCAGCGGCACCAGGTCGGGCGTGTCGGTGCCGGCGGTGGTGTCGGGCATTGCGTCGGGGTGCTGCGCCGACAGCCGCCAGCGGGTCTTGTGCGAGACGGCGTCCTTGCCGCTGGCGGCCAGCTCGGCGCGCGGGCGCACGACGCGCTCGAACACGGCCTGCCGCACATCGTCTTTGCTCCAGCCGGCCGCGGCGAACAGCTCGGCGTGCTCGGGGACGAGCACCAGCAGTGCGCTGGTGTACTCGTGGATGAGAGAACCGGTGCGGCGGATGCTGTCGGCGAAGTCCTCGGCCAGCTGCTCGGGTTCCATCGTGTGACGCGCCTCGATGTGCATGACCGAGCGGATCACGTAGGCGGTGACGACGCTGTCCGACGCGGCGAACCCGTTGTCCACGTGGAACGGCGGCCAGGGGCTCTGCTCTTCGTTCTCGCCGATGCAGGCCGAGTACTTCGCCGGCGTGCCCTGCGTGGCCTGGTCGAGCAGGTGCGGGTGCAGACCGAACACGTTGATGCAGCCGAGCCGGATGGCCCGCCCGATCGTCGCGTTGGCGCGGAAGCCCGACCCGTAGATGTTGCCCTGCGAGTTCAACCCGATCTGCTCGCGGATCGGCCCGTTGACCACGAGGAAGGGTGCGGTGCCGGTGGTGGACTGCCAGATGCCGCGGTGTGGGTGCGGTTCCTTCGCGATCGCCTCCCACGCCGCGATCACGACGGGCAGGTATTCGGGGCGGCATCCGGCCAGCGCCGCATTGATGGCGGCCAGGCGCACGGTGATCGAACGGTTCAGGTGCGGAATCGTGAACAGCACGTCGTCGGGGTCGCGGTCCGTGGCGGCCAGGAAGGCCGCCAGTATCGACTCGGTGACCGGGACGACGGGCAGGCCGTCGGTCCAGCCGCGCTGGTCGTAGTACTCCATCGCGTCGGCGATGGCGTCGGCGTCGACCATGAGGCCGTCGGTCAGGATGGCGGTGCCCATGTCAGCTCTCCACTCCGAGGATGCGCAGCACTTCGGGCAGCGCGGTCATCGCACGCTCGCGCACCTCATCGGCGGTCAGGCTCGCGAACGGGTGGTGCACGGCGTAGAAGTCGAAGCCCGGGAAGCCCTGCACCTGCGCCATCGCACGCCCCGAGGGGTAGAACGAGTCCGACGTGATGGCCACCGTCGGAATGCCGGCGCGTTCGAACTGGATGCCGTCGGCCACCGTCGCGGCGCTGCATGATCCGCAGTCCCCGACGCCGGTGATCAGCACGTCGACCTCGCCGACGATCTGCTCGAGCAGCTCGGCTGAGGCCGGGGTGCCGAAGTAGTCCTTCGTGTACAGCTTGCTGCCGGCCGCACCGTACGAGCGCTGCAGCTCGTCGCCGATCACATGCAGCAGGTCGGTGGTGTTCGGCTTCGTGTTGTCCAGCAGCCCGATGGTCAATCCGCGCAGCGACGCGGTGCGCGCCGACAGGGTGCTGTCGGCGGTTCCCGCCGTCGCACCGGTGGGGTCCAGTACCAACTCCTGCGTCATGTCGGAGCCTCCTCGCTCGATATGTTTCCACGTGCAGGATCAGCGTGGCAGGATGGCGCGGCACATGCGCATCGGTTTTCATCGACCGAAAGACGAGGGGTGCATTCGGTGCGATTCGGCGGTCCCGGCACGGGCAGCGCGCATGAGGTCATCCGGTGAGCGGCGAAAAATGCCGGAGCCCAGCAGACAATTCCGGTGGTCTACACTTCGATTCCGACGGAGGACCTCGTCGGGCCCGACGAGCGGGGAAGGAACCCACATGACCGCACTGGACTATCCGGGCGACCTGCTCGGCTTCGCCGCCGACCTGACCGAGCCGGAGCGCGCGAAGCTGGCCGCGCTGCGGGCATATCTCGACCAGCACGTGCGCCCGGTGCTGGCCGAGCGATGGGAGCGCGGCGAGAACCTCGCCGACTTCCGCACCCCGCTGGCGGCGCTGCATCTGCTCGACGATCCAGTGCTGATGGCGGATGACGGCGAGCTGCGCGCGCTGTACCGCGGGTTCGTGACGCTCGAGCTGTGCCGGCTCGACCTCGCCGTCTCGATCACCTACGGCGGGCAGGTCGGCATGTTCCGCACGCTGATCCATGCCGGCGGCAGCGCCGAGCAGATCGCGGCGTGGGATGCCGGCATCCTGGACTTCACCTTCACCGGCTGCTTCGCCCTGACCGAACCCGATCACGGGTCGGATGTCGCCGGGGGGCTCGCCACCACGGCGCGGCGCACCACAGACGGCTGGGTGATCACCGGAGCCAAGCGCTGGATCGGCAACGCCACGATCTCGGACAACGTCGTGGTGATCGCCCGCGAGGACGGCGGCGAGCGCGTGCTGGCGTTCGTCGTGCCCGCCGACGCCACCGGGGTGCGGCGCAGCGTCATCGCGCAGAAGGGTGCGGCGCGCCTCGTGCACAACGCCGACATCGTGCTCGACGATGTCGCCGTCTCCGAAGAGCGCCGGCTGCCGCGGATCGAGTCCTTCGCCGACATCAACCGCGCGTTCCGGCAGCTGCGCACGACCATTGTGTGGGCTGCGGCGGGCATGCAGCTGGGCGCGTATCGCGCCGCGCTGGACTATGCGCAGCAGCGCAAGCAGTTCGGCCGTCCGATCGCGGGCTTCCAGCTCATCCAGGACAAGCTCGTGCAGATCACCGCAGGCATCGCGCAGACCCTCGCGCTGGCTGTGCGCACGACGACGCACCCGATCCAGGACGACGTGACACCCAGCCTGCTCAAGCGCATCGCCGCCGACCGGCTGCGCGAGTCGGCCGCGCTCGCGCGCGAGATCATGGGCGGCGACGGACTGCTGCTGGGCAACGACGCGATGCGCTTCTTCGCCGACGCCGAGGCCGTCTACACGTTCGAGGGCACCCGCGAGATGAACACCCTGATCGTGGGCCGTGCCCTGACCGGGCGCAGCGCGTTCACCCGCTGACGCGCCGGCGGCTCACTCCGCCTCGACGCTCGCGCGCGAGAGGATCTCGACGGTGCCCGCATCGCCGTCCACGCGCACCAGGTCGCCGGTGCGGATGGTCGTGACCGGATCCGGCTCGGCGGCGATCACGGTCGGCACGCGCGTCACGATCGCGCCGAGCGCGGCCTTCGTGGTCATCACGCTGATCACCATCGCCGCCGGCGCCGTGCCCATCAGCCGGGTGGCCTGAAAGTGGCCCGACCACCCCGACGAGCCCTTCGCGCTGGGGAAGACCAGCACCTTGCCGGTGAAGCACTGCCCGACCAGCTCGTGCCGCCGCTCGACGATCATGCCGTCGGACGAATCGATGCCGCCCCATCCCGAGATGCCGTCTCCGGTGACCAGCGCCTCGGCGACGACGACGCCCGACACGATACCGCGGCCGCGCATGACCGGTGCCTGCCCGACCGGTGTCTGCCCGCTCATGCGTGCGTCCCCGTCATCTGCGGGCTTCTCCTCGGCTCGGCCGAGGGGATCGGCCGAAGCGAGGACCGGATCGGGCCGAGGCATCCTCGCCCGGGCAGAAGTCCTCGGCTCGCTCGAGGGGCGGCTTCTCATGCCGCGGCCGTCAGTTCGCCGCGCCAGCGCCCGGTCAGCGCCGCCTGGATGCACTCGTCGAGCGTGCCGAACCATGCCTCGATGCCGAGGATCGCCGGCAGGTAGTGCGCCTGCTTGGCCGAGTCGGTGGCGAACACCCGGGTTCCGGGCGGGGCGGTGCGCGACATCGCCGGGCACGAGTCGGTGAGCAGCTTGCCACCGGCGGCTTCGATCACCGCGGTGTAGCCGTTGCGGTCGGCCACCGAGCGCAGCGCACGGGGGGTCATGATCCACAGCTCGGTGGACGTGCTCAGCCGCTTGCCGTCGAGCAGCCGCGCGATCTCTGCCAGCTGCGACAGCGACGCGTGCGGGCAGCCGAGCAGAATGAAGTCGACGTCGTCGCTCTCCCCCTGCGAGTTCAGCGCTTCGTAGACGCCCTGCCGCTCGGCGGGCCCGTAGTCGATCGCCGCCGGGACCGGCCGGCCGCCGAACGCGGCCTCGAGGGTGGGAGCCTCCGGCGTGATCCCGGGGATGTGGTAGATCTCGACGCCGCCCGACGTGGCCGTGGCCGCGCCGAAGTGCTTCAGTTCGTCCAGCACCGGCTGGCCGAGGTCGCCGACCACGGCGGGGCGCTCCTCCTGCACGGCATCCCCGACGAAGTAGCCGAACATGCCCCAGTCCTGCATCGACTCCACCCGAGTCTGGGCGCGCACCAGTCGTGTCGCGTGGCGGTTCTCAGGCACGTGGTTGCCCCAGTATGGGATCTTGCCGGTGAGGCCGGCCGCACCGGTGGATGCCGCGCCCTCGCAGTTCGTGCGGGCGCCGAGCACCGAGTTGCAGTACACGACAGCCGAGGATTCCATCCAGGCGCAGTGCTCGCCGCGCACCGGCAGGTTGCCCACCTGGTAGGGGGTGCAGGTGGCCAGCACGTTCACACCGCGCGCGCTGAAGAACGACTCGGCGTCCCCCTGCAGCTCGATGTTGCGCAGCGGGTATTCGGACAGGCCCTTGATCTCTTCCGTGAAGCCGTGCTGCAGCTGGCAGGTCGGCACCTTCATCCGCGGGATCTCGATGTCGTCGTCGCAGTCCAGATTGATGACGGCATAGGACTTGGCCCAGCCGCCTTCGGCGAACAGCTTGGCCTTGGCCGGCGAGGGCTGCGTCATGGTGCCGGCGACATTCCGGGTCTCGCACAGTCGCTCCGCGCCGAGCGCGTCGCCGTAGCGGATGAGCAGGTCCATCGCGGCGGCGACGGCGTCGCCCTCGTCGCCCGCGTGCATGCTCTTCTCTTCGTCTGTCAGAAACATCGGTGCATTCACTCCCACTCCACGGCGCACACACGGCGCGCACAACCACCGGCAGCCTGGCACCCGCAGTGCCCAAAGCCATTACCGCTTTCCACCCGCCGAAAACCTCACGCGGCCGGGAACACCTGCTGCGAATGCCCTGCGGACTTCAGCTGCAGTGAAATGCGGCGTGCGGTGACCCGCACCAGGTCGACCTGCGTGAGCGGGTTCACATCGCGGTCCGTGAACGCGACCGACAGTGCCGCCACCACCGCGCCGCTCTGGCCGAGGATCGGGGCCGCGACACTGCAGTGGAACTCATCGACGTGCCGATCGCAGATCGAGTACCCCACCTGTCGCACCCGCTCGATCACACGCTCGACATCGGCGCGATTGGTCAGGGTGCGGCTGGTGAAACGCTCGAACGGCCCCTCGAGCACCTTCTGGCGGATCTTGTACGGCGCATACGCGAGCAGCACGTGCCCGATCGCCGACGCGTGCATCGGGTAGCGGCCCCCGACGACCGGCCTGGGCACCGGCCGGTGGCCGGCCTGGAACCGCTCGACGGAGATGAGCTCGAGCCCGTCGCGGATGGCCAGGTGCGTCGTGTGACCGCTCGCTTCGAACAGGTCCTGCATGAATGACCGCGCCACCCGCTGCAGTCGTGACGGCTGTGGCGCGAGGGCGGCGACCTGCCAGAGGCGCAGGCCGATGTAATACCGGCCGTCCTCGCCCTTCTCGAGAGCGCCCCATTCGACCAGACGCTGCACGATGCGGTAGCAGGTGGCGATCGGCAGGCCCGTCGACCGACCGATCTCAGACAGCGTCTGCCGTCGTTGCTTGTTCTGGAAGGTGCCGAGGATCAGCAGCGTGCGGTCCACAGTCGACTTGGGCCGCTCCCGATCGTGCGGGGGCTCAACAGCGGTGTCGTCGACGACGTCGCTCATGTACATGATTGTATCCGCCTTCCCTTCGGCTGGTTTCTTCCTCGCCGCCACGCCCGTCACGTCACGCCAGCTCGCTCGACAGGTCGTTGTGTGTGGCGTCTTCGGCAAGGACGTATCTCTGCGCCATGAGCCACGACGGGAACGTCGCGATCTTCGCGTCGATCACCAGCGGCCGGTCGCGGGGCCCGTCGACCCACTCCCGCACCGGCCCGAGGTCCGAAATCTCGCGCACCGTGACACCCTCGGCGCCGAACCCTCGGGCGACGCGGGCCATGTCGGTGTCCGGGAAGCGCACGATGTCGAGGTCGTCGGTGTAGGGGCGGAACAGGTTCACCTCAGCGCCGTACGCCGAGTCGTTGTACACGATCACGACGAGCCCGAGGCGCGCACGGACCGCGGTGTCGAGTTCGGCCAGCGACATCATGAACGCCCCGTCGCCGGTGCCGACGACCGGCACCCGGCCTGGCTGCGCGATGCCGGCGCCGATGCCGGCGGCGATGCCCATCCCGATCGCCTGGAACGCGAGTGGAAAGCAGAATCCACGAACGTCGGGCACGCGCAGGTGGCCGGCGGGATAGCAGTTCACGTTGCCGCCGTCCGGCACGACGATCCGCTCGGCCGGCAGCAGCTCGTCCAGCAGGTTCGTCAGCTCACGCGGGTCGATGCAGCCGGGGTCGCGCAGCGGCTCGAACGGCTGGTCGCGCCAGTATCGTGCGGCGTGCACCCGCCGTGCGACGTCAGCCGTGCGGTACCCGCGATGCGTGCCGCTGCGCGGTCGCTGTTCCAGCTGGTCCGCGGCCAGCGCGGCGACGATCGCCGCGTCGCCGATCACGCCGAGGGCCACGTCGCGGTGCCGCCCGATCGCCGCCGGCCGGTCGTCGACGTGCACGACGGTTGCGCCGCGCATCAGAGCTCCGTCGCGCCCGGTCCATTTGTTCAGCGACGCCCCGAAACCGACCACGACGTCTGCGGCAGCGATGAGCTCGGCCGCGCCCTCGGTCGAGAACCCGCCCATGACGTCCAGCGCCCACTCCTGGTCGGCGAACAGCCCGCGCGCGCCCGCCGAGGTGACCAGCAGGGCGCCGGCATGATCGGCCAGGCGCACGAGCTCGGTCTTGGCGTGCCGAGCACCGCGTCCGGCCAGGATGACGGGCCTCCGGGCGCCGGCGAGCAGCTCCACGAGGTCGGTGAGCGCCTGCGACGACGGGCCCGCGCGGTGCACGCGTGGGAGGGTGATCGACGTCTCATCCAACTCGACGATGCGGTCCTGGATGTCGACGGGCACGGACAGCACGACGGTCTCGCGCTCCGTGACGGCGCGAATGTATGCCCGGGCGGTGTCGGCCACGGCGGTCTCTGCCGAGTAGACCCGCGCCGCCGTCGCCCCCATGGCTCGCACTGCGGCATCTTGATCGACATGGAAATTGGAGTTCACGTCGCCGGTGGCGGTGTCGCCGGTGACCACGAGCAGAGGAGTGTGGCACTTCGCGGCCTCGGCGATGCCGGTGAGGGCGTTGCTGAGCCCGCAGCCCTGATGAAGCGACACGACCGCGACACGGTCCGACGTGCGGGAGTACGCGTCGGCCATGACCGTGGCACCCATCTCATGGCGCGCTGCAGTGAATGGCACCCCGGTGTCGACCATGGCATTCGTCAGGTGAAAATTTCCACTGCCGACCACTCCGAAGACATGTGCCGCGCCCAGCGTGGCGAGGGTCCGACCGATCGCCGCCGAAACCGGAACCGTCGCCGTCATCGCAGGTCCTCCACATCGTCGTCGGGGTATGGGCAACGCTAGTGCGGCTGCGATCCGCACAGCCGCGGTTTTTCGCCCAGTGAAAATCCAGACGGTCAGGGGGACGTGGCCGCGCGCTCGTTCAGCTCATCCATGAGTTCGGCGCGCAGTCGGGCCAGGTCGATCTTTCCGGTCACTCCGCGGGCGATCCCGGTGCGGAACACGACCGCCCGCGGCTTCTTGTATGCGGCCAGCCGCCCGCCGACCCATGCGGCGAGGTCGTCCCCGGTGGCGGAATCCGTCTCGCCGAGCACGACGGCAGCGGCCACGATCTCACCGAACCGCTCATCAGGCACACCGACGACGACCGCATCGCGCACCGCCGGGTGGGCGAGCAGTGCCTCCTCGACCTCGTCCGGGTAGACCTTTTCGCCTCCGGAATTGATCACGGCGCTGCCACGGCCGAGAAACTCCACGTGCCGGTCGTCTTCGACGACGACCCAGTCGCCGGGCATGACATAGCGCACTCCCTCGATGACGGGGAATGCGGCGGCGGTCTTCTCTTCGTCACGGAAGTAGCCGATCGGGATCGTGCCGGAGCGGGCGAGCATGCCACGGGCACCGACCCGATCGTCCACGGGCCGGCCGTTTTCATCCAGCACCACGGCGTCGGGGTACAAACGCGCGCGACCGGGCAGGTCGTCGACGCCGGTCGTGACGGTCACCGCGAAGCCGCCGCCCTCGGACGACGCGATGATGTCCTGGATCGTCAGGTCGCCCAGTCGGTGCAGGCGCCGCTTGGTCGCGGTGCTGAACCGCATGCCGGAACTGACGATCGCGCGCACGAGCGGGAGGGTCACTCCCATCCGTTCGGCGGCATCGGCGAACGGCATGGCGACGGCATCGCCGGCGACCACGATCTGCGTCGCCCGGTCCTGCAAGGCCAACCGCACGGCCGCATCGGCGTCGAACCGCAGCGACGACGTGACGAGCACGGCGCCACCGACCGCAAGAGCATTGATCGCCAACGACATGGCGGTGCCGTGCATGAACGGCGCAAGCGGCAGGTTGACGAGCTGGGCATGGTCGTACTGCAGCGCGGTCGCCACTGCTTCGTCCAAGGATGCCGGTTGCGCGAGTCCGTTCATGTCGTAGATGCTGAACAGCTTCGAGCGGAACATGTCGACGACGCGCCAGCGCACGGCCTTGGGCTGGCCGGTGGTGCCACCCGTGTAGATCCACATCTCACCATCGGCAGGTGCGCGATCGGGCAGTGCGCCGCCGGCTGCGATCGCTTCGGCCCATGGTGTGGCGTGGGCACGCGGGGTCCATACGTCAGTCACTTCGACCAGATGGATGTCGCCGCGCGCGATGCCGGTCGCCTCGGCGACCAGGTTCCGCAACGATGCCGCATACACGAGCGCACGAGGCTTGGAGTCCATCAGCAACGCCGCCAACTCGATGCTGCGGTACCGGAAGTTCATCGGCACCGGGGTCAACCCGAGCGCGAGGCATGCGAACAGCGTGGTCAGGAACTCGGGCCGGTTGTACAGCACGATGCCCACCCGGTCGCCCGGGCGCAGGCCGCAGGCGCTGAAGTGTGCGGCCAGGCCACGCGCCTCGCGCGCGAACCGACCGTAGGTGAAGCGGTGGCCCGACGGTGTCGCCATCGCGAGCCGGTCGGGTTCGGCGCGGGCCACTGCCTGCCAGATGTCGGAGAAGGTACCGTCAATCACGCGTGCTCACGCCTCCCGCAGTGCGTCTGTCATCGCAAGGTTCACTCGACCTTGGTCGACTCGTGCCAGGGGATCGACAGTCTCTTCGCGACGGTGACCAGGAAATAGAGGATCAGGCCCAGCGCCGACAGCAACAGGATCACCGCGAAAAGGCCCGGAGCATCCAGGTTGTTGAGGGTCTGCACCAATTCGTACCCGAGGCCGACGCTGCCGCCGAGATATTCGCCGACGATCGCCCCGATCAAGGAGAACACGATGCCGACCTCCATCCCTGCGAAGACGTAGGGAAGGGTGCTCTTCAGCTCCAGGTGTCGGAACGTGTGCCATTTCGATGCATTCAGGCTCCGCATGACATCCCGCTGCCCCGGGTCGACCGATCGGACGCCCAGCTGCACGTTGAGCATGATCGGGAAGAACCCCATCAGTGCCGCGATGATGATCTTCGAGCTGATCCCGAATCCGAACCAGATGACGAAAAGAGGTATCAGCGCGACCTTGGGCACCACCTGCGAACCGACCACAAGGGGGCGCATGCTGATCTCCAGCAGCCGAGATTTTCCGAGGATGACGCCGGCGATCACACCGACGAACACGGCGATCGCGAAACCCACGACGGCCTCGGTCGCCGTCGTCTGCGCGTCTTGCCATATCGTCGGACCCTTGAGCATCTCGACCAGCCGCACGAAGATCTCACTCGGCGCCGGCAGGATCAGCGGATTGACGTGAAAGGCGCGGACGACGATCTCCCACACCGCGAAGACGATGATCAGAATCGCCGGGGTGGCCCCCCATTTCGCGATGTTCTGCCACCGCTCACTGCGTACCATCATCACACCTCTTCATCCAGCGCGATCCGGAGGTCGCGCACGGCCTGCACGAACCGCGGATCCGATTGGGCCTCTATCGGGCGTGGACGGGGGATGCCGACCGTCGTGATGTTCTGGATGCGCCCCGGCCTCGGTGTCAACTGCACGACGCGACTGCCGAGGAAGACCGCTTCGCCGATGTCGTGGGTGACGAACACCACGGTCGCCTTGATGGCTGCCGCGATCCGCTGCAGTTCCAGATTCATCCGCTCCCGGGTCAATGCATCCAGCGCTCCGAACGGCTCGTCCATGAGCAGCAGCTCGGGATCGTAGCTGAGTGCCCTCGCGATCGCCGCCCGCTGACGCATGCCACCGGACAATTCCCGAGGAAGGGACTTCTCGAACCCTTCCAGCCCGACGAGCTCCATCAGCTCGCGTGCCCGTCGATGCCGGTCGGTCTTGGAGACTCCGCGCAGCCGCAAGGGCAGCGACACGTTGTCGATGATGTTGTACCACGGGAAGAGGTTGGCGTCCTGGAAGACGACCCCCAGCTGCGTGATCACCGAGGAATCGACGACTGCGCCAGACCACAGCGACTTTCCGCCGATTCTGATCTCGCCCGACGTCGGCGGTATCAGCCCAGCGATGATTCGCAGCAGCGTCGTCTTCCCGCAACCGGATCTCCCGATCAGCGAGATGAACTCTTGCTCGACGATGCTCAGGTTGATGTCGGAGAGCGCACGCGTCGTCCCGCGGGCGGTCACGAAATCCTTGACAACGTCCTTGATCTCCAGCTTCACCCGTGCCCCGGCCGGCGGGATCGCATCTCCCGCCCGGCCGGCACCTGTGTCTGCGTCTGTGTTTTCGATGGTGAGCACCGCTCTCTTCATCTGCGGAGTTCGCTTCCTGTCCTACGTGTGGCCTACTGCGGGAGCAGGCTGGTGTCGAAGAGGCTCTCGATCTTCTTCCCGCCCGGGACGAAACCGGCCTTCACGAGTTCCTGATACGACTTGTCGATGGCGTCCATGTCGGGCTGGCCGATCGCGCCCGCCGGGTTCTTCCACAGGCCCACCTGCGCCTTGAAGGCCTCCACCGCGATCGTGGAGTCGTCCAACGCGGCCCAGGAATACTTCGTGCGCAGCGTGTCGATCGCCTTCGTGTAATCCTGGTCCGTGCCATTGACGATCCCGGACTTGACCTCGGTGATCGCGGCGAAGTACTTCTTGAGCGCATCGCCGTTCTGCTGAATCTGATCCTTGGTCGACATGTAGATGTTGATTCCGGAGCCCGTCGTCGGTGTGAACACGTGCGCATCGGGATTCTGCTTCGCCACGAGGAATGCCGTGTCCGTGCTGACGAGATAACCGACCAGCGTCCCCTTCTGCACCAGGTCGAACGTGCCTGCCGACAGGCCCACGAGCTGCCGCTTGACGGACTTGGGATCGAGCCCCGCCTCGATGAGGGACATGGACAGGGTCTTGTCGCTCGTGCCGTTGACCGACGGGACGCCCATCGTCTTACCGACCCAATCAGCCGGATTCGGCGTCTTCGACGTCGTCACGATCTTGATGCCGGTCTGATAGGTGTCGATTCCCGTCACGACCACCGGCTGGTTCTGCGCGAACGCCGCGACCATGGCGTCGATCAGTCCATTGCGGGCCACCTGACCCTTGTTGGCCAGCAGCAGCTGGGTCGCTTGGGCCGACCCCTTCACCGGCTGCAGAGTGGCGTCCAGCCCGTCCTTCTTGAACGTCCCGTCCAGGTCCGCGAGCATCTCGGGGCTGACCGTGAATGAGGTCAGCGGAAGGAAGCTCAGGAAAGTGAAGGGCACAGCGGCGACATTGCCTCCCCCGGAGCCGCTACTCGATTGGGCGGGTGTGGAGCCGCCTGGAGAACACGCTGCGAGAATCGACGAACCCATCGCCGCCATCAGGACGGTCGCGCCCGACCGTGCGAGGAAGCTCCTCCGGCTGTACAGAGAACCGTTGTTCGACATGTATCTACTCCTTCATTGGATGATGCAGTGACAGTGTCAACATTGACATTTCGATGGTGCCCGGCAACGGCGCCGTCAGCCGGATTACACCACAGCGCCGCGGTAGCGCGGCAGGCCCTTTCCAGTGGTCGAAAAGCGGCGCCACGGGTGGTGCGCGCGGCAGGCGCGCAGGAAGTCAAGGCTCCTCTTTTCCACTCGATCAGCCGCGATTGGCCCGAATGATCGTCGTGATGTCGTGGAGGCTCTCGATGACATAGTCGGGAGTGATTCCCCGGCTGCCGTCGGCCTCATTGGCGAGCACACCGTCGCTCTGCTTCGCAGTCGGCCGTTGCAGCCGCGCCGCCAGCAGCCCGAAGGCCATCGCACCCTGAACGTCGAAGGACGGCGCCGCGCAGAACAGCACGTCGCGCGGCTGCAGGTCGTTCTCGCGAAGCACCCAGGCATAGGTGCGCGGATTCGGCTTGTGAAAATGCGCCTGTTCGGTGCTGCCGACGAAATCGGGAGTGAAGTGCTGGAACTTGCTCACGTACATGTCGAGGTATTTGCGCTCGACGTCCGAATATGTCCAGATCTTGACGCCGAGATCCTGCTGCTCCTGCAGCGCCGGCTCCGTCTCATCGAACAAACCGACATCCTTCTGCAGCTCGGTGTAGGCGCTGACGTCTTCGGCCACTCCGGGAACGTCCAGGATCCGGAACGTGTCCATCAGCGCCTCGGTGATGATCTCGGTGACCGGCCGATACCCGGCGAACGCCGTGCGACGGTGGGCTGCTTCGAACAGCCGCACCCAATTCGCGGCGAACTGCTTCGGATCCACTGTGGAGCCGTACTTCGCCACGATGGTCTCAGCGGCCGTGGCCCAGCTCCATCCCCAGTCGAACAGTGTGGTCTTCGAGTCGTAGAAGATCGCCCTGGGCCATGTTCCCTTGATCGCCATCGTTGCCTCCTGTGGTCGCCTGTGTCGTATCCGGAGGCTAACGCCGCGAGTCGGTCCCCAGGGGAGTGGTTTTCGCTGATTGAAAGCACTCGTTCGATCGCGACGGACGATGGGCGGCCGGCACTGCGTCACTCACTGCGACGCACCTTGCTTGACCTCTGTTTCCGGCAGCCGGAATTCTCGCGCTTGTTCCGTCGAGCTCCCCCGCCGACCGCGCACAGCTGCCAGACGCCGGCCCGGATTCGGTCTCTGGCGTCTGGCAGCAGTCGGGCGAAGATCAGAACAGAATGCCGCCACGGATGTTGCGGCCGTCGATCATGTCCTGATATCCCTCGTTGATCTGGTCCAGGGAATACATCTTGGTGATCAGCTCGTCGAGCTTGAGCTGGCCGTTCCGATACATGCCCAGCTGCTTCGGCACGTCTGCCTGCGGGTTGGCATGACCGTAGATCGTGCCCTGAATGCGCTTCTGATACCGGGTGAGCTCGAGCGGGCTGACCGGGATGCTCGTCTCGCTGTCGGGGGCGATGCCGGTCACCACCACGACGCCTGCCTTCCGGATGGCGGAGACCGCCTGAGCGACGTGTGCACCCCTGACGACGCCCACCGTGACGATTGCGCGATCCGCACCCTGTCCGTTCGTGATCGACCGCGCGAAGTCGGCAGCCTCCTCCATGGTCGCGAACGCGTGCGTCGCGCCGAGGGCAAGCGCACTCTCGCGCTTGAACTCGACCGGGTCGACTGCGATCACGGCGCCGGCGCCGACACTTCGGGCGCCCTGCACGGCGTTGATCCCGATGCCGCCGATGCCCATGACGATCACGACGTCACCGGGTTCGGTCTCGGCCGCATACACGGCGCTGCCCCACCCGGTGCCCACGCCGCAGCCCAGCAGCCACACCTTCGTCAAGTCGGCGTCGGCAGGGAGCTTTATCGCTGAATCGACGGAGACGAGCGTGTACTGCGAGAACGATCCGACCTGACACATCTGGCCGACCGGAGTGCCGTCGGGAAGCGCGAAGCGAAAGCTCGACTCGTCGTCGAACCGGTGCCCGGCCAGAAGGTACCGCCCACGATCGCACAGGTTCGTCATGCCCGTCGTGCACCACCGGCATTTGCCACAGCTCGGTATCCACGTGAAGACGACCGCATCCCCCACGGCCCATCCCGGCGTATTGGGACCAACGGTCTCGACGATGCCCGTGCCCTCGTGACCGCAGACCATCGGCAGATACCCGGCCACGCTGTCTCCGGTCATCATGTGGTAATCGGAGTGGCACATGCCGGCGGCGACCATCCGCACACGGATCTCGTTCTGACGAGGCTCACCGACCACGACGTCTGCGATCTCGAACACGCCTGGAACATCGCGCACAATAGCGGCGCGAGAGGTAATCGACTGCATCTGCTTCTCCCTAACTGGCCATAACCTTGGTATCCGTCTTCTTCGCGACCATCGGGGCACCTCGGATGCCCCGGCCTAGTCGACGCTCGCCGGCTCCGCCATGCTCTCGGGAGCATCCGCACCCTGCCCGCGCTTGGCCCGCTGGACCTGCTCGTACACGTCGTGCCGCAGTTCGATGAACCTCGGCAGAGACCGCGTATTGAGCTGATCGCGTGCGTCGGCCAGGTCGATGATCAGATCCTTCTGGACGACGGTGGGTGACATCGAGAGCGTGATGACCCGCTGCGCCAGGTACACCGACTCATCGATGTCGTGCGTGACGAACAGCACGGTGATGCCCAACCGCTGCCATACCTCGCGCACGAGGTCTTCAAGGTCGGCGCGGGTCTGCGCGTCGACGGCGGCGAACGGCTCGTCCATCAGGAGGATCTCGGGCTTGTAGGCGATCGCACGCGCAATCGCGACGCGCTGCTGCATCCCGCCGGACAGCTGCCACGGATACGACCGCGGAACGTGCGCCAGACCCACGGCATCGAGGGCTTCGGCGACCAGACGCTCCCGTTCGGCTTTGGGCACACGGGCGTTCTTCAGCGGTACCTCGACGTTGTCGTAGACGCGCATCCAGGGGAAGAGCGACCGACCGTACTCCTGGAACACGACCGCCATCTTCTTCGGCGGCCCCGAGACCTCCGCGCCGTCGAGGAGCACCCGCCCCGATGTCGGCGCGAGAAGCCCCGCGACGCACTTCAGCAGCGTCGTCTTGCCGCAGCCGGACGGGCCGACGAGACAGGCGAATTCACCCCGCGCCAGCTCGAAGTTCAAGTCGCGGACGGCTTCGACCTCTTTGCCGTCGGTGGCATACACCTTTCGCACGTGTTCCACCGACAACAGCGGTGTCTGGGTCTCCGTCGTGTCAAGCACCGCGATTCTCCACTTCTCGCTGGCCTCGATGCCAGCGCAGTACGACCTTCTCGACCTGCGCGAAAAGGAATGCCAGCAGCAGGCCGATGAGGGCGAGCAGCACGATCCCCGACCACATCTCGGGGATCTTGAAGGTGCGCTGGAACAGCACGATCTGATAACCCAGCCCGGACACCGCCGCGAACATCTCCGAGATCACCACCAGAATGATCCCGATCGACAGCGATTGGCGCACTCCCGTCATGATGCGCGGCATCGCTGCCGGCAGTACCAGGTAACGGAACCGCGACATGCGAGTGAATCCAAAGCTGCGCACGGTCTCGATGAGAACGGCATCGGTGGCTCGGACGCCATCTATCGTGTTGAGGAGGATCGGCCACATGCACCCGATGATGATCACCGTGATCTTCATCGCGTCGCCCAGGCCGATCAGCAGCATCAGTACGGGAATGAGCACCGGAGCAGGGATGGCGCGGAAGAATTCCAGCACCGGCTCGAGCAGATCTCGAAGCACCCGGCTGGACCCGACCGCGAGCCCCAGCCCGATGCCGACGATGATCGATCCCCCGAGTCCGACGCCCAGTCGAATCAGTGACGGCATGACCTGCTCCATGAACGCCGGTCCGGTCCAGACGTCCACGAACGTCTTCACGAGACTGATCGGCTCGGGCACGAAGACACTGGTCTCGCCGCGAGTCGCGGCGAACCAGATCGCGACGAGAATCACAGGCAGGGCGAGCGCCGACAGCAGCGCAGAACGGGCGCGCCTCATACGATCGCCTCCCCTCGCACCGACGAATGCCAAGCCAGGATCCTGGTCTCGGCAGCGCGCATGAGCAGGTTGATGACAAGGCCCAGCACTCCGGTCGCGACGGTCAGGGCGTACACCGTCGTCACGCGGGCACCGTTCTGCGCGAGCGTGATCGCCGTGCCCAGCCCCGGCACGCCGATGACCAGCTCCGCCGTGATCGCGAGCACCAGCGCGATGGTCGCCGATAGCCGTAAGCCGGTCATCAGGTAGGGCAGCGTCGACGGCCATACGACGTATCGGATGCGGGCGAACCAGCCGAGCCCGAACGTGCGGGCGGTGTCGACGGCGACGGGGTCTACGTCGCTGACGCCGTACAGCATCTGGATGAGCATCTGCCAGAAGCACGCATACACGATCAGCAGCAGAGCCGACTCGACGCGTACACCGAACACGAGCACTGCCAGCGGGATCAGCGCGACCGACGGGATCGGACGCAGGAACTCGATGGTGGAGGTCGTGTACCGGCGCAGGAACGGGCTCAGGCCGATCACGAACCCGAGCACCACCCCGGCGACGGTCACGATCGCGAGGCCGATGATCCAGGTGCGCATGGTCAGGCCCAGCGCCGTCCAGAACGACGCCGAGGCGAACTGGTGCACGAGTTCGCCCGCGACGACAGTCGGCGGGGGCAGGTATCGGGCGTCGACAAACCCCCAGCGCGCAGTCGCTTCCCAGATGATGAGCAGACCCACGACGCCGGTCAGGCCGAGCACAATGCGCTGCCGGCGACGCCCGATGCCCTTGCGGAGGCGGGCCCGATCTTTCGGAGTCCTGGTCGCACTCTCGTCCATGGGTCCGACGGCGACTGTCTCACTCACGTCGACCACGCCTCACCTCCTCGGTGGATATATGCCGGATGCGGCACATTTCAGGGCTTCCAGATCAGAGCCTCGAGATCGGGCTTCTTCTCCAGCAGTCCTGTGCGCACCGCCGCATCCGCCATCGGCTCGAGCGTCTGGACGGTCAGCGGTGTCGCGTAGTTGCTGAGCCTGATCGATCCGGCGATCTTGGGGTCGATGCCTGCGAAGTCAGGGATGATCTTGCGCAGTTCGTCTTCGTGTGCCACGGAATACTTCAGCGACGTGGTGATGGCGGCCTGGATCTTCTCGAACAGTTGCGGGTTCTTCTCGGTCGCGGCGCGGCTGGCGAACCACGTGCCCAGGAGCCACTCGTCGTGCGAGACGTCGTAGAGCGTGTTCGTCAGCGTGACCTCGCCCTCATCGCGGGCGAGCGTGCCGAACGGCTCACCGGCGACGAAACCCTGGATGCGCCCGGACTGCAGCGCAGGCAGTTGATCGGGGAACCCCAGCTGCACCCACTGGACCTTGCCGGGATCGCCGCCTGCTTCGAGGACCGAATTCTTGCCAAGCATCTCGGCGAAGCCGCCGGCCGCGTTGACCGCGACCTGTTTGCCTTCAAGGTCCTTCGCACTCTTCAACCCCAGCTTCGGGGAGGTGATCAGGTCATTCGTACCCTTGGCGGGGTCGTCGAACGATCCCGACGCGGGCGCGATCATCGTCAGGTCGTTGCCACCCGCGACCGCCTGGAAGACCGACAGCGTGGCGCTGTACCCGACCTGGTACTCGCCGGCTATCACCGCCGCCACGACAGACGAACCGCCCGCAGCGGGATTGCCGAATTCGACCTTGAGCCCTTCATCCTTGAAGAAGCCGTGCTGGTCGCCCAGCACCACGACGGCGGCATCGGTGACCGGGATCGATCCGATCTTGATCGAGGTCAGTGAGTTCCCATCGGCGGGTGTATCTGTGCTGCCTCCGGCCGCGCAGGCGACGAGAGATATCGTCGCGAGGAACGCGAGTGCCCCGAACGCGATGGGACGACGAATACGAGTAGTCTTCACTTCTTCCTCCGTTGCAAGATAATGCGGTGCTACTGCGCTGTTGCCCGGTCGGCGGCACTGACCGCGACCTTTGCCGGCAAGACGACTTCGTCCTGCAGGAACCTGCTGTCAGGCCACCAGCTTGGTGAAGCGACCGCGACCCGACAACCATGGTTCTCATTCACCGAAAACATGCTTGCTCCACATGGCGAGCTGTCGCGCGACTCTGCCGATGCAAAGCCGATATGCCGGGGGTGACCCCTTCGGGCACGGCCGCGCGTCGGATCAGCAGCCGGCACACGTCACAGTCTTTCACTCATCGAAAGGAATCCCAGACGACTCTTGGACTCATGGTCTACTGACCGGACTCGCCACGCGCGAACGGCGCATGGCATCTGATACTCACGACGAACTCGGAGGCGATAATGAAGAATCGTGGCGTTGCTATAGCGGCCGTCGCATTGGCGGCAGCCGCCGCTCTGGCGTTGGCTGGTTGCTCAGCCGATACGCCGTCGGACGACGACGGCCAGACCGGCAAGAGTGTGACGGTCGAGGTCGGCACGCTGCCGGTGAACGAGACCGCGCTTCTGATGGTCGGCGAAGACCAGGGGTTCTTCTCAAAGCACGGCATCACACTGCACTACAACTACGCACAGGGCGGCGCGGCGGTGGTGCCGGCCGTGGTGAGTGCGCAGTACCAGCTCGGCTACAGCAACTCGGTGTCCGTCTTCCAGGCCATTGAGCGAGGATTGCCGCTCAGCCTGCTCAACGTCTCGGCCGCCAGCAACGGCGACCCGGCCAAGGGCACGAATGACCTGGTCGTCCGAGGCGACGACAGCATCAAGACCGTCAAGGATCTGGAAGGCAGGAAGGTCGCGGTCAACACGCTCGGCAACCTCTCGGATGCGCTTGCACGCAATGCGATCGACGCCGGCGGCGGCGACTCCAGCAAGGTCACCTTCGTCGAACTCGGGTTCGGCGACATGGCGCCGGCGCTGAAGTCCGGAGAGATCGACGCGTTCCTCGCCGGCGAGCCCTTCGGCACGATCGCGAAGAGTCAGGGCGACCAGACCCTCGTGAACACACATGACGCACTGGCCCCGGGCGAGCAATTCATCTTCGGCGTCTGGTTCGTCAACGCCAACGAAGCGAACAAGAACCCGGAGCTCTTCGGCAACCTGCAAGAGGCGATCGCCGCGTCCAACGCGTACGCCAGCGAACATCTGGACGAGGTGCGCAGCAAGATCCCAGACGTCACGCCGATGGATGCCGGGGTGCTCGCCGCGATCAACATGAACGGCTACGCCGCTCCCCTGACCCCCGAGGGTCTGCGGCCACTGGCCAAAGCTGCCGTCAAGTACGGACTGCTCCACGCGGAGCCGGACTATGCGAAGGACATCTGGACGAAGCCGTAGTCGCGAGTCGGACCGTGACGAGCCGACAGACGGAGGTCGATGTGGGTCTGGACAGCGCTACCGTGGCGTATCTCGAGCGCAGCGGCGCTCTTGCCGCGCCCCGCGCCCACGAGATCGGGCCGCGACTGGCACGTGCGGCCATGACGGCCCGACAGCTGAGCGATCCTCCGGGTCCGGTGATGACACACCACGACAGTGTCATCACCGGAGCCGACGGCTCACGCATCGCACTGCGGTGGCTGCAGCCGCCCGCTCTCGACACGTCGTCGGACCCTGCCGTGCTGGTCTTCTATCACGGCGGAGGCTGGGTGCTCGGGGAGATCGCCGGCTTCGATGGCACTGCGCGGCGGCTGGCTGCGGCCACCGGGTGCGAAGTGGTCATGGTCGAGTATCGGCTCGCGCCGGAACATCCTTACCCGGCTGCCGTTGGTGACGCCTGGCATGCGCTGCTTGCCGTGCGCGACTCCCGGCCGCAGCAGCGCATCGTCGTCGTCGGTGACAGCGCTGGCGGCAACCTCGCGGCAGTCATGGCATTGCGCGCCAAGGCGGCCGGGGTCGATCTGGCCTGCCAGGTGCTGATCTACCCGGTGGTCGACACCGACTTCGATCGCGCGAGCTACCGCTGCCCGCAGAATCAGCTGTTGCTGGATGCGGCGACCATGCGATGGTTCTGGGATCAATACGTTCCGGACGAGACCAGGCGCCGGCATCCGGATGCTTCGCCCTTGCGCGCGGCCGATCACCGGGGCCTTGCGCCCGCCATCGTGGTGACTGCGGACAACGATGTGCTCGCCGACGAAGGCGAGGCATATGTCACGGCACTGCGCACGGCGGGCGTCCGGGTCACCCATCGGCGCTTCGAGGGTCAGATGCACGGGTTCATCGGCATGCCGCGCCTGCCGGGCAGCGCGGCCGCCTTCGCATTCATCGGCGATAGCCTCGCCGCGATTCTGGTCGACCCGGCGGCCGACGGCACCACAGAACAGGAGCAGAGATCATGAGCACGACCACGGCAGCCGCCTCGTGGGCCACAGCATCGCTCTCGAGCCAGTCGGCAGCGTTGAACGACGGCCGGATCAGCGCCCGCGAACTCGTCGATCTGTATCTCGAGCGGATCGACCGGCTCAATCCGCAGCTGAACGCCGTGGTGACGGTGGATGCCGAGGGCGCACGTCGTGCCGCCGACCATGCGGATGCGGCGCGTCGCAGCGGACAAGCCCGAGGGCCTCTTGCCGGCATCCCCTTCACGGTGAAAGATGCGATCGCCACGGCGGGCCTGCGTACGACAGCGGGCGCGGAAGAACTCCGCGAGAACGTCCCGGCCGAAGACGCCCCCGCGATCCGTCGGCTGCGCGATGGCGGTGCGATCCTGGTCGGCAAGTCCAATCTGCCGCGCTGGTCCGGCAACATCCAGACGAGCAACGATGTCTTCGGCACGACGAATAATCCGTGGGACCCCTCGAAGACGCCGGGTGGCTCGTCCGGCGGCGCGGCCGCCGCCGTGGCGAGCGGACTGTCGAGCTTCGACATCGGCAGCGATCTGGGCGGATCGATCCGCATCCCGTCGCACTTCTGCGGCATCGTCGGGCACCGCCCGAGCTACGGACTCGTGCCCCAGCGCGGCTACATCGACCACATCGGGGGCGGGACCACCGACACCGATCTGAACGTGCTCGGGCCGATGGCCCGCAGCGTGGCCGACGTGCGCCTGATCCTGCAGTCCCTCGCCGGGCCCGACCCGAACGACGCGCCCGCGTGGCGGGTGCAACTGCCCGAGCCACGCCACCGGGACCCCCGCGCGTGGCGCGTGGCAGTCTGGCTCGACGACGGACCCGATGCCATACCCGACGATCACGTCCGACGTCTCTGCGAACAGGCGGTCGATGCACTGGCGGCGGCCGGGCCGACGGTGGTTCGGGAGCGACCCGCCGTCGACATGGACATGAGCCGAACGGTGTGCGCCGACCTGATCGCGGCTGCCATCCTGCCGTCGCGCGACTCGGCGTCGCAGGATCGGAGTGCCGACAGTCACCTGCGGTGGTTGCGCAATCGTGAGCGGGTCACCGAGCTGCGCGCCGCGTGGGGAGCCTGGTTCTCTCGCTTCGACGTGCTCATCTGCCCGGTGATGGGCGTACCCGCGTTCGCGCACGACTCATCCGGCTCGATCGGAGAGCTCTCGTTGCGCGTGGGCGACCGCGACATCCCGCACCGTACCCTCGCGCACACCTGGAATGCGCCGTCTGGCGTGGTCGGGTTGCCGTCGACCGTCGTGCCGGTCGGGCTGACTCCGAACGGCCTGCCGGTCGGGGTGCAGGTCGTCGGCCCCTTCCTCGAGGATCTCTCTGCGCTGGCGGTCGCGGAGCTTCTGGAGTCGGCGACCGGTGGATACGCGGCCCCGCCGCTGGCAGCGGACTGTTAGGGCACCCCCGGTCTGCACGGGCCACGCCGGACCCGCACCGATAGGGTGGCGGGCATGTTCGCAATCAAAGGGATGGCCAATGCGCGCACGTGACGACGTTCGCGCCGACGATGCGCATGCAGTCGTCATCCGTGAGCCGCTGCCGACCCGATTTCCCCCCGAAGAGCACATTCCTGCGCTGGTCACGATCCTGAACGGGATGCTGCTGTGGGGCGGGTCGCGAATCTACCGGAAGCTGTTCGGGATCGGCGTCAACGAATGGCGCATCCTCGGTGAACTGAGCAACGTTCCCGGTGCCACTGCCGCGCAAGCGAGCCGTGACCTCGGCATCAACAAGGCCATCGCATCGCGCAGCATCGCGGTGCTGCACGAACGAAACCTGATCACACAAGAGTCCACAGGCCGGGCCCGCCGCCTCTACCTCACCGGCGCCGGGGCCGATCTGTTCAACTCGATCAAGCCGGTCGCGGCCCGCCGGGAGCAGCTGCTCCTCACGGACTTCAGCGCTGAAGAGGTCGCGCTCCTGCGCGCGATGCTCGTGCGAATGGCGGCCAACGAGCCCCATCTGCACGCCTTCGATGCCGGCCTGCTGGGCGCGGACGCCGACGACCTGTAGCACCCGCTGTCCGCGAGGCGACCTCGGCCCCGGGCGCGCAGTCGAACAGGGCGGGGCCGATAAGTTTAATGTTGATATATAAACCTAACCGCCGTAAACTTTCCCCATGACATTCACAACGGTGCGAGATCGGATCTTTGCGGGCGGCGAGTGGCATGCTCCCGACACGAACGCGCAGGTCATCGTGGAGAGCCCCGTGGATTACAGCGAGGTCGGCCGGGCGGTCGAGGGGTCTGCCGCCGATGTCGACCTGGCCGTGCGGGCCGCACGCGAGGCATTCGACAACGGACCGTGGCCCCGGATGTCTTATGCAGAGCGTGCGGACTGGATCGACAAGCTGGCCGACGAGCTGGAGCGGCGCGGCGGCGAGACCGCCGATCTCATCACTGCCGAGATCGGGCAGCCCGTCCGACTGTCGCGGCCGTGGGGCGGTGTGCGCCCGGTGGTGCATCTGCGCTACTACGCAAAGCTCGCACGCGAGGCTGCGCTCGAGCAGGAGCGCCCGAACATGGGGCGGGCCGGCACATCGATCGTGCGCCGCGAGCCGCTCGGCGTCGCAGCCCTGATCGTGCCGTGGAATCATCCGCAGGCCTCGATGACGCTGAAGCTCTCGCCCGCACTGGCCGCCGGTTGCACCGTCGTCATCAAGCCCGCGCCCGAGACTCCTCTCGACATCTTCAACCTCGCCGAGGCGACGACGGCGATCGGGTTTCCTCCCGGCGTCATCAACATCGTGCCCGGGGGCCGCGAGACCGGTCAGGCACTCATCGAACACGAGGGCATCGACAAGATCGGATTCACCGGGTCCTCTGCCACGGGCAGGCACATCGCCGCACTCGCCGGCAGCCGCCTCATCCCGGTGACCCTTGAGCTGGGCGGCAAATCGGCCGGCATCATCCTCGAATCGGCCGACCTCGACAGCGTGTTCGAGAGCCTTCGGGTGGCATCATTCGAGAACACGGGCCAGACCTGCGCGCTGCTGTCGCGCATCCTCGCACCGCGAGCGATGTATGACACGGTGCGCGACCGCCTTGTCGACCTGGCGCGCGATCTGCGCGTGGGCGATCCGCTCGATGAGCAGACGGAGATGGGTCCGCTGGTCTCCCGACGCATCTACGATCGAGTCACCGGCATGATCACCGCAGCGAAGGACTCAGGTGCCACGCTGCTGGCCGGCGACACCCAGCTGCCCGACCGGGGCTACTACGTCGCACCCACGATCGTCACCGATGCCGCTCTCGACAGTGCGATCGCGCAGGACGAGGTGTTCGGCCCCGTCGTCCTGCTGCATCCCTACGACGACGTCGACGAGGCCGTA
The DNA here is from genome assembly GCF_039537285.1 of Microbacterium kribbense. Classification (NCBI taxonomy): domain Bacteria; kingdom Bacillati; phylum Actinomycetota; class Actinomycetes; order Micrococcales; family Microbacteriaceae; genus Microbacterium; species Microbacterium kribbense. The sequence continues at coordinate 69,355 of NZ_BAABAF010000005.1, read as the reverse complement.
CGGATCGCGAATGGCTCGCGTTACGGTCTGGCCGGTGCCGTGTACGGCGACCCCGACACGGCGCTCGAGGTCGCCCGCCGGATCGAGACCGGGTCCATCGGGATCAACGGCTATCGTCCCGACTTGGCTCAGCCCTACGGCGGGTACAAGGATTCCGGCCTCGGCCGCGAGTTCGCCCCCGAAGCGATCTGGAGCTATCAGGAGGTCAAGTCGATCTGGCGCTGACCGCCCAGAGCCCATCGCCTGCGCGGCGACCGCGCAGCGGCCACCGCGCTGCACGATCCGACCTCTTCAAGGGAGAAGAACGCTTATGCCGATCGACCCCGGCGTGCTGGACGTCGCCGTTGTCGGCGCAGGACTCGGTGGCCTCTATGCGGCGTACCGGCTGAGCGCCTCGAGCCGACGATTCCGCGTCTTCGAGAGTGCACCCGACGTGGGCGGAACCTGGTTCTACAACCGCTACCCGGGTGCGCGGTGCGACGTGGACAGCCTGCAGTACTCCTATTCCTTCTCGGAGGACCTGCAGCAGGAGTGGGTGTGGAGCGAGCGGTTCGCGGGCCAGCCGGAGATCCTGGACTACATACGCCACGTCGCATCGAGGTTCGACCTCTACCGGCACATCCAGTTCGACACTCGCGTGACATCCGTCGAGTGGGACGACCGTGCCGCACACTGGGTGATCACGACGGACCAAGGCGACACGGTCGCCGCGAAATGGGTGATCACGGCGGTGGGATGCCTCTCCACGCCGAAGCGGCCCGAAATCGACGGGCTCGAGAGCTTCACGGGCGAAAGCTACTACACGAACAGCTGGCCGCACGAAGAGCCCGACTTCGTCGGCAAGCGGGTGGGCGTGATCGGCACCGGCTCATCCGGCATCCAGTCCATCCCCGTCATCGCAGGCAGCGCCGCCGAGGTGACGGTCTATCAGCGCACTCCCGCGTACACGATGCCCGCGATGAATCGGCCGCTGGAGGCGGCGGAGGTCGCCGCACACAAAGCCCACTACCCGCGGCACCGCGCCCAGGAGAGGACGTCGCGCAGCGGCACACTCGTCACGGGGCACTCCGACTCGATCCTGGCGGCCAGTGACGACGAGATCCATCGCCGCTTCGAAGAATGCTGGCACGCCGGCAGCTTCGGCTGTGCTCTGGTCTCGTTCGCAGACATCATCACCGACCGCGAGGCGAATGACCGGCTGGTCGCCTTCGTGCGCGACAAGGTGCACACCATCGTGGCGGACAAGGCGGTGGCCTCGGCGCTCGCATCGTGGGAGTACCCGTTCGGGTCACGGCGCGTGTGCCTCGACACCGACTACTACGCGACCTTCAACCGGCCGCATGTGCACCTGGTCGACGTGAAGAAGGATCCGATCGCCGAGGTGACTCCTCGCGGCGTGCGCACCCGATCCGGCGAGCGCGAGCACGACGTGATCGTCTACGCAACCGGATTCGATGCCTTCACCGGAACGCTGTTCCGGTTGGGCATCCGTGGACGCAGCGGGGTCCGGCTGGAGGATGCGTGGGCCCAGGGCCCCCGGACATATCTCGGGATCCAGTCGAGCGGGTTCCCGAATCTGTTCATCGTGGTCGGACCGCAGAGCCCGTCGCTGGTGGTGAATGTCGTGCGAGCGATCGAGCAGCACGTCGACTGGATCATGGATGCGCTCGACCACGCCGATGCCGGCGGCATCACCACGATGGAAGCAGCCCCCGCTGCCGAGACGGAGTGGGTCAGCCACGTCGCCGATGTCGGCTACGCGACGCTGTACCCCGTCGCGGACTCATACATGACCAACGTCAACGTCCCCGGCAAGCCACGGGTGTTCATGCCCTACCTCGGAGGCTTCGGTTCCTACGGTGACCGGATCAGCCGGGTCGCCGCCGACGGGTACCCCGGGTTCGTCCTGTCGAGATGAGCCCGGCCGCTCGGCCTCAGCACCCCGCGCCGCCTGGCTCGCCCTCAGCGCTTCGCGCCCACCTGAATCCGCATCAGGTCCATCCCGAGCGAGATGTCGCCGTCGTATCCGGCGGCCTTGGCGCTGTCGCGCAGCTTCTTGCGCCATACGTGGTCCGGCACGATGTCCGGATTGACGGGGCTCAGGTGCGTGGCGACGAGCGCGCCCACGCCTGCGGCCTTCGCGATCGCGCCGAGGTCGTTGACATCGGTGTGCACGAGTCGGATGTGCTCGATGACCGGGGCCGGGTAGCCGAGCTTGGGCAGGGCCTCGAAGTCGGCGGTCTCGTGCAGCAGCAGGTCGGCACCCTGCGCGAGTCGGATGAGATTGGGCGTGGGTGCCGTGTCGCCCGAGAAGACGACGCTGCCGTGGTCGGAGTCGAACCGGTAGGCCAGCGCCGGGAACACGCTGCCGTGCGGCACCAGGGTGGCGGTGACCTTGACCCGGTCGTCCTCCATGACCGCGAACGGCTCCATGGTCGGCGCGGGATTCGACGCGGATGCCCCGGCCGACGCCGGCGGCAGCACGTCGTGCACGTTCAGCATCTTGGCCGGGTCGGTGCCGAAGTGCTCATCGAGGAAGAAGGTGGTGGATGCCGCGAAGCTCTCGTTCGCGCGGCGGGTCGTCTCCACGGTTCCCGGGGTCGTTCCCGTGTCTCCGGTGAGGTGGGAGGGAAGGCCCGATGCTCCCGGTCCCCACACGCCGATCGGCGACGTGAACCCCTGCGGTCCGATGACCCCGCCGGACAGCAGCGGGAAGGCGAAGTAGTCGACCATGTGGTCGGAGTGCAGGTGGGTCAGGAAGATGGCGGTCAGCGCCGGCATCGACAGCCCCGCGCGCATGTACTGGCTGACGGCGCCTCGGCCGCAGTCGATCACGTAGTTGTTGCCGTCCACGGTCAGGGCGGTGGCGATGCCGTAGCGGTTCGCCTGTGGGGGCGGTCCCCCCGCGGTGCCCAGCAGTGTGACCGACATCCCCGCAGTCGGCGCCGGCGTGACGGCAGCCAGCGCCTCGGCCGCGTGGGCGGGCGCGGCGCCCCGGGCCAGTCCGCCCATTGCCGCGGCCGCTGCCGTGGCGCTCGCGATGCCGAGCAGCCCGCGGCGGCTCAAGCCGCCCTCGCGCTCTGATGGGGACCGGTCTGCCGCTTCATGCATTTTGGCTGCCTCTCTGTCGTCCTCGACGTGCGGGTCCGGTGCCGGCTTCGGCTCCGTGTTCTTCGCTCCCTGTCCATTAGCGCGCACGCGAAGGGGGCTTGTGAAGACCGAGATGCCGATACGTCGAATCAGGCTGGCTGATGCGCCGCGCATGAGGCACGTACCAAGCGCGGCGCTACCGCGCGCGAGCGCGCACCAGACGCCCGGCGCACCGAGCGACGCGAACAGCCGCGATCCCTACGCCGGCAGCGCCAGGTGCTGGCGCACCACGTCGGCCAGCTGCCCCGCCACGCGCGATGCCGCGTCGGCGTCGGATGCCTCGACCATGACCCGCACGAGCGGCTCGGTGCCCGACGCGCGCAGCAGCACGCGGCCCGTCTCGCCCAGCTGCTGCTCGGCGGCGGCCACGGCGGCCGTGACGGCGGGATGGGCCACCTGTGCGCGGTCGACGCCGCGCACGTTCACGAGCACCTGCGGGAACACCGTCATGACCGACGCCAGCTCGGCGAGGGACTTTCCGGTACGCGCCATCTCGGCGAGCAGGTGCAGTCCGGTCAGCAGGCCGTCGCCGGTGGTGGCGAACTCGCGCATGATGACGTGCCCGGACTGCTCGCCGCCGAGGCTGAAGCCGCCCTCGTTCATCCGCTCGAGCACGTACCGGTCGCCGACCGCCGTGCGCTCCACGATGATCCCGTGCTCGGCCATGGCGCGGTGCAGCCCGAGGTTGCTCATCACGGTGGCGACCAAGGTGTTGCCCGCCAGCGCGCCGCGCTCTTTCATCGCCACGGCCAGAATCGCCATGATCTGGTCGCCGTCGACGATGTTGCCGGCGGCATCCACTGCCAGGCATCGGTCGGCGTCACCGTCGTGGGCGATGCCGACGTCGGCGCCCAGGCGCACGACCTCGTCGGCCAGGCTCGCCAGGTGCGTCGAGCCGACGCCGTCGTTGATGTTGATGCCGTCGGGGTCTGCGCCGATCACGGTGACCCGGGCGCCGGCGTCGGTGAACGTTTCGGGCGAGACGCCGGATGCCGCGCCGTTGGCGCAGTCCAGCACCAGGTGGATTCCGTCCAGCCGGTGCGGCAGCGATTTGAGCAGGTGCAGCACGTACCGGTCTTCGGCGTCGGCGAACCGGCGGATGCGGCCGACGTCGGCACCGGTGGGCAGCAGTTTGGGGCCGCTCATGGCGGCCTCGATGCGGCGCTCGACCAGGTCGGGCAGCTTCACGCCGCCGTGGGCGAAGATCTTGATGCCGTTGTCGGGGGCAGGATTGTGGGATGCCGAGACCATGACACCGAAGTCGGCATCGGTCGATCCGACCAGGAACGCGGCCGCCGGCGTGGGCACCACGCCGGCGTCGAGCACGTCGACGCCCGAGGCGGCAAGACCTGCCGAGACCGCGGCGGCGAGGAACTCGCCCGACACGCGCGGGTCGCGCGCGACCACGGCGGTGGCGTGCTTGCCGGCGACGCGTCGCGCCTCCGCGCTACGGCCCTGGCCCAGGACGACGGCGGTCGCCTGAGCCAGGGTGAGAGCAAGATCGGCGGTGAGGCTGCCGTTGGCAAGGCCTCGGACGCCGTCCGTGCCGAAGAGGGCCATGGGCCCGATCAGCGCTTCGAGTACTGCGGCGCCTTGCGGGCCTTCTTCAGACCGGCCTTCTTGCGCTCCTTGACCCGCGCGTCGCGGGAGAGGAAGCCGGCCTTCTTCAGCGCCGGGCGGTTGTTCTCGGCGTCGATCTGATTCAGCGAACGGGCGATGCCCAGGCGCAGCGCGCCGGCCTGGCCCGAATCGCCGCCGCCGTGGATGCGGGCGATGACGTCATAGGAGCCGGCGAGGCCGAGCACCGTGAACGGGTCGTTGACCAGCTGCTGGTGCAGCTTGTTCGGAAAGTAGTCCTCGAACGCGCGGCCGTTGACCGTGATGGTGCCGGTGCCGGGGATCAGGCGCACGCGCGCGATCGCCTGCTTGCGGCGGCCGACGGCGGCACCGGGCACGCTGAGCACCGGACGGGGCGCGGTCTCGGCGACCTGCTCGGCCGGCGTCTCGGTCGAGAAGCTGGTGGGTTCGGTGGAGGTGGAGTCCTGGATGTTCGCCACGTTGGTGTCCTTAGGGTCTGCGGCGCTCACTGGGCGACCTGATCGAAGGTGTACGTCTTGGGCTGCTGAGCGGCGTGCGGGTGCTCGGCGCCCGCATACACCTTCAGCTTGGTCAGCTGCTGGCGGCCCAGGCTGTTCTTGGGCAGCATGCCCCGCACGGCCTTCTCGACGGCGCGGACGGGGTTCTTCTCCATCAGTTCGGCGTAGGTGACCGAGCTGAGCCCGCCCGGGTAGCCGGAGTGGCGGTAGGCCAGCTTCTTCTGCAGCTTCTGACCGGTCAGCGCCACCTTGTCGGCGTTGACGATCACGACGAAGTCGCCGGTGTCGAGGTGGTTCACGAAGGTGGGCTTGTGCTTGCCGCGAAGCAGTGCGGCGGCGTGCGAGGCCAGGCGGCCGAGCACGACGTCAGTTGCGTCGATGACCAGCCATTCGCGCTGGATCTCGCCAGCTTTGGGAGTGAAAGTGCGCGTCACAGTAGTGCTGCTTTCTTGATCGAACGGAGAGGTTCGTGAATCCCACTCCGGGGTGGTTCCGTTCCGAAGAACTCGAACACGCCAGTGGAGGGCTCACGTTCGCGGTGCCGGCCCAGCAGAGGGCCGAGTACCAAGGGGACAGTCTACGGCATCGGGATGCCGCGGCCAAACGCCGCATGCAGGCGATCGTGTGACGACACGCGTCTGCATTCTCACCGGACTCTCACGTGTCGCAAAACACGCTGGTATCCTAAGCGGGGTGCTCATCCATTCAGATGAGTCTCACAGGTCATGTCGCGCACCCCCGTGCGCAGCTACGCTCTCGGACACTCGGACAAATATCGCGGATGACGATCGAAGAACACGCACTCCCCTCATCGGCGGTTCCCCCGACCGCGGGGCCGGTGTCGACCGCACACGCCGTGGGCACAACAGCGGTGTCCCATTTCGCGTCACCGGCGGCGCGAGTGCGGCGTTGGCAACGTGCGTTCGCGACTCTGCTGGCGGTCACTGACACGGTCGTCGTCGCTGTGGCGGTCTTCGGTGCCCAGGTTCTTCGGTTCGGCACCGGCAGCGGCGACGCGGGCGTGTTCGGTGTGAACGCCCTCGACGTCGAGATCGCCTACACCGCGGTGTCAGTCATCATCGTCATCGGCTGGCTGATTGCGCTGCGCGTGGTTGAGAGCCGCGATTACCGCACCATCGGCAGCGGTACAGAAGAATATAAGCGCCTGACCAACGCGACCTTCGGGTTCTTCGGCATGTTCGCGATCGCGGCGTTCCTATTGAAGGCACCGATCGGGCGCGGTTATCTGCTGCTGTCCCTGCCAATCGGGTGGGTGCTGCTGATGCTCTCGCGGTGGCTCTGGCGCAAGTGGCTGATCAGCCGACGGCTCAAGGGCCGGTTGATGAGCCATGCCGTGCTGGTCGGCGACAGGACGAGCGCGCGCCACGTGGCCCGGCAGATCCAGGCCACCTCATCCGCAGGCATCAAGATCATCGGCGCCATCACCGAACGCGGCACGACCGAGAAATCCCTGACCGACACCATTCCAGTGCTCGGAGAGTGGGGGCGTCTGCTCGAGCATGTGGATCGCGTGCGCGCCGACACCGTGATCGTGACCGGCAACCACTCGCTCACCCCGCGTCAGTTGCGCGAGCTCGGTTGGGGCCTTGAAGAGCGCAAGGCGAGTCTGATAGTGGCGCCTGCATTGACTGATGTTGCGGGTCCGCGACTACATTCGCGGCCAGTGGCCGGCCTACCTCTTATCCACGTCGACTACCCAGAGTTCACAGGCGGCAAACTCATCCTCAAGCGCAGCGCCGACATTATCGCCAGCACGCTCGGCTTGCTCTTTCTTTCCCCCGTATTCATCGTGACTGCACTCTGCGTACGTGTGACGAGTCCTGGCCCGGCGTTCTTCCATCAAGAGCGCATCGGCGTACAAGGCCAACCTTTCAAAATGCTTAAGTTCCGCACAATGGTAGTCGACGCAGAACAACGGCTCTCTTCGTTACTGGATGCCTCTGAGGGCAACGGCGTCCTCTTCAAGATGAAGAACGACCCTCGCATCACCTCCGTGGGTCGCCTTATGCGCCGATATAGCCTGGACGAGTTGCCTCAACTGTGGAACGTGCTGAAGGGCGACATGTCGCTCGTTGGTCCCCGGCCGCCACTCGCAAGCGAGGTGGATGGCTACGACCAGTGGGTGCACCGGCGACTGCTCGTGAAGCCAGGCATTACTGGTCTGTGGCAGGTCAGCGGGCGCAGTGACCTTTCCTGGGATGATAGCGTGCGGCTTGATCTCTACTACGTCGAGAATTGGTCGATGACGACAGACCTCGTCATCCTGTGGAGGACCCTTCGCGCCGTGGCCCGCACCGATGGCGCATATTGACCCTCCAACTCCGACCCCCAAATGGCAAAGTAGCGCCCGTGCCGATGAGAGCAACCAGTAGAGCGAATGCGACAAATCCGTAACGTCAGAACCCACCTGAAGAACGCATGCAGGGATCTGCTGGCGAACTTCCTTTGGAGCACCCCTCTGTGCCCTCTCCCGCTGCGATGGCTCGTATTACGCGCCTCGGGCATGTCCGTAGAGCGATCATCAATCGCGCACGGGAGTTGGTTCGGCGGACTTCGGCTCTCCATTGGGCGGCACACGTATATCAATAGCTTCTGCTTCTTCGATACATCAGCGACTATCACTCTCGGGGAGCGCTGCCGTGTCGGCCCGCGCGTAACGTTTTGCACAAGTACACACCATCTAGGCGATGCACGAATGCGGGCAGGGGAGTCCACTTCTCTGCCCATCTACGTCGGAAACGGGGTATGGATTGGAGCTGCAGCGCTGATCCTCCCTGGCGCAGTCATTGGTAGCGGAACTGTGATTGCTGCCGGCGCCGTCGTCACCGGCAGATGCGACGAGAACTCGCTCTACGGTGGCGTACCCGCCCGGAAGATACGGGACTTGACTGACGAGTGAAAGACATCACTCGTCAGAGGTGGATACATCACGAAACCAACAACGTTTCATTGCATGTTGCATCTTTTCCTACCAACGCCGCACACAACAACCCCCTTCGTGCTGGCAGATTTGAGAGATCTGGATAACCGGTGACTCGATACCAGGCAAGACAGTCCAGGCCAGGCACGGATCAGCTTGTAAATAGCGCCGAACAGCGCCGACCCCGGTCATACGTGCGCGTGTACGACTCAGCACGCACAGCGCATTTAGAGCGCATGCGATATTCAGACGCGCAAACCCTGATATTTCGGAAAAAGAATTATGATTTTGACATCCACAGCGCCCCAGCGGGTGTGGAAATCATGCAAATGAACCGAATTCAGACTCTCTGGTTTCTCTTGACGCGGCGGCCACAAATCATCGAAATTAACGAACCAACCGCAATTCACGCGTGGCCAACTACGGTGCCTATCGCCGCCATCGCCAGGGTTGCACGCGCAATGCGAAGCAGCCGCTTTCACCTCGTCACGTACGCAATCGACAACAGTGACGTTGCACACATCCTGTCAACCAGATTGCGCCTAGCGCCTTGGCTCGGCGATTGGATCACCCGGAATGTGACGCGGTTCATATATTTCGCGCTTTCGAGATGCGTCTTCGGAACTAGTGGAGCCACCGCCAATTACGAGACCATCCTTCGAAAGACCTCGAGCTTGATCGCAACGCGTGAGATTCCCGCATTGCCATCCCCATGCTCTTGCGCCCATGCGAGTGCGCCCGACATCGACATCGTCTTTCTAGGAGCGTTTGACAACCGTAAGGGCGTCACCCAGCTGATGAAAGCCTGGGATAGCACGCCCGAGTTGCAGACGAAGCAACTCCAGATACTCGGCAAGGGGAATTTGGCCGCAGCAGTCGCCTCTTGGTGTGAAGGCAGGAAGGGTGTTGGACTTCACATAGACCCCAGCAGGGCCCAGATACATCAGACGCTTGCCCGCGCGAAAGTACTGGTACTGATATCCCAGAGAAACCCGTTCTGGCGCGAACAAGTTGGTCTCCCAATCCTGGAAGGATTGTCACACGGATGCACGATCGTAACGACCACCGAGACAGGTTTGGGGGATTGGTTGACGAAGACCGGACACATAGTAGTTGACCCCGACGCGATCCCTGAACAAGTCGGGCTTGCCTTACTGCACGCTCTAAAGTCACCACTCCAAAAAAACGAGGTTAAACGCACACTACCAGCGGTGGATGGGCGAGTTGCTGCCGATCTTTGGCTGTTCGCTGATGAATAGCCTCAACAAGGCCACTGTAAACTGCTGCAGCCTCGTAAACCAACCATCTGAGGGAGAAACGCGCACCTTTGATGGAAAGCTCATCACAAGGAATTAAGTTGTATTTGACCCCAAATGTCGTAGTTATAATAGTAAACTATCGTTCAGTTGAATACGTGGCCGACTGCATTTCGTCCATTCTCTCGGATAGCGCTATCAACCGCATCTTGGTATATGACAACGGTTCAGGGCCCGCCGAAATCCAGCGTCTACGAGAGATTGCGAACCTATCTGACAGAGTCTCCGTGATATTCGGGGAACGTAACGTCGGCTTCGGTGCAGGCGTGAACAGGGCAGTCAAACACGCAGCGTTACTCGACGATGAGTATCTCTGGATCTTAAACCCAGACACCGTGTCCGCCAGCGAGACAGCATCACGCCTACGAACCTTTGTCTCTGCTGGGCGAGCAAGTATCGTCTCTCCGCTAATCTTGGAGGGAACCCCACCGAGTGACGTGATCTGGTTTGCAGGAGGTAATGTCGACCTCTACAGAGGTGTGACTCACCACCTTCTGCTGGGCCAACACACTCCACCTGATCTCGACGAGGCGGTAGAAACAACATTCATGGCCGGAGCAGCGCCGTTCATGCATTTCAGCGCATGGACCACATTGGGCGGCTTCAGAGAAGATCTCTTCCTGTATTGGGAGGACTCCGCCCTCTCGATCGCCGCTCAAGAAATCGGGCTCAAAATGGCGGTCCTGACCTCCGCCCATGTGTGGCATTCGGTTGGCGGATCTTCCGCGACGACGAACACGCTTAGCGCGATTTACTACTACTACAATCAACGAAACCGCTTACTGACAGCGATAGAACAGAGGCGCGTGCGGGCCCTGCTGATCGGCCCCGGTGTTTTCGAAACCATCAAGCAATTGATACGGCCACTACGTATCGAGAAGGAAGATCGCTGGGTCAAATTCCGCGCCGGCGTACTCGGCCTGCTCGACGGCCTGCGGGGCCGCTCGGGAAAGAATCACGAGATCTCTGGTCCATAAGTGCGCCGAACGCCAACCCAAGTATGCCGCCGATGGCGACACTCGAGTTTGTCCCTAAGGGCATCGGTGCCACTAGGCTCACCGCGAGAGCAGCCATACTCCCTGAGGTAACAATCAGCCGGACTGGCGTCGCCGTTCGGATACCGCGGACGAGCGGAACGACAGCGACAAAGCAGAAGATTATCGCGCCAAGGAGCCCAGCCTTCGCCAACAGCCACAGGTAGAAGTTGTGGGCATAGTACGGGGCTTGGTCCCCCCAAAACGTACCCATCGGCCCCTGCGGTGGCTGATACGCGTAGCCGAAACCGTTGCCAAAGAGCGGCGACCGCCTGAAGGCTGCGATCAGGTGCTCGGCCTCTGATGTGCGATAAAGAATAGAAGTGTCTGTTCGGAAGGCCGCCCGCGTAAGACCATCTAAGACACGCGTCTGGAACCCAGTCAACTGTGCCTGCAACCAGCTTGCAGCTGGTGAGACTGAGAGGAGCGCAATCGTACCCGCGACAAGCACGACCGCCGCGGAGAGAAACAGCGCAAGCTTACGCAGACTTTGCCAACTGAGGGCAGCCACCACCGCAAAGATCGACGCCGCTGCAACTCCAAGCAGACTGTTCCTGGAAAAGCCGAGGAAGACGATCACGAAGGCTGGCACGAACATTGGAAGTGCGAGCTTGAAACTGTACCTGCCTACTACAACTACCGCTGTCAGCGACGCCAGAACCACAAGCGCGAGGTCAGTAGTGGAAACAATTAAGCGAGTCGCGTCCGACGCGGTAAACCCGCCTGACGTTAGGTAAAGCCCGGCTTCCTCGCTCCTTCCGGCGAGCGTAATTCCAAATACGCTAGACGCGAGCACAAGGATTCCAGATATCCAGAGTATCCAACGTATGGAGCGAACCAGCGCCGCCTGAATTGTGGAACCAAGAAGATGGTACGCCACATAGGCGGACGCCAACATGGTCATGAGGCCACGGATGTCAAAGAGAATCTTCTGAACCGCATTACCCGCTATGACTGATACAGTCGCCGCGACAACTATATAGATCGCAACGCCGAGGAGCGGGCGGTAAATTGTTCGCTTGCCCTCATTATTGAGCGCCACCAGTAGCACCGTGAGAGCAAGTGCAGGCTCATACGTGCTAAAGCTTACGCCAAATGCGGTGAATGACGGACTATACCAGCTCGGGAACGCGAGGAATGCCAACACAAGGGTGGTGATTGCCGACGTAGCAACTAAGGCTGGAAAGCGCCGAGCGCCTCTACCAGATGGCGCAGCATACGGGCCTTGGGCGATCGATGGTGTACCTGCACCACGAGTGGTATCCCGCCCTGTCAGCGCTGTCCCTCGCCAACGCGAGCCACCTCTTGTCTTATCGCCGTTCATAATCGGCAGGCACCTCGAACTGGCGAATTACTCTCGCAGGATTTCCCGCCAGCAGTGCGCCGACCGGACTCGACTTGGTTACGACAGCACCCGCTGCCACAACCGTGCCACGCCCCAGAGACACGCCTGGCAGGATGATTGCGCCTGCACAAACCCAGCAGTCATCACCGATTCTGACTGGGGAGGTTCTTACCGCGGCTCCCGGCTCCACCGGATGGAAGTCGGTGTCGTATATCGCAACAAGATCACCTATCTCAACGCGAGATCCAATCGTTACGCTGGACTCAGCGTGAATGCGGACACCCTGATTCACAAACACGTTGTCGCCTATTTTCAGAACTCCCATAGCTCCCGTCGCGAGCGACGCGCGAATTTGGCGGGCTTCCGTGCGGAACCTGTCTCCGATCACAATTGCACCTTTGTTAACGACAACAGGGGCAGCACCCGTCATCACAGGGCGGTGCCCCGCCGCTATGCCTGTTCCTGAGCACACGGCCCTGGCACGCGCAACTCCTAACAGGTATCTAATGACACGACGAATTCGCCATGAGGCTATCCTCGCTGTCGACCGCGCGAAGATTCCAGAGGTCACCGTGCACCACCGCCACGTCCATCAGCCACAAGTGGTCCACTTTCGCTTGACTTTGCGCCATCAGCTTCTGTGGCGATCCACAGCTCGAGGGCGCGAATCGCCGTCGACTGTTCCCGAATCTTTTCTGCACGAAGAGCAGTCATCCTTCGCGCCAGGTCAGCCCAGGTGTCCATAGCACGAGATATCGACCGTGCAAGTGACTTCGCGTCAGGCTTGGCGATGAGTGCCGCATCCCCGAAGTAGTCCACCAGTACCCTGGTTTCAGTTGTCACCAGAGCCTTTCCTGCGCACAAGGCCTCATACCCTGCCCGCTGCATGGTGTCTTCATTCAGCGTCGGCGCAACCACAACCGCAGCCCGTGATAGCAGGCGCCGAAAATCTGAGTCGGAGACGTAACCCGGGAAGTGGACATTTGCAGAGGCCTGCTTGACTACCCTACTGGGAGCCCTCCCGGTCATAACGATAGGTACAGTATGAAGCGCGGAGGACGCAGACAGTAGCTCCCGAATTGGTTCGTCGTGAGCATATGCCAAGGGCATCAGCACAAACGAATCAGCTTCGAACACTTCAAGTTCAGGATTATCGAACATGTCCCGCGATACGTCTGGGTACGGCTCTATCAAGTCATGCATAACAAGTGCGTGACCGCCTCGTCTGCGTACTCGGCCTGCAAGCATCTCGTTCGTAACGATAGCTGCCCCACGCCGGCGAAGAAGGGCGAGCGTCGGACGTGTCGCCCAGGTCCACTTGGGATCGTCAAAGACGCCGGTATGCAGGTCCCCAACAACTGTGGACTGATGCCGACGCGCATATTGCAGGAGGCAAAGTAGCGCGGGAAACGGTGGCAACATGACGATTATCGCTGCAGGCCCTTCTGACTCTAAGACTTTAAGCGTTCGCCGCCATTGCCGAAAATAGCGCAACGGAGCTGGCCCGGAGCCCCCTGGTATGAAGAAGGACCGTATCCCGAGTTGCCTGGCTAAGCCTTCACTCCGACCGTGAAACTGGGTCCAACTCAGAAAAATCGTCTGGGATATCTGACTCTGCATTAGTGGCAAACCCGATTCCACATCGTCTCCAGGATGACGCGCCCGAATCGAGGGCCCCGGACCAAGTATCGGAAGCTGAGCCTCCTGGGCTCCAGCGCTAGCCTCCACATCCACTCAAGTCCAATTCGCTGCACGAGCTTGGGGGCACGGAGCTTTTCGCCAGCGGCAAAATCTACAGCCGCCCCCGCGCCGACATAAACTGCTGGCGGGAGTTTGGCCTTCCAGTGCGCAAACCATCTCTCTTGTTTGGGCGCGCCCAAACAAAGGAACACGAGATCTGGCTTGCCCTTGGCCAGGGCGGAGACGAAACGTTCGGAGGCAAGATCATCAACACTAGTGACATCTGGAAAGGGGATTGCAGATACATGACTTGAGGGGAATTGCTCAGTCAGGTGACGTGCAGCAGCGGCAGAAACCCCATCACGCCCACCTGCAATTACGATTCGCCATCCCAACCGCGACCCGTACTCCACGGCGCGCGGCAAGAGGTCCGAGCCCGTGTTGCGACTGGCGGGTTTCCCTATCGCTCGCGCAAGCATCACGAGTGGCATGCCATCGAGCAACCTAATATCGCAGCTCCGGTATATCTGCCGGAATGCGGTGTTATCTATGATCTCTAGAGCCATGTCCACGTTAATCGTCATGACTAGATAGGGTGACTCAGCCTGGATGGCATCATGGATCTCGTGCAGAAGCCGCTCCATGCCCTCGTGAAATACGGGTGAGCCGAACAGCAGCAAGTCCGATGCTCCCGCCTCCATGACTGGCTTCCACGCCTCAACCACCATTAACACTCCTGTATTTGTCCGACGCCAGCCGCGTTCCAATTGTAGTCTGCTGCCTTCAGCGGTGAGGCATCGAGCGGCGGAGACCCAACCCGCAGCCCCTGGCGCATTCCGGCCCGGGCCGACGTACCGGGCCACTGGTGGGGGCCACTAACCAGACGGCCGTACGCTCCCAGCAGGAACTACCTAAGCGCGCGGTCGCTCCAGCCTGAATAAGTCGTGCGAAGATAACCCAGCCCGGCTGCCATGGGGTAAGGGTGCCGAGTGCGCCGACTTGCACCAGGCTCAAGTCTATGTGGTCGCCTCTCATCAGCCCCAAGCCCGGGCCCGCGACCACTCCTCACAGCGTCTAATGAATGTGCAGGCCTGGGGTGACCATGCCACACCACATGCATTTGACGGTCGACATCTGACCCAGCTACACCGTCGGCGCGCTCGCGGTCGCGGTCACCTTTGCCCGAGAAGACGTGAGGCAAGTACGACGGCACGGCGCTAGGCATGCTGCCCATGGCGACAAACGCACACGTGTCGCCGCGGTGACGGAGCGATCAAGGGATCGTCGCAATGCTCACGATCGCGACTATCACGGTGCGTTTCAAACAGCGGCCATCGTGGGCAACCGTGTTCCGGGGCGCCCTCACCATCAACGCGATGCTCGTCCAGACCGCCAAGGATCTGCGTCCAGTCACGGTGAAGAAGATGCAGCAGATGATTCCCCGCCAGCTGCGCCACGCTCCGACGCAACGCACTGCACACTTTCGGGGATGCGAAGAACCACGCGCCGCACTCCGATCACGAAGCCTGATTCGCTCTCAACCTCGCGGTCACCAACCCCGAAAGGCATGATCGAGGGGCTCGTGCTGCAGCGCGCACCGCACTCGCCGGGCGGACTTGGCATCCACATCGATACCGCCGCAGACTCCCTCATCGCCACTGGGGACGACTCCGCCCTCATCAAGAGCGGAGCGGCGTTCCTCGCTCCGCCGGAATACGGCCATCTCCAGCAGACCAGAAGGATCAGCGCGAAGCACCGCACCAACCGCCACCTACATCAGCATCCCAACGCGGCGCTCGGCCGACCACTGATCGTCAGCAAGAAACTCCACGAACACACCCTCGCGTACACCCCTCACCGCCCCGCCAACGGCAACAACTCTGTCTAGAACTGGCGCGAACCTGGGACGGTCACACCAGCTAGTGTGGTCTGGCACGAACCGTCCTCATCACAGTCAGGCTGGTCACTAGAACCCAAATGAGACTTCTTCACATTGGACAGTCGTATCCGTTCGTCAGCTACGCCATAAGCTCGCTCAGCACGCATCTCGATGCCGAGGTAGTCGCATACGTATCACAACACAGCAATCGGACCGGCAATTTCACCATAAGCACGACGAACGCGAGGGTTGAGACATGGCCAGCCTGCAGGGTTGCCAAACGATGGCGCGCGGTCCAACTCGCACGCCAGGCAGACGTCATCATCGCGCATGAACTAAGTACGATCGCTTCCCTTGCAATTGCCGCCAATCCGCGGGCAGTAGCTGTCTGGTCGGGATGGGGAGTTGACTACTATCACGACGCATACACCGACGACACGCTGCTCGGTCCGCTCACCAAACAATGGACGCTGAAGCCTCAGATCCGCAGTCGGGTGCTCAACTACGCCCTGCGAAAAATTCGCTCCCACGCTGCACGCAGAGTTGACTTGTTCTGTGCGCCCATTCCTAGCGACGAATCGATAATGCGCGCCGCTTTCCCCTCACTTAGAGGTACACCGATACAGATGCCATACCTCGAAATTCAAGTCCCCGAGGTTGTCCCGGCTAACCAGGGGCGCGACATCCTCGTCGGGAATTCGGCTACCCCAACGTGCAATCACCTCGAAGCGTTCAGCCTTCTCAGCCACCATGACTTAACTAATCGCCGCGTCATCGTCCCATTAACCTATGGAGATACAACATACCGCGAAATAGTCGTTCGGGAAGGTAAAAGGCTCCTTGGGGCAAACTTTCTTCCCCTCATTGACCATCTCCCCGAAGCGCAATACTCCGACCTCATGGATCAATGCAGTGTTGCCATATTCAACCACCGACGCCAACAGGCCATGGGTAACATTATCGCCGCACTCCAAAAGGGGATGGCCGTGTACATGGACGACGTAAATCCAGCTTCCGAGTGGTTGCGTGAAGCCGGCGCGCGTATTTACTCAACCAGCGACTTATCGGTTGCACCGCCTCAAAATGTATTGACGTACATAGACCGTCTTCAAAATGCGCGCACCCTGCGCACGACTTGGAGCCACGATGCGGTCTACGCCAAATACAAAGACGCCGCGGACCACATACTGACGCTCGCCCAGTAGACGTTATCGGCCTCGAATATTGGCGAATCGCGCCGAAATACGGGCCGAAACTACGCGCCGGAGACTTGGCGTAATAGCCAGAGTTCCGCTCCAACCCACACCTATCGCGAGCGGTGAAAGTATGAACACTGCCACAGCAGGCGGAATACTGAATGAGACGCAAACGCCCCACAATATCGCTGCCACGGCCGCTCCGATGATGCCAGGCAGGCCTATATCGGCGACTTGATCTCTGTACCGGTAATCAAGGGAATTGGAAACAAACCAGCTGTTCGGTATGTACGCAACCACCCCAAACGCCACCATCGCCCAAAGGTAAGGTACGAGCCCCATCGGCAGTACTGCTACGAGTAAAGCCAACACCACAACCTTCTTGCCGACCTCCAGGAGTAGAATAAGCTTGGTCCGGCCAGCGGCCTTCATCGCTGCGATATTCACGGAATTCGGCGGGTACATGATCGCGCCCACCATCATGACGGACAAATATAAGGCTCCGTGACTCCATTCGGGGCCAAGGATTAACTTAAAGATATTCTGCGCCTGTACTGCGACGATAAGGAACACGGGAGCGCTGAGAGCGGCCGACGCCCGAATAGCAGACCGTATGTATGACACAAACTGTCGACGGTCGTGCGCCACAGTTGAGAAGGCCGGGAATGCAACCGTGGCGACCGCACTAAATACCGTCATCACGAGCGCGTTCCGTAAGCGGTCCGCCATGAAGTAGATACCAGCGGGCGTCACCCCGAGCGCCGCTGCAATATATACAGCCGGCAGTCCATTCCAGAGAGTATCAATCGTCGACGAGCCCGCGAGCGGAAGTCCAAAGCTCAGCATCATCCGCGCTGCTCGACGGTCGAAATGGAATCCGACGATGTGTGCGCGCATGAAACCGAGAATGACCACGGTGACAATTCCCGCGACCAATGGCTGCATCGCGAGTGCGAATACGGAGGGTGATACCACGGCGAAGCCGATTGCGGCCATCGCGCCCAATGCGGAAGCAGGCAGCGTTATCCATAGCCGTGTACGGAAAGCCATGCGGCGCTGTATCAGAGCTAGCGGCACACTCGCTGCTGCAGTGACAACCACCGTCAATGCGTAGAGCGGGAGAACATCCACTAGTTCGCCCTTGCCAACCAGCAGGCCAATCGCAGGCCCCAAAGCTATCAGCCCGCCACCGAAGATGGCTGCCAGCCCCATATTTAGCCACCACGCTGTCTCGAGATCGATCCGAGTCAACGTCGGTGCACGGATTACTGCCGCCGAAAGCCCGGAATCTACAAGCGCCGTGCACACGGCAGAAACAGTTGCAGCGACCGCGATCACCCCAAAGTACTTTGGAGCAATCAGATGCGCGAGCACGAGTTGAGTTACAAGAGCAAGTCCCTGCAGGAGAAGCGTCTGCGAGGCACTCCACAGAAAGCCCACGACTGCCAAACGTCGAATTCCACGGTCATGCTTTGGTCGCCAACCGTCGCCGTAAGACTCGCTCATATGAGCCACGATCTACCCCGCGAGCGTGGGCCCGGATCGTACGGTTCTATCCGACACTGGGCGCAGTCTAGGCAGGCTGGGTCATGGTGCATTCCGGCTCCGGTTCGCCTCGGCAACTTCGTCAATGCCATCAGGCAGGATGACGCTGAACTGCTTCCTCAACACGCTCAAACGCGGACTCTGGCAGCGATGGGAAGACCGGTAAGGAGAGGATTCGCGTATACACCGACTCAGTAACCCCGAGTGAGTCAACGCGTGGTGTTTCAGTGAACGCCGGCTGCAAGTGAATGGGCGGCGAGTAGTAGGCGCGTGCCTCGACGCCACATGAGTGGAGTTCGCTCAGGACTGCGTCACGAACGCTCGCACTCGGCAAGACAACGGATGCAAAACAAACCGAGGAAAGCAAGTCGTTCCGAGGGAAATAACCGTCAACATTCCGAGAAATCAAGTCGTGGTACCGCTGGAGATGCCGACGACGCGCCTCGAGCGCTATATCAAACGTCTGCAACTGGCGAATGCCGATTGCAGCGTTTATCTCTTGCAGTTTGCCGTTCGTGCCAGGAATGCTCGCACCAGCGTGGTCCATGAATCCGAAGTTTGACCCTGCTGAAAGTCGAGCCGCAAGCGATCTATCACGTGTGAGCGCGGCACCACCCTCGCCAATCGCAAATGGCTTGGTCGCGTGGAATGAAAATATTTCACAGTCCCCGCGAGTTCCGACCTTGTCGCCAAGAGAATACTCCGACCCGAATCCAGCGGCAGAGTCGATAATGAGTGGGACACCAAACTGTCGAGCCATCGACTCCCAGGCGGCAACGGAGTCTCCTCCGATGCCGAACGTGTTGCAGTAGAGGATCCCTACGATCTGATCGCCGAATCTTTCGAACGCTTCACGCGCGCTCGTCAAGGACGGTTGAAGCGTACGCTCATCGATGTCGATCAAAATCGGCTCATGGCCGACCCACCGTATGGCTTGGGGTCCAGCAGCAAATGTAAAGGATGGGGCGATAACATATCCTCGCGCGTGACTGCCAGTCAATTGCGCAAGAGCAACCGTAAGGGCGAGCGTAGCATTGGCAAATGTGACGGCGACCGAATCACCCCCCACATATTCGGCGACCTCTCCTCGAAATTCACGCTCGCGTGGTCCAAAGTTGGTAAACCAATTTGACTGAACAATCTCGTTCATGTCAGTAGCTACATCCTCGCCACGTGGGAATTCGGGGCGGATAAACGGAACGTCAAACAAATCTGAGCCAATCTGTGGTTTTTCGAAGGAATCGTGCTGGGACACCTGCATAAACTCCGAACGGCGGAATATCCCGGACCACGACGGCGCCAGCCCCGATCACGGCTCCCCGCCCGATTGTCACTCCAGAGGATAGAGTAGCCCCGATCCCGACGAAGGCGCCTGCACCAACGCGTGAGCGTCCACCGACACTCACGCTGGGGCTTATCGTTGCGAAATCTTCAATCACACACTCGTGAGAAATTATCGCCCCCGAATTGATGAGTACGTGTTGGCCGACCACCGCGCCCGGCATAATGACTGCGGTGGGTGCGACAACAGACCCTTGCCCAACGGGAACGCCGCGATGAACCAGTGCGCGGCTGGCGATGACCCGCGCAAAATGAGTTCCTGTCCAGCGGTCAACGAGTTCGCGACGCATACCCGGGGCGCCAACCGCCGCGACCACCGGTGTCTCCCGCTCCGCTTCGCCGCATGCATCGAATGAAACGACAGGAATCGATCTTGGGAGCCGTACCGCGTCAAGGTACATCGCGTCGACGACGACGAATCCGATCGGCTCCACGGCATAGGATTCAACTTCCAAGGCGTGTCCACCGGCGCCTAGCAGGCCGATCACACTCATATGCCGTCCACTTCGCTCGGTACCAGAAGCTGCGAACGAAGGCCTCAGCGAACTCTGGGATATTGACAGGATATCGTCTGCATGATCGCGCAGGGACGCATCCGCCGAGCGCGAGCAGCCTCCCACCGTAGGGTAGGAATGCGTACGTGCTGGCCTTTAGCTTGATGTATGGCCCACAGGGCGTTCACTGTAGCTTAGAGACCGAGCTCGGACAGCGCCCATGGCGCTCCGCCAGGGTAACGTCGAGCTCGAGCGCCGAAGTCAGGCGACGCTGGTCGAGTTCACCAGTAACAAACCGCCAACATGCGATGTGCCAAGGCATAGAAACGGAAGGACCCTGTGACCAGGGAAGTCGGACCCGCATGAAGCTATCCGTAATCGGCTGTGGCTATCTGGGCGCGGTCCATGCTGCGGCTTTGGCATCCATCGGCCACCAGGTCGTCGGAGTCGACGTCGATGAACGCAGGGTCACAGCTTTATCGGAGGGATGCGCGCCGTTCTTCGAGCCCGGCCTACCCGCAATTTTGGCCGAAGGGGTGGACGCAGGCCGTCTGAGTTTCACGACCGATATGGCAGCGGTATCGGGTGCCAGCGTGCACTTCATCGCCGTAGGCACGCCGCAAGTCGCTGGCGGCTATGCAGCCGACCTCACGTACGTCGAGGCAGCGTTCACGTCGCTCGTGCCCTACCTGCGCCGTGGCGATATCGTGGCCGGCAAGTCGACGGTTCCGGTGGGCACGGCGGCACGGCTGGCGGCGCTCGTCGAGAATGCCGGAGCTACGCTCGTCTGGAATCCCGAGTTCTTGCGTGAAGGGTGGGCGGTGCAAGACACCATTGATCCGGACCGGCTGGTCGTGGGGGTGCCAGGGGGCGTTTCGACTCGCTTCGCTCGCACAACGACCGAAACGGTGGTGCAGACCATGAAGGACGTGTATCACACCGCCGTCGCCAAGGGCACGCCGTTCATCGTGACCGACTACGCCACCGCCGAGCTGGTCAAGGTCGCCGCCAACGCGTTTCTAGCGACGAAGATCTCGTTCATCAACGCGATGGCCGAGATCGCCGAGGTCACCGGCGCCGATGTCACCCAGCTCGCCGACGCGATCGGCCACGACGCCCGCATCGGCCGCCGCTTTTTGGGTGCCGGCATCGGATTCGGCGGCGGGTGCCTACCCAAAGACATCCGAGCTTTCTCAGCACGCGCCGAAGAGCTCGGCCGTGCCGAATCGGTGCAGTTCCTGCGCGAGATGGACGCGATCAACCTGCGCCGCCGTGACCGCGCCCTGCAACTGGTCGTCGACGCGCTGGGCGGGGCTGTGTTCGAGAAGAAGATCGCGGTGCTCGGCGCCGCGTTCAAGCCACACAGCGACGACATCCGCGACTCCCCCGCCCTCGACGTCGCTGCGCGGCTGAAAGGCCTCGGCGCCAATGTGGTCGTGACTGACCCACAAGCACTGCAGAACGCGGCACGAGTGCATCCGCAACTGACTTACTCGGAGTCGCTGGACGAGACGCTCTCGGGCGCCGACGCTGTGCTCGTGGTCACGGAATGGGACGAATACCGACGACAGCTCACGCCGGCGCACGCCGGGTCGCTCGTGGCCTCACGCATCGTGATCGACGGGCGCAATTGCCTTGACCCCGCTACCTGGCGCGCCGACGGGTGGGAGTACTACGGGATGGGCAGGCCGTAGGGAAAGCGACAATGACGTCGGTGATCGCAGCCGCCAACCCGCATTTCGCGGTACAGGTCGCGGATCGGCGACTGACTGCCGCTCCAGGGCCTGGGGGCGCTCGGTCAGTCGTCACCGACGAGTTTGGGAAGTCCCTGATCCGGTACGCCCCTGAGGGCAGGTTTGTTGTCGGTTTCACGGGGATAACTGACCCAGACGCGACCCGAGGAACGATCGGCATGATCGCAGAAATTCGCTTGGCCGCCCATGAAACAGTACGACGCAGTGCGCATCCTTAACGCGATAACGCAACAGCTCTCCGACGAAGTTCGGTCCAGATATCGAAGGTACCGCGCCTCAGATCGGAGGCTGTCGTTCATGTTCACTGGCTTTCTCGATCAGGTCGACGAGTATCAAGTTATGCCGATTCAAGTCTTGTATACGAACTTCCAGCAGTGGGGTCATCATGATGAATCAGACGCTGCCGCTGCATTCCGCCAAACCACGCTGAGGCCCCGATCCGGCACCAACTGGCCAACGCTTGTCCAATGCATCGGAGCCTGGCAGACCAATAGCCAGACTGATGCTGAGCGCATTCGGGAGCTCTTGCAATTTGGACGGCCACCCGTGCGAGTATCGGCTGGATCGTCGACCGCTTTCCCAGCTTTGCGAACAAGTCAGCCGGGACAGTCGGTTCACAGCTATCCTCCGTGACGCTCTTCGCGCACCCACCAACCCGTTTTCGCGCGGACTATCACACAGAGCAAGTTTCACCCGTCTATCGCGACGTATCTCAGGTTCACACCACTCCGCAACGGACCCTCGCAATCCTTGACCCACAGATGGCAAGCGAGGGCCAGCCGCTGGCTGTGCCGAGAATCCTGGACATGCTCGCTGTCCGTGCGGCTCGGGCCGCACCTTCCGCCATTGTCACGGCATCGATCACCATGGCTGAACCCGTACTTGGGCCTCGCTGAGCGTGTCAGCGGTCAGGTCATCGAGCTCGCTTTGGCGCTGCTTTGTATGTTCGTGGAGGTTCTGACGTCAAGTGAAGCAAACGGTGGCAGCCCTTCTCCTTGCCCAGACCGATCGGTCCGGCGGCCTGCCCGTCGGGGAAGACTTGCGCGCAAGCGTCTTTCAGCAGGTTGAGCGGACACATATCGATTGGACCTGTGTGAGGGACTTCGGCAGGCCGATTCAGCCTGCCGCGGCATCCATCGGCTGCAGCCAAGCGCGGGGTTGCAATATGAGAAGTAGTAGATTTCCGCGGATCCATGGACAAGCCCGGCCGCCTCGGCGGCGTCCCGGACATGCGCACCCGCCTCAGTCCATACCTAGCGGTCCTGGGCATCTGCATGCGGCTCAGCGGCAGCACTGTCGTCGCCGGGTGCGGCGTTATCAGTCGCTCGCTGTGCGTGCCTCGACTCGGACCGTTCGATCGCCACGCGCAGGTGACCCTCGGCAGCCGCGAGGCGCTCGCGCGCGTGCGAGGCATCGACCGCAGCCAGCAGCATCACGACGGCCTCTTTGACCGATCCGTCCGCGGCATCGAGCGTGGCGCCGGCGGTGACGGCGTCGACGTGGGCGACATCCATGACGGTGCGCACCGACCGCGCGCGCAGCTTCTCGTTGGTGGCCACCAGATCGACCATCACGCCGTTGTACGTCTTGCCCATGCGCACCATGGCCAGAGTCGTCAACATGTTGACCACCAGCTTCTGCGCGGTGCCAGACTTCAGCCGCGTCGAGCCCGCCACGAACTCGGGCCCGACGACGACCTCGATCGGCACATCGGCCAGACGCCCGATCACCGAACCCGCATTCTGCGCGAGCGCGATCAACAGCGCGCCGCGCGTGCGGGCGAACTCCAGCCCCCCGACGACGTAAGGCGTGCGACCGGAGGCCGAGATGCCGACGACGACATCTTCGGCGCGCAGCCCCAGCTCGGCCAGCTCGACGCCGGCCTGTGACCGGTCGTCCTCGGCGTTCTCCACCGCAGTCATGATCGCAGACGGACCGCCCGCGATCAGCCCGCGGATCATCTCGGGATCGGTGCCGAAGGTCGGCGGGCATTCGCTGGCGTCGAGAATGCCGATGCGACCCGCCGTGCCCGCGCCCAGGTAGATCAGCCGGCCACCGCGGCGAAAGCGCGCAACGATGCCGTCGACCGCACGTGCGATCTGATCGGAGCTGGCGGCGACGGCCCGCGGCACCTCTTGGTCGCCGTCATTCATCAGGTGCACCAGCTCAGCGGTCGACAGTGTGTCGAGATCGACCATGCCGCTCGACCTCTCGGTCGTCAGATGCGACAGCTCGTCGAGAAGCTCGGTCATCGAATCGGCCTCGTCAGGCTCGGGCACGGTGGATGCTCCTCTCCAGGGGCAGATCTGTGCGAGCCGCGACGAGTCCCGCCCCGGCGAGCGCATCGCCGGCGGGCACGCGCGGCACGAGACCCGCGGCGGCGAGCCCCTCTTCGAGGCGGCCCCGGAACCAGGCATCGTCGGCCACGCCGCCGACGACGGCGACCGCCTGCACGCCCACGTCGGCGGCAGCAGCTGCGGCTGTCATCGTGAGGTGCTCGAGCGCCTGATCGACGATCGCGGCGCTGACCGCGTCGCCGGCGCGCGCGCAGGCCACGACCATCGGGGCGTGCGCGGCCAGCCGCGCCGCCGTGTCGGGCGCTGTCGCGGCATCGGCGAACCGGGCTGCCGCATCGGCGATGCGATCGGCCAGCGATGTCGCGGCGCCGACGCCGGCCTGCGCCAGCTCGGCGGCGCGCAGCCCTTGCCGCCCCAGCCACGCACCCGACCCGAAGTCGCCGGCAGCCAGTCCCCGTCCGTCGCGCAGAGAGCTGCGGCCATCGGCCGCCACCGCCAGGGCCACGGCGCCCGTGCCGACGATCACGCAGACGCCCGCATCCCCGGCGAAAGCGCCCACATGGGCGGTCACGACATCGGAGGCGACTGCCGCCGCGGCTTCGAACTCTCGCTGCATGCGCTGGGCCAGATCGGCGGCGGCACCGGGCGCAGACCACGCTCCTGCGGCGCCGATGGCGATGGACCCGCCCGCGATCAAGGGTGCGAACGGTCCGACGAGGGCGCGGATCTTCTCGGCCGCGGCCGCCGCGGCGCCGGGCGTGCCGAGGCCGGGCAGACCGGTTGCGGTCATCGACTCGCTGCGGGTGCCCGCGATCACGCGCACCCGGCAGTGCGTCTTGCCCAGGTCTACGCAGACCAGCGGCGGCGAATCGTCCACGCTCCTCCTCGACGCTTCAAAACTCATGTCCGTACGATGCGTGAATACTGTAACTCAGTTACGCCAAGGTGTATAGATTGAGTTCACACCACGGTCGTCGCACGATACCCGTCAGGGAGCCAGCCATGAGCATCCAGTCCACCATCGAAGCAACGACGGCGTCGCTGTCGCCCTCCCTGCAGCGCATCGCCGCGATCGTGCGCGAGCGGCCGCAGATCGTGCTCGAGAGCACGATCAACCAGCTCGCGGAGGCATGTGAGACCTCGGTCGCTTCGGTCGTGCGGTTCTGCCAGGCGATCGGATTGACCGGTTATGCCCAGCTGCGCGTGACGCTGGCCACCGAACTGGGCAAGCAGGCGGCGCAGTTCGGCCCCTCCGATCAGGGTGCCGAGATATCACCCACCGACACACTCGAACAGGCCGCACGCAAGATCACGACGCTCGAGCTCATGGCGATCGACGAAACGCTCGGCACGCTCGACTTCGCCGTCATGGAGACGATCATCGACCACGTCGAATCGGCCTCGCGCATCATCCTGTACGGCATCGGAGCCAGTCAGTTCGTGGCTGACGACCTGCAGCACAAGCTGTTCCGCATCGGCCGCGAGGCCTTCAGCTTCCGCGATCCGCACGAGGCGTGGTCGGCCGCCGCGCTGCCCATCGGCGGAGTCGTCGCGCTGGGCATCTCGCATTCGGGCGAGACCCACGAGACCCTCAAGTTCCTGCAGATCGCCGCCGACAACGGCGCCTACACCGTCGGGCTCACCGGCGTGCCCGGCTCGTCGCTGGCCAAGCTCGCCGATGCCACGCTGCTCACCAAGGTTCGCGAGAGCACCTTCCGTGCCGGCGCCATGGTCAGCCGCATCGCTCAGCTCGCCCTCATCGACTGCCTGTTCACCGGCATCGCCCAGCGCCGCTACCGATTCACGGTCGACGCGCTGCGCCGCACCCGCGAGGTCACGCGAGGGACCTGACCCGCATCCGCCGGGGCAGTGGCATCCGCACAGCCTCACATGAAACTAAAGTGCAAAATAACGCTTGACACTGAAACTGAATGCCGTAGTCTCGTCAGCACACGCACTTCCGAGGGAGGAAGCAGGATGTCCGCACCGTCGATACGGTTCCGGAACTACCGGCCCGGTGACGGCCCGCAGCTGGCCGAAGCCTGGTCGCAGGCTGCGCCGGGCGACCCCATCACACCGACCCGCCTGCGCAACCTGGTCTTGCTGGACCGCAATTTCGACCCGACGGGACTCGTCATCGCCGAGAGCGACGCCGGCATCGTCGGCGCCGCCTATGCGGTGCACCGGCGCGTCGCCGAGACGGGCGCTGATCTTCAGGCTGAGCGCGGCTGGATCCTCTTCTTCTTCGTCGTGCCGAGTGCCCGCCGGGCCGGCATCGGCCGGCAGCTGCTGACCCGAGCCCTGGAGTGGCTCCGCGAGCAGGGTGCGACCGAAGCGATCTTCTCGAGCTACACGCCCAACTACGTGCTGCCGGGGCTCGACGAACAGCGTTATGCCGAGGCATCCGCCCTGCTGCAGGCCGAGGGCTTCACGGTGCTCGAGCGCCCCTCCGCCATGGCGATGAGCCTGCGCGAGTACACCTTGCCCGACGCCGAGCGCCGGCGCGCAGACGAGCTTCGCCGGCAGGGCTGGTACCTGGGCACGCTGCCCGAAGAAGACGTCGTGCCGCTGGTGGCCCTGGCCCGCGACGAGTTCAACGCGGACTGGGGTCGTGCGATCCGCGAGGGGCTCGTGGCGGGGATGCCGCGCGAGCATCTGATGGTCGCCAAGGACCCGAGCGGCCGGATGATCGGCTGGGCGATGTTCGGCACCTACGAGGCCGTCATCGATCGCTTCGGCCCGTTCGGCGTACTCCCGTCCAGCCGCGGCACGGGGCTGGGCCGGCTGCTGCTGCACCTCACCCTGGAGCGCATGGCCGCCTACAACGCGCAGACCGCGTGGTTCCTGTGGGCCGACGACGGCTCGGCCGCGTCCGGTCTGTACCAGAAGACCGGATTCGAGATCACCCGCACGTTCTCGATCATGCGCGCCGCGCTGACCGGAGCAAGGAGTTCACAATGACCCCCACTGTGCTCGCCGTCGGCGGCCACATCGGCGACATGGAGCTGACCGCCGGCCCGACGCTCGCCAAGGTCGCGCTCGAGGGCGGCCGTGCGATCATCATCGACTGCACCTACGGCGAGCGCGGCCACCCCACCATCTCCCCCAGCGCCTACCGGCAGCAGAAGATCGATGAGGCCCGCTTCTTCGCCGACACGATCGGCGCCGAGCTGCACCTGCTGGACTACTCCGACGGGTTCCTGCCCGACACCGAGGACGTCGCCGAGCAGATCGCCGCGATCATCCGCGACACCCAGCCCGACACGCTCATCACGCACTGGCTGCACTCGATGCACCGCGACCATGAGCGCGCCGCGCAGGCCGCGCTGCGCGGCGCCTTCCTCGCCTCGATTCCGATCGAAGAGGTCAGCGCCGAGCGCCATTCGGTGCGCAGCATCTTGCACGCCGAGAACTGGGAGGACATGGACGGGTTCGACGCCGACACCTTCTATGAGATCCCCGATGAGGCGTATGAGCGGTGGCGCACCGGCATCGGAGCACACGCGTTCGCACGCGGCGAGACCTACGGGTTCCGCTACATCGACTACTACTCCGCCCTGATGGAGGTCAAGGGCTGCCTGGCGGGATGCCGCCGCGCGGCGGCGTTCCAGGCCTCCAGCCACGAGAAGTTCGCACTCGCCGGCCCGTGACCTCGACGACCGGCCACCACCAAGAGATGGGAATGACAATCATGAGAAGGCAGAAGACACTCGCCGTCCTCGGCGTCGCCGCGGCCGTCGCGCTCGTCGCCACCGGCTGCTCGGCCTCGGGCGGCGGCGGCAACGACGACACCAATGCGAAGCAGGAGCTGACGTTCCTCACGCACTGGGGACCCGACCAGGTGAAGCTGCTCGAAGCCGCGGGCACCGCGTTCACCACCGCCAACCCCGACATCACGATCAAGGTGCAGGCGGTGCCGTTCGGCAACCTCTTGTCGACGCTGCGCACGCAGGGCAGCTCGCCGGACGGGCCGACCATCGCGGGCGTCTACGACGCGTGGATGCCCGAGCTGGCCCGCGACAAGCTCGCGGCCGTCGCCCCCGACGACGTCGCCGCGTCCGTCAAGAGCAACTGGCCGCAGGGCGTGGTCACCGCCGCGACACAGGAGGGCAAGATCCACGGCATCCCCAACGAAGTCGACCTGTATCAGCTCAACTACAACAAGGCGGTCTTCAAGGATGCCGGCATCGCGGATCCGCCGAAGACGTGGGACGAGGTGCTCAGCGCGGCCAAGGCGATCACTGCGACCGGCCAGGGCCGGCAGGGCATCGGATTCATCACGAACTGGAACTCCGGTGCGGTGCACCCGTTCCTGTCGCTGCTGGCTTCTGACGGCGGCACATTCCTCAACGACGCCGGCGGCAAGGCCCAGCTCGACTCGCCGCAGGCGCTGGAGACCGCGAAGTTCTATCAGCAGCTGGTCGACGAAGGCCTCACCCAGGCGTCGATGTCGACGGCCAACGCGAACACCACCGGGCCCTACCTCGACAACTTCGTCAACGGCAAGACCGGCATGATCATCATGGCCAACTGGTGGGAGAGCGCTCTGAAGGACGCCATGGGCGACAAGTTCGCCGATGTCGGCACGGCACCGATCCCGGTCGGCCCCAGCGGCGACGCGTCCCACTCGATCTCGTACTCGTGGGACACGATCGTCAACGCGAACGCCTCGGCGGCCAAGCAGGCTGCCGCATGGAAGTTCCTCAGCTGGCTGAACGGGCCCGACTCGGGCGAGGCCGGATCGTCCGCCATGGGAGACATCCTGATGTCGATGGGCATCCTGCCCAGCCGCACCTCGGATGTCGCCGCGCACGCCGACAAGCTGAAGACGCCGTTCCTCAGCTCGTACGTCGCCGCGCTCGACAGCGCCGTTCCGTTCCCGACGGTGCTCGGCGGCAGCGCCTCAGCCGACGCGCTGCAGCGTCAGGTCGAGGCATTGCTGAACAAGCAGGCCGACGCCGCGACCGCGATGAAGAACGCCCAGTCGGACGTCGACAACGCTCTGACCGCGGCGCGCTGACGCGAACGCAGCACGTGAGCACCACCACGCAGATCACGATCGGAGGGCGCCCGGCACCCGGCGCCCTCCGATCGGGCGTGCGCAGCGAGCGCCGGCAGCGCCGCGTGGTCGCCGCCGTCTTCCTGAGCCCGACACTGCTGATCATCGGGCTGTTCACGCTGGTGCCGATCGTGATGACCGTGATCATCAGCTTCCACCGCTGGTCGATGTTCACCCCGATCACGAAGATGGACTTCGTCGGCCTCGACAATTACACCCGACTGTTCGCCGACAGCGCGCGCACCCAGGCGCTGGTCAACACCGGCGTCTACGTCGGGCTCAGCATCCTGATCACCGTGCCGCTGGCGTTCCTGGTCGCGATGCTGCTGTTCTTCCCCCGCATGCGCGGGCAGAGTGTCGTGCGGGTCATCCTCTTCAGCACCTATGTGATCCCCACCATCGCGATCGTCATCATCTGGAGCAACATCTACGCGCCCGGATACGGGCCGCTGAGTGCGATCCTGTCGGCCGTGGGCGTCACACCGCCCGGCTGGCTCAGCGACCCCTCCTGGGCGATGATCTCGCTGGTCATCTTCAACGTGTGGCAGATGCTGGGCTACTACGTGATCCTGCTGGTCGCGGGACTCACCCAGATCCCCGGCGACCTGTATGAGGCATCGCGCGTCGACGGCGCCGGAGTGATCCGGCAGACCTGGTCGATCACGATCCCGATGCTGAGCCGGTCGCTCGTGTTCGTCATTCTGATGACCTTCATCAACTCGATCCAGGTGTTCGACCCGATCTATCTGCTCACCCAGGGCGGGCCCGCCGGGTCGACGAACGTGGTCTCGTTCGAGATCCAGCGCGCGGCATTCCAGTACGGCCAGGCGGGCAGCGCCAGCGCCCTGGCCGTCTCGCTGTTCCTCATGATCGTCGTGGTCGGGGCAGTGCTGGGCACGATCCTGAAAGTGAGAAGGCGATGAGCCGGCGGCGTCCCGCGCACGGGCCTGCGCGCACCCGGACGCGCGCGCAGCGGGGGCTGCTGTATGCGCTGCTGGCGCTCGTCGCGATCGTGCCCCTGTTCCCGCTGTATTGGCTGGTGATCTCGGCGTTCAAGACGCCGAAGGAGTTCGTCACCATCCCGCCGACCTGGTTTCCGACCTCCGCGACGCTCGACCCGGTCACCACGGCGCTGACGGCGGTGCCGTTCGCGCAGTCGATGCTCAACAGCGTGATCATCGCCGGGGGCGCCACCATCGCGGTCGTGATCACCAGCACAATGGCCGGCTATGTGTTCGCGAAGTACCACTTCCGCGGCAAGGACCTCGTGTTCTGGGGCGTCGTGGCCATGATGTTCCTGCCGCCGATCGTGACGCTGGTGCCGCTGTACTACCTGGTCTCGTCGATGGGGCTGGCCGACTCCTATCTCGGTGTGCTGCTGCCCTGGCTGGCGAACCCGTTCGGCATCTTCCTGATGCGCCAGTTCATGATGGACGTGCCCGACGAGCTCATCGACGCGGCGCGGCTCGACGGCGCCGGCGAGCTGCGCGTCGTGTGGCAGTTCGTGGTGCCGCTGATCAAGCCCGCCGTGGTCACCCTCGCCGTGTTCATGTTCGTCTTCGCCTGGAACAACTTCCTGTGGCCGCTGACGATCCTGCGGTCCGAGGCGATGTATCCGATCGTGCTCACACTGAACCGGCTGATGTCCTATACGATGAGCTTCCAGTACCAGAACGTCGTGCTCGCCGGTGCGCTGATCGCGTCGATCCCGACGATCATCGTCTTCCTGCTCTCGCAGCGCGTGTTCGTGCAGGGGATCGCCTCGAGCGGGGTGAAGGGATGACCGAACCGGCAGTCGTCGCGAGCGGGGTGAAGGGATGACCGAACCGGCAGTCGTCGCCGACCTGACCGCGCTGCTGCCGGCGGGTGCGGTCACCGTTGACCCCGAGGTGATGGCCGCCTTCTCGCGCGACCATTCCGAGCGTCCGCTGCCGGGGATGCCGCTGGCGCTGGTGCGCCCGGCCAGCACCGCCGACGTGCAGGCGGTCCTGCGCGTCGCCTCCACCCACACGATCCCGGTCGTCGTACGCGGCGCCGGGTCGGGGCTGTCCGGCGGCAGCACCGCCGTCGACGGATGCCTCATCCTCTCGGTCGACCGGATGCGCGAGGTCCGCGTCGACGCCGCCGCACGGGTCGTGCATGCACAGCCCGGGGCGCTCAACGCGGAGGTCAAGGCTGCGGCGGCCGCGCAGGGCCTGTGGTACCCGCCCGACCCCGCCTCCTACGAGTTCTGCTCGATCGGCGGCAACGTGGCCACCAACGCCGGGGGCCTGTGCTGCGTGAAGTACGGGGTGACCACCGACTACGTGCTGGGGATGACCGTCGTGCTCGCCGACGGAAGGGCGCTGACCCTCGGCGGCGATCGCGTGAAGGACGCCGCCGGCCTGTCGCTGACGAAGCTGTTCGTGGGCAGCGAGGGCACCCTGGGAGTGATCACCGAGGTCACGCTGCGGCTGATCCCGGCCCCGGAGCGCCCCGCGAGCCTGGTGGCGACTTTCGCGGAGGTGGATGCCGCAGTGCAGGCGGTGCTGCAGATCAGCGCATCGCTGCGACCCGCGATGCTCGAGTTCATGGACCGCACCACGATCGGCGCGGTCGAAGACCTGACGCACATGGGCCTGGACCGGGATGCCGCAGCCATGCTGATCGTGCAGTCCGATGCGCCGGGCGACCAGGCCGCTGCCGAGCTGAACCGGATCGAGCGCATCTGCCTCGACGCGGGCGCGACCGAGTGCGTGCTGACCGACGACCCCGACGACGGCGAGGCGTTCGTCGCGGCCCGGCGAATGGCCGTTCCCGCCGTCGAGATGAAGGGCAGCATGCTGCTCGAAGACGCCGGCGTCGCGCTGCCGCGACTGGGCGACCTCGTGCGGGGCATCCAGCGCATCTCTTCGGACCGCGGCGTCGTGATCGCGCTGATCGCGCACGCCGGTGACGGCAACACGCATCCGATGCTCGTCTTCGACCGGGCCGACCCCGACTCGTTCGCGCGCGCGCAGCAGGCCTTCGACGACATCATGGCGCTGACCATCTCGCTGGGCGGCACGATCTCAGGCGAGCACGGCATCGGGCGGCTCAAGCAGCCGTGGCTCGAACGCCAGCTGGGCCAAGACGCGATGGCCCTCACCCAGACCATCAAGGCCGCGCTCGACCCGCGCGGGATCTTGAATCCTGGGGTGATTGTTCGGTAGCGGGGTTCTTGTCGGGTCGGCGGTGGGCCGGGTCCTTGTCGGTTCGGCGGTGGGACGGGGTTCTGTCGGGTCGGCGGTGGACGGGGTTCTTGTCGGGTCGGCGGTGAGCCGGCGCGGACAAGGCGGCCGGCGCAGGGCGGGTGCGGGGCTCTTCTCTGGCCGGGACGGGGCGGTGTTCTTCTCGGGCGGGCGGGGTGCGGTGCAGAACTCCTTCGATTCGCGCTCGGGGTGCCCGGTGATGCCTGGATTCGGCCCATGACCGGGCGGATCGACTGAGTTCTGCACGGCGACAACCTGCCGGCAGCATCCGCCCGCCGCATCGGGCGAAACCGTTACCGTTCTGTGATCTCCACCCCGCTGATTTGGGACCGAAATCAGGTTCGAATGTCGGAGGTGGGTTAGATGATCGGAGTATGGCAATCTTCACCGATATCGAGGCGCACGCGGCGATGCTGCGCGGCGTGGTCGGTGCCGATGTCGAAGCCGGTGGCCTGCCCACTCTGGTCGCGGGGCTCAGCGATGACCAGGTCGTCTCGCTGCTGACGCAGACCGCCGCGCTGATCCGCGCCGCCGAAACGGTGCAGGTGGTCGCCACCGGCGTCGCCGCGTCCAGGTCGACACGCCACGCCGGACAATCCGGCCTGGCACAGCAGCACGGCAAGAACTCGGCGACGTCGCTGCTGCAAGATCTGACCGGATCGACCCGGTCTGACGCGATCAAGCAGGTGCGCGCCGGTGAGGCCCTGTTCGCCGGACTCGCCGGCGGCGGCGAGACCGACGACGCTGCCGGGAGTGATGGTGATTCCGGTGGTGGTGGTGATGCCGACGGCACTGGGACTGTGCCCGGAGACACCTGCCCGCCGCGTCCCTGGCACGCGCCACTGGGCGAGGCGCTGCTGGCGGGACGGTTGTCCGCGGCCCAGCACGATGCGATCCTCCGAGGGCTCGGCGAACCGCCGACCATCGACGCGGCCGCGATCCTCGCCGGCGCGGCATCGGAGACGGACGGGGATGCTGCGGACAGCGACGATGCGGATGCGGCGCCCGGCCAGGACGGGGATGCCGCATCCGGTGCGGACGGGGATGCGGCGCCCGGCGACGATCTAGACGCGGCGGCACCGGACGTGATCGACGCCCTGGTGTCCGCGGCCCGGGCGCAGGCGCGACTGGCGTGGCAGATCGCGGCCGCCCAGCTCGTGGACGAGGCGCAATGCCGCACCGTCGAAGACCTCGCCGCGCAAGCGCGCGCGATCCGCGACCTGCTGGACCCCGAAGGTGCGCAGCGCCGATTCGAGCAGCGCTACCAACAGCGCGCGTTCCGCACCTGGAAGGACAAGGACGGAATCCGGCACACCCACATCACCCACGACGACGACGGCGCGCAATGGGTCCAGGCCATCCTCGACGCCGCCCTCGCACCCCGCCGCGGGGTCCGGTTCGTCGACGACGCCGAAAAGAGCCGTGCACAGCAGCTGATCGACGACCCGCGCACCACCGAGCAGCTCGCCTACGACTTGTTCCTCGATCTGCTCCGCGCCGGCGCGCTCGCCGACGCCGAGACGGTGTTCGGCACCCGGCAGGCCGGGATCCGTGTCATCATCACCCAGCAGGCCGCCGCGGCCGCCGACCGGGGCGAGCCCGCTGTCGCCACGGTGCAAGACGACACCACGACACTGCCGGCCTGGGCCGCGACCCAGCGGGCGTGCGACACCGGCGTCAGTGAATGCTTGACCGACGCAGCCGGCAATCCGCTCGACCTGGGCCGTGAAGCGCGGCTGTTCGCCCCGAAACAGAAGCTCACCCTCGCGATCCGAGACGGTGGATGCCGGTGGCCCGCCTGCGACCGGCCCGCCCACTACTGCGAAGCGCACCACATCGACGGCTGGGCCACCGGAGGCAGAACCGACATCGACCGGGGCATCCTGCTATGCCGATTCCACCACATGCAACTGCACCACGGCGGCTGGCGGATCACCCGGCATAGGAAAGACGACTTCGTCCTCCACCCGCCCGGCGGGGCCGAACCGATCGTGCTCACCACCAGACTCGCCCGACAATACCTGTTCCGAACCACCCCACCACCAGCACCAAGATTCCACCCCGAGCCACAGGGAGTACCGGCCGCATGACACCCGGGTCACCGCGGACACCGGGGTCGCCACGATACCGGGTCACCGCGGACACCGGGTCACCGCGGACACCGGGCCACCGCGGATAATGCTTCCGCACCCGTAACAGGGCGCCAACGCGACGGTAGCGAGCCGCGCGACGAGCAACCCGATAGATCACGCGCCTGGGTAACACCCTACGGCAGCTGACCGCTCCGCCCAAGACCACACCAGAGCACGCCCCGAATCAGCTGGCCCGCGGAAAGGTCATGTCCAAACCGAACGACTGTTCAGCAAGGACACGAACGACTGTTCAGCAAGGGCAAGGAGTTCGGCGCCTCATCGGCGCTCAGATCAACCAGGCTCAGGGCAGCTGGTCGGTCTTGTGCTCGTGCCGGTTGTGATGCATCGGAATGCCGATGGCCGACGAGACGAGCAGCAGACCCAGCACGAAGACGACCGATTCCCAACCGGGCACGAACGGCGCATATCCAAAGCATGCGAACCCTGCAATGAACAGCAGGAAGCAGAGAATGAACATGCGGTCGTCCCTCCGAAAGTCGGTGCGCCTCTCAGGCTACCTTGATCTCGACGTGTTCGCGCGCCGCCGGAGCACTCATTCTCGCCGTCACCAGAATCGGCAGATGATCACTGCGCCCCTGCGGCAGGGTGCGGATGCGCTCGATGTCGAACCCGGCCGACGTCGCGAAGTCGTAGTGCCCGCGAAAATAGCGATACCGCGTGTACGTGCGCCGGTCGCTCAGGGTCAGCTGATAGCCCTGCTCGCGCACCTTCTGCCCGAGGTTCTCTTTGAACACCGGATAGTTGTAGTCCCCCACCATCAGACTCGGCAGGCCGTGCCCGATCTCTTGCAGCTCCCCCAGCGCCGTGCGGATCTGCGCCCGGCGCAACCGGTTCAACGCCGTCAGCGGCGCCGCATGGAACGACGCGATGATCAGGTCGCGCCCCTGATCGATGTCGTGCAGGCGCACCCCCAGCATCCGCTCTTCAGCGGGCTTGAGCACCCGATCGTGCAGCGACTTCTTCAGCGCCAGCGAGCGCACCTCCAGCGGACGGTACATGTCGCGGCGGAAGTAGACGGCAAGGCCCAGCCGGTTGCGATGCGTGGCGTCAGCCAGCCGCAACCCGGCGATCTGGCTCGGGATGTCGTCGGTGTCGCACTCCTGCAGACACAGCAGATCGGCCCCGTGCCGGTCGACCAGCGCCGAGAGTTCGGTTGCCGCACGATGTTTGCGCAGGTTGTAAGAGATGAGCTTCATCGTTCTTTCAGCATAGGCTTCGATGCAAGAAGGAGGCCAAGGTGTTTGAAATACTCACGGTCTGCACCGGCAACATCTGCCGGTCGCCCCTGGCGCAGCTGCTGCTGGCCACTCGCCTGGCCGACCTCGGCGTCCACGTGCGCAGCGCCGGCACGCACGGCATGCACCAAGCTGCGATGCCGGTCGAAGCGCAGGCCATCGCGAAGGCGCTCGGGGTGGATCCGGACGCCGCCGCCGCACACCGCTCGCGAATGCTCGCCGAAGCCGACATGACCACACCCGACCTGATCTTCGCGATGGCGCGCGACCACCGCCGCGAGATCGTCGAGCTCGCCCCCTCGCGCATGCGCGCCGCGTTCACGGTGCGCGAATTCGCGCGGTTGGCCGCTGACATCTCCGACGACGATCTGCACCGCGCCGCCGATGCGGCGGGGGCGGATGCCTCGGCCCGCGTGCGCGCTGCCGCGGCACTGGTCGCCTCGCACCGCGGCCTGACGCCGCCGCCGGCCGATCCCAGCGAGGACGACGTGGTCGACCCGTACGGCCGGTCGTGGGAGACCTATGAGCAGTCGGCGCTGGAGCTGGTGCCCGCGCTGGACGTCGTCGAACGGGTGCTGCGCGCGGCGCTCGTCTGAGTGGCATCCCGACACAGCGCGTCCGAAGCAGCGCTCGCCTGAGTGGCATCCTGCGCGCAGCGCGTCGACGCCCGCCCATGGTGGGGATTCTCTCAGCCGTCCGTACGCCGGCGCCGATACGATCACCTGGTGACCTCGCCCCACTTTGCCCACGACTCGTCGCGCCGCCGCGCCCCGCGCCCGCGCCGCCGCCATCGCTGGGCGTGGTGGACGTTCGGCAGCATCGCAGTGATCGCAATCATCGCGAGCATCGCAATCGCTGCGCAGTTCCTCCATGAGGCCGACAGCGCACGAGCCGATCTGACCGCCGCGAAAGACAAGATCACGCTGGTTCCGGCCATGGTCAGGAAGAACGACGCCGCTGGGCTGAACCGCACTGCGGGCGAGATCAAGACGCTCACGGCGAGCGCCCTGAAGACCACCAGCGGCGGGCTGTGGGACTTCGCCACGCGCATCCCATGGATCGGCGCCAACATCAGCGCCGTGCAGAAGACGACTCAGGCCGCCGACATCCTCGTCGACGGCGCGCTGCCGCCGGCGATGCAGCTGATGGCGACGCTGCAACCGGCCAAACTCAAGCTCAAGGGCGGCGGCATCGACCTGAGGCCGTTCGTGGAAGCGCAACGATCCCTACCCGGCGTCATCGACGCGTTCGCGAGCGCGCACGCGATGGTCTCGACCATCGACCGATCGAAGCTGCTTCCCTATGTGAATGATTCGATAGGTGGCCTGCTCGACATCATCGACCAGGCCACCCCGGCCCTGAAGACCGTGCAACGGGTGCTGCCCACATTGCTGCCGATGGCCGGTTCCGAGGGCCCGCGCAACTACCTGCTGATCTTCCAGAACCTGGCCGAGATACGCGCGACCGGCGGCAACGCGGCCGCCACCGCCCAGATCCGGGTCGACAAGGGACACATCACGCTGGTCGACCAGGCCAACTCGCTCACGTTCTATGCTGCCGGCACCGTGCGTCACCAATATGTGAAGCTGCCGGGGTCGATGCTCAAGATCTATCCGTCCGACACCACGCTGTACTCGCAGAACTACACGCGCACCCCCAACTTCCCCATTGCGGCGAAGCTGTTCAGCGGCCTCTGGAAAGCCACCAGCGCGCAGAAGCTCGACGGCGTGATCTCGCTCGACCCGGTCGTGCTGTCCGAGATGCTGAAGGTCACCGGCCCGGTGAAGGTGGCCGGCGACACCCTTACGTCGAAGAACGTGGTCAAGACCGTGCTCAGCGATGCTTACGAGCGCTTCCCGCGCGGAACGCAGTCCGACGCTTATTTCGCGGCTGTCGCCTCGGCGGTGTTCGAGAAGGTGACCGCCGGCAACTGGGACCCGGTGCAGATGTTCGACCAGCTGGCCAAAGCGGCGGACCAGCAACGGTTGTACGCCTGGTTCGCGCACAAAGATGAGCAGGCACTGGCAGTCGAAGCCGGCATCGACGGCGAGATGCTGAGCAGCAACACCAAGAACACCGAGGTCGGCGTGTTCCTCAACGACTACACCATCGGCAAGCTGCAGTACTGGCTCACCAGCAGCGTGAAAGTGACCTGTGATGCGGCGGCGCGCACCGTGACGACATCCATCGCCATCACCAACACCATCCCGAACGGCAACTTCTCCAGCTACACATTGGGTTGGCGCGACCGTCTATACGGTCAGCCGCGCACCTCGATGCTCATGGACGTGCTCTATTTCTCGCCGCCGGATGCGCCCATCAGTGCCACCAGGACCGGCGGCGACATCGCCAGCCTGGCCCGCTCTGGCACCGAACAGGGCCGGTCGGTCCAGAGCGTGACGGTCATAGTGCCGATGGGAAAGACGCACACGGTGTCGTTCACCAGCACGCTGCCCAAGGGCGCGCTGGGGCCCATCTCAGTGCGGCACACCCCGACCGTCACCGACACGCCGGTGACCATCGCCGACTCATGTCGGGCGCTGACCGCCGAGGGCTGACACGCCCACTCTGAGGAGCCGCCGCACCTGTTCCCCACTCTGTTCTGAGAAGCCACAGCACGCTGTGGCAGGATTGACCTGTTCACCATCTGGAACACTCACCACAAGACGTGACCTGGGGACACGCCCTGAAAGGCAGCATGGAGCTCACCGACTACATCCGGATCTTGCGCAAGAACTGGATCGCCATCATCCTGATCACCCTGCTGGGGCTCGGGTCCGCGGCGGTCTTCTCGCTGACGCGCACGCCGCAGTTCGAGGCATCCAGCACGGTGTTCGTCTCGACCCAGAGCGACAGCTCGGTGCAAGACCTGCAGCAGGGCAACAGCTTCACGCTCGCCCGAGTGAACACCTACACGAACCTCGTGAGCACCCCGCTGGTGGTCGCCCCCGTGATCGAGAAGCTCGGCCTGAACACCACCGCCGACAAGCTGGCAGAGCACATCGCAGTCTCGAGCCCGCTGAACACGACGCTGATCACGATCACGGTGACCGAGTCGAACGCGACTCAGGCGGCCGACATCGCCAATGCGCTGGGTGCGAGCCTGACCACCGCGGTCGAGAAGGTCGAATCGCCCAACGCCGGCACGCAGAGCCTGGTGCGTCTGACCACGGTGCGCGACGCGACCGCCCCGCTGCTGCCGTCGAGTCCCAACGTGCCGCTGAACCTCGCGCTCGGACTTCTGGTCGGCCTGGCGCTGGGCATCGGCTACGCGGTGCTGCGCACCGTGCTCGACACTCGCCTGCGCACTCCGCGCGACGTGGAGCAGGTGACGGATGCCCCGATCATCGGTGCGATCGCCAACGACCCGAAGGCGCCCGAGCGTCCGCTGATCGTGCACGTGGACCCGCTCAGCCCGCGCGCCGAGTCGTTCCGCACGCTGCGCACGAACCTGCAGTTTCTCGACATGGGCGGACGGTCCAGCTTCGTGGTCACCTCGAGCATGCCATCCGAGGGCAAGTCGACCACGTCGATCAACCTCGCCATCGCTCTGGCCGACGCCGGCAAGAAGGTCGCCCTGCTCGACACCGATCTGCGCAAGCCGAAGGTCGCCGAATACCTCGGCATCGAGGGTGGCGCAGGCCTGACCGACGTCCTGATCGGCCGCGCGCGAGTGGGCGATGTGATGCTGCCGTGGGGCGGCCGCAGCCTCTATGTGCTGCCGGCCGGAAAGATTCCGCCGAACCCCAGCGAGCTGCTCGGTTCGGACCAGATGCGCACGCTGCTGGCGGTGCTCGAGCGCGACTTCGACGTCGTGCTGTGCGACGCCCCGCCACTGCTGCCGGTGACCGACGGTGCGATCCTGGCCAAGGCGACCAGCGGCGCGATCATCGTGGTGGCGGCCGGACGTACGAACCAGCATCAGCTCAGCGGCGCCATCGACAGTCTCGAGACGGTCGGGGCGAAGGTCGCCGGCATCACGCTGACCATGGTGGCCACACGGGGCCCCGACGCCTATTACACGTACGGTTACGGCTATGCGCACGAAGAGACGCTGCGCGAGCGCAAAAGGCTCGCCAACGCGCGGCCCGGCGCGCGCCGTCGCGGCGGCGCGACCCGGGCGGCCGTCATGCCGCCGCAGCCGTCGCGCGCCGGGCGGGGCGCGGGTCATGGTACGAGTGCGGGTGCCGAGGGCGCCGCAACCGCGACGCCAGCGCCTGCCGCACCCGCGGCCGCCCGCCAGCGGTCGGCGTTCGACGACCTCTTGACGCCGCTTCAGGCAGACGACACGGCGGCCGCCCGTCCACGGCGCGCCACGCAGCGCACCGAGTCGCCGCTCACCCAGCGCGCAGAGCCGCCCGCCCAGCGCGCAGAGCCGCCGGTCCAGCGCGCAGAGCAGCCGCCCGCGCAACAGCCCGCCGCGCAGTGCGTTGAGCCGCCCCAGCGTGCCGGACAGCCGGCCGTGCCACGTGCCGAACAGCCCACTGCGCGCCGTGTGGGGCAGCCGGCGGCACAACCCGTCGAACCCGCCGCACGGCGTTCCGACCAGCTGCTCACGAAGCGCGCGGAGCAGCCGCCGGCGCAGCGCGTCACGGCGCCGCCGGTGCGCGTGATCCCGCCGGACGGCACGGGACGGTAGTCATGGCACAAACTGGGGTGCGCGCCATGACACGAAGGAGCTGGGCGATCGTCGGCCTCATCGTGCTCGCCGTGCTCGTCGTGCTGCTGTCGGCGTTCGCACTGCTGCGCGACGACACGCCGGACAACCCGGCGCCGGGCGGCCCGGGCGGCCCGGTCGGCACGCCGACCACTCCGAGCGCGACGCCGGCGCCCACGCCCACGCCCACGGTGACGCCGGCCGCCCGCGCCGACCAGCGCTTCATCATCGCCACCACAGACGCGCTATGGCGCGCGACCGCCGGCTCGTGCGGAACGGTGGAGCCGCTCGTGCAGCGCTCGATCGACAGCGGCAAGACGTGGAAGGACATCACCCCGCGCTACCGCGGTATCGCCCAGGTCGCCTCACTCGACCCCCTGGGCAAGGACGGCGCCGAGATGGTAGCCGCGCTCGGGGCCGACTGCACGCCGACCGGACTGCGCAGCTTCACCGCCGGCAAGTACTGGGAGCCCAACAGCAAGTCGCTCGACCCCGCCCGCTACCTCGCGCTCGACGACGCCGCGAAGATCGTCTCACCCGGCGACGACTTCGCCGCGCCGTGCCCCGACGCGCGCGGCCTGCGCGCCGCCGGCAGCGTCATCACGGTGCTGTGCGACGGTGACGCCTATGTGCGCAGCGGCGATACCTGGACGAAGCTGGATGCCCCGGGCGCGGTCGCGCTGGGCATCTCGGGCACCGACATCGTGGTGGCCCAGAGCGGTGTGACGGGCTGCGACGGCGTCGCCATCGCCCTGTTCTCCGGCAGCGACGGCACCGGCACCTCGATCGGATGCGCCTCCAGGGCATCCACCACCGGCCCTGTCGCGATCGCGGCTTCAACGTCGGCGACGTATGTGTGGTCGGGGGATGCCGTCACCCGCGTCGCTCGCTGACCCGGCCGCGCCTCACTCGGCGTCGCGACGGGCACGAGTCTGCTCGGCGCGGGCGGCCAGCAGGTCGTCGGCCGGGTAGCCGACCTCGACGAGGGTCAGGCCGCGGGCGGCGAGCACCGGGAAGGCGCTGGTGCGCTCCCCCGCGTCACGCAGCGTCGCGGCATCGGGCACCGTCAGCCTGCCCTCCCCCACCGCGACGCATGCGCCGACCATCGCGCGCACCATCGAATGGCAGAACGCGTCGGCCTTGATGTTCGCCACCAGCACGCCGGCCGGGTCGCGGCGCCAGTCGAACTCGAGCAGGGTGCGGATCGTGGTGGCGCCCTCGCGTGGCT
Source organism: Microbacterium kribbense (assembly GCF_039537285.1). Classification (NCBI taxonomy): domain Bacteria; kingdom Bacillati; phylum Actinomycetota; class Actinomycetes; order Micrococcales; family Microbacteriaceae; genus Microbacterium; species Microbacterium kribbense. The sequence goes on along the minus strand of NZ_BAABAF010000005.1, from coordinate 27,725 downwards.
TGCAGTAGGCCGCGAAATCGTGCAGTCCGAGCAGGGAACGGGCCGCGGCATCCATCGCCCGAGCATCCAGGCGCGCGTGCACCGTCGTCGTGCGTGCGCGCTCGAGCGGGTCGTAGCCGGCGACGTCGTCGGCCACGCGGTACTCATAGCGCCGCCAGACGGCCGAGAAGCGCGCGTCGAAGCCGTTCGGCGCTTCCGACGTACGGTGCACCGTGACGTCGGGATAGCCGCCCAGAACGCCGCGCAGCCGATGCGCCAAGCGCTGCACCGGATCTTCGGCGCCATCGCGCCGGGTGCGCGCGAACAGCCGCTCGTGCTGGGCGTCGTCCAGGTCGAGGTGGGCGACCTGACCGCGGGCGTGCACGCCGGCATCCGTGCGCCCGGCGACGACCAGCCGCGGCTCACCCCCGAGGATACGGGCCAGCGCCGCCTCGATCGTGCCCTGCACGGTGCGCAGCCCCGGCTGGCGCGCCCACCCGCGAAAGTGCATGCCGTCATAGGCGATGTCGAGGCGGATCCGCACCTTGCCAGCCTAGCGAGCCGCCGCTCGCGCGGCCGCGTCGCACGTGCCCCCCGCCCGCCGAACAGGCGTCGGACCGGCAGCGGTGAACGGCTCCGGTGAACGGCCGTCGAACGACCACCGGACCGCCGCTGAACCACCGCCGGCCCGGCACCTCGCTCCCAGGCCGCGACCGTACACTGGAGGCATCCCCACTCCCCGCCTGGAGCCATGACAGAGCCTTTCACTCCCGTGCGTCCGCATGCCCGCTTCGCGGGGCTGGACGGCCTGCGCGCGATCGCCGTCGCGCTGGTGGTCGTCTACCACCTGTTCCCCGGCGGATGGCTGAAATCGGGCTTCATCGGCGTCGACGTGTTCTTCGTGATCAGCGGATTTCTGATCACCTCGCTGCTGCTGCGCGAACGCGCCGCGACCGGTCGCATCGCGCTGGTCGCATTCTGGCGTCGCCGCGCCCGGCGCCTGCTGCCGGCGCTGGCGCTGCTGGTGACCGCCACCGCGACGTGGGCGTGGTTCGTCGGCGGCGACGTGCTGGTGAGGCTCGGCCGGCAGGTGCTGGGCGCCGGCACCTTCAGCTACAACTGGGTCTCGGCCGCCGGCGGCGCGGACTATTTCTCGGCCGACACGCCCGAGCTGCTGCGCAACCTGTGGTCACTGGCCGTCGAAGAGCAGTTCTATGTGGTCTGGCCGCTCGTGCTGCCACTGTTGCTGCTCGTGCCGCGCAGATGGGCCCGGGCCATGGTCGCGCTGGTGCTGGCCGGCGCGTCGGCGGCGTGGATGGCGACCGTGGTCAGCAGCGGCGCCGGCTCTGCCACCCGTGCCTATTTCGGCACCGACACGCACGCGTTCGGGCTGCTGCTGGGCGTCGCCCTCGCGGTCGGCCTGCAGCGGGTGCTGTCGGACGCGCCGGCATGGATGCTGCGGCGGCGCACCCGCTGGACCGGCGGCATCGTCGGGGTGGCCGCGGTCGCGGCTCTGTTCGCGATCGCGTTGCTGCCCGAGATGCCGGATGCCGCGACTTTTCCGGGCACTCTGCTGGCCGGCTCGATCGTCGCGGCCGTCGCCGTCGTGGCCGGCGCCGTGCCCGGGTCGTGGATCGGACGGGCGCTGGACGTGCCGCCGCTGCGCTGGATCGGCGACCGGTCGTACGGCCTCTATCTGTGGCACTGGCCGGTGCTCGTGCTGGTGGCCGCCGGGGTCGGCGTGAACGCCGGCGCCGATGACGTGCCGGTGTGGATCGGACTGGTCGTGCTCGTGCTGACCGTGCTGCTGGCGGCGCTGTCGTACCGGTTCGTCGAGCAGCCGGTGCGCCGACTCGGCCTCCGCGGGTCGCTGCGCCGCCTGGGCGGATACCTCGGCGGCCATTCCGCAGCCGCGCGCACGAAGGCGCTCGGCATGGTGCTGGCCGGCGCCCTCGTGCTGGCCGGCACGACCGCCGCGATCGCCGCGGCCCCTGCGGAGTCATCCGGTCAGCTGGTCGTCGCCGCCGGACGGCGGGCCCTGGCCGACAACGCCGCACCGCGGCCGCCGCTGCTGCCCGAAGGCGCCCCGGCCGACGCCAGACAGGCCGACGGCGCCGGCGATGCGCCGGCCACCCTGCGGGCGGTCGTCGACGGCCGCCAGATCGATGCGATCGGCGACTCGGTCATGCTGGCCTCGGCGCCGGCTCTGATGGCGCGGTACCCCGGCATCCACATCGACGCCAAGGTGTCGCGGTCGATGTGGGTCGCCCCCGGGATGCTGCGCAAGCTGGCCGACCGCGGCGCGCTGCGCGAGTACGTCGTGCTGGGCCTGGGCACCAACGGCGCGATCGCACCGCACCTGCTCGACGAGGTCATGGCCGCGATCGGTCCGCAGCGCCGCCTCGTGCTGGTCACCGCGTTCGCGCCCCGCTCATGGATCGCCGGCGTCAACAAGACCCTGACCGCGTTCGCCGAAGGCCACCCGCACGCGCACATCGCGGACTGGTCGGCCGCGATCCGTCCGCACGAGAACCTGCTCGCCGGCGACCACATCCACCCCGGCGAGGCCGGTGGGCGCATCTTCGCGAGCGTCGTCGCCGACGCGATCGCGGCGCTGCAGCTGGCGCAGGCGCAGCAGCGCGAGCGGATGATGCTGCGCGCCGCGCAGCTGGGCGCCGAGCTGCCCGCGGACGCCGCAGCCGCCTGAGCCGGGCGCGCCCGAACCGCAGCTTGTCTTTCGCGCTGTGAAAAGCTCTCGGCCTGGGCTTCTTCAGAGGTCCACGATGAGGAAAAGCCGCCCTAGAGCGCTTGCTGGCATGGATGCGTGCGCCGGTTCGATGGATTGACTGCGCTTCTACGACTCCCGCGATCTGACGTTGGACGAGTTGATCACGCGCACATCCGTGCTCATGGACTGACCGTTACGTATGGCGACCCGGTAACGACAAGAACATCTGCGGGGTGATGCCATATGACGTGTGAGTGATCCCGCGGTCCCACAGCCCGAAGGCCATTGGAGTACATAAGAGTTCAGGAGAGTCACATGTCGTTGTTGACATCGAAAAAGTGGAGGACGCCGTGGCTGATCGCTGCCGCGGCCGGTTGTCTGATCGCGTTGACGGCGTGTTCGTCCGGCGGTTCGGCGGTGCCGGGGGCCGACGCCGCGTCGGGCGGCCCGACCAAGACGCAATTGGCGAGCATGCAGCAGCTCGCCGCTGAGTACACAGGCGTGCCGAAATTCGTGGCCCCCGGGCCCGCGTTCAGCGTTGCGTCGCTGAAGGGAAAGAAGGTCATGGTCATGCCCACGGCCAGCCAGCTCCCCCCCTGTGAGGCGATCGCGAAGAACACCGCCAAGCTTGCCGAGTCGGTGGGGATGAAGGCCACGGTCTTCGACAACGCCGGCGGCCCGCAGGCGTGGATCCCGGGTGTGCAGCAGGCGACGAGCCAGAAGTACGCAGCACTCGTGTTGGTGTGCGGCATCGATCCGAACCTGATCAAGCCGCAGATCGAGGCGGCAAAGGCGGCGGGCGTAGCCGTCATCGACTCCGGACTGGGGGATGCCGACCTGAAGACACCCAACGACGGGATCGTGACCGCGTCCACGGACATCGGTGAAGGCCGCCCGTACATCGCCGCAGCGGGGCTCGCGTTCCTGGCGGCCAATGGCAAGCCGATCCACTTCCTGGAATGGACCTCCAACGACATCCCGAGCAGCGTCGTGATGAGTAAGGCGTTCCACAAGCTCGTGGCCGACAACTGCCCGGGGTGCAAGATCACCTCGATCAACGTGCCCTCACCCGAATGGGGTACCAAACTGCAGCCCGCCGTCGCGTCCGCCCTCACGGCGAACCCGGATATCACCGTCATCATGGCCACCTTCGATGCGGTGCCGCCGATCGAGGCAGCCATCAAGGGCTCCGGCAACAAGAACGTCCGCATCTATGGCGCAACCGGTGGAACTGCAGAGTACATCGCGCAGATGGGAGCGGCAGACAACAAGATGATGACCAACGTCGCCTCATCGGTGAGCTGGCGCGCGTACTCCGCAGCCGACCTGATGTTCCGGGTGGTCAGCGGAGTCGCCACCCCCGACCCGTGGATGGAGGCAGACGGCATGCGGATCTTCACGCCTGACAGCTACAAGGAGTCCGCAGATGCCAGCGTCGGGTACGGCTACGGCACCGAGTACCCGAAGGACTACGAGAGCCTCTGGCTGGATCAGTGATGAACGCATCGAGTGCCGGGGCCGCAACGGTCCCGGCCCTCGAGCTGCGGAGTCTGACCCAACGCTTCGGTCTGTTCACCGCGCTCAATGACGTTGACTTCCGCGTCTGGCCGCAGGAGATCGTTGCGCTGGTGGGTCAGAACGGCTCGGGGAAATCAACACTGGTGAAGGTGCTGGCCGGCGTGAACGTGCCGGAAGACGGCAGCCGGCTCCTCGTCAACGGCCGGGAGGTCGCACTTCCCCTGGCCGGGGGCCAGTTCCGTCAGCTCGGGTTGAGCTTCGTGCACCAGGACCTCGGTCTGGTCCGCACGCTGTCGGTCACTGAGAACTTCCTCATCGGCGACGCGCGGATCACGGCATCCCACCGGCCGATCCATTGGCGGGCGGAGGACCGCCGGATCCGGGACCTGCTCGCCTCGTACGACGTCGACCTCGATCCGGGCGCCCTCGTCCGTGACCTGGCGCCGCTCCAACAGGCGCTGGTCGCGATCGCGCGCGCCGCTGAGGACCTGCGCTCGTACCGGGAGAGCAACAGCGCCGAGGGATCGGTGCTGTTCCTGGACGAACCGACGGTGTTCCTGCCCGAAGACGAAGTCGAGTTCCTCTTCGGCCTGGTCCGGAAGGTCGTCGCCGGGGGCGCCAGCTGCGTCTTCATCTCCCACGACCTGTCGGCAGTGGAACGGCTCTGCGAGCGGGTCGTCGTACTGCGTGACGGCGAGATCGTCGGCGACCAGCCCATGGCCGGCGTCGACAGCGAGCGGCTCGTCGAGCTCATCGTCGGGACGGCCCAGGACGGGACCGACCGGACGGGCGGCGGCGGGCGGACATCCACGAGCGTCGCGGGCACCCCCGCACGATGCGCGGTGCAGGGCCTGGCCGGAGGCCAGCTCCGCGGTGTCGACATCACCCTGCAAGGCGGCGAGACCGTGGGCCTGGCGGGCCTGCTGGGTTCGGGCGCCGAAGAGGTGCCCTACCTGTTGTTCGGGTCACGACGAGCCGATCACGGCACGATGCGGCTGGACGACGCCACGTTCCAGATCGGCGAGACCGAGCCTCCCTCTGCCGTCGCCCGCGGAATCGGGCTGGTCCCGGCCGATCGGCGCCGCGACGGCATGGTGCCGACGCTGACCGTGTCCGAGAACTCAGTCATCCTGGTCGCCGATAAGTTCGCCACCTTCGGCCGACTGCGACTGAGCGCTCTCCGCGAACTCGTCCACGGGATACTGGACCGATTCGGGGTGCGTCCGCGCGATCCCGGTGCCCTGATGGGCAAGCTGAGCGGCGGCAACGCGCAGAAGGTCGTCATCGCGAAGTGGCTGGAGATCGGTCCGCGCCTGCTGCTGCTCCACGAGCCCACCCAGGGCGTCGACGTCGGTGCCCGGGCGGCCATTTACGAGCTGCTCCAGCAGGCGTCGAAGACGGGGATGTCGACCCTGTGGGTGTCCAGCGACTTCGAAGAGCTCGCCAACGTCTGCGACCGGGTGCTGGTGCTGGTGGACGGGAGGGTGACGTCCGAGCTATCCGGTGAGCGGCTCACGAAAGACAACCTCAACACCGCCGTGTTCACCAGCCCCGGTGCGACCCTCGGCACGCCGGCCTGACGACGTCGACGAACTCCCTTCTCTTCTCGCAACGAAAGCGGATCTCATGTCACAAGCAACGAAGGACACCAAGAAGGCGACGGACGACCACCGCGCGGACGCCGCGACGCCGCGCCCCTCCGACCTCTCCCTCCGCAGACCACGGATGTCGCTCGGCGGCCGAACCGAGCAGCTGGCGCTGCCGATGGCGCTGGTTCTCATGTTCATCGTGTTCGGCGCGCTCCGCCCGGACGTGTTCCTCACCTGGAGCAATGTGGCGAACATCCTCGGATCCCAGTCGGTGCTGTTCGTCCTGGTGATGGCGGTGCTGATCCCGTCGATCGTCGGGGATTTCGACCTGTCTCTGGGCGGCATCATGGGGCTGAGCAGCATGGTCGCCGGAGTCCTCAACGTCGAGGCCAAATGGGCGATCCTCCCGGCGATCGGCGTCGGCGTGCTCGCCGGGCTGGCCGCCGGGTTCCTCAACGGCCTGTTCGTCGTGTACTTCGACTCCGACGCCCTGATCGTCACGCTGGGCACCGGGTCCGTCTACACGGGCATCATCTTCTTCCTCGCCGGCTCATCCACCGTCACCGGAGTCTCCGAGTCGCTGTCGGCATGGACGTTCTCGAACACGCTGCTGGGCATCCCACTCGAGTTCTATTACGGCGTGATCATCATGCTCATCGTCTGGTACGTCTCGACGTTCACGCCGCTCGGGTTGCGGGCGGCGTTCGTCGGGCAGTCCCGCGAAGTGGCGCTTCTCAGCGGCATCCGGGTGGTCCGGATGCGCTGGTGGTCGTTCACCCTGGCCGGTCTGGTGGCCGGGCTGGCCGGCATCTTCCTGCTGGGCACGACCGGGTCGGCGGACCCCACCGCGAGCGTCGCCTACCTGCTGCCCGCCTATGCCGCGGCGTTCCTGGGCGCGACGAGCATCAAGCCGGGACGCTTCAACGCCTTCGGCGCGGGCATCGCCGTATTCTTCCTGGCCACCGGCGTGACCGGGCTGCAGATACTGGGCGCGCAGAACTACGTGCAGCAGGTCTTCTATGGGGCGGCCCTGGTGCTGGCCGTCGTCATCTCACGCCAGTTGCGCAAGATCGTGCGATAGCCGTCGGCGACGGCACAGTTCGCGCCCGACGTCCTTCCGCCCCTCGGGGCTGCCCCCGCCGCACATGCAACAGACCCGCGGGCCGAAGCCCGCGGGTCTGTGACAGGCAGTGACGCTACTCGGACTTCTCGTCGGCAGCGGCCTCGTCGGCAGGCGCCTCAGTCTCGGCAGGCGCCTCAGACGCAGCGGCGGCGTCCTCGGCCGGAGCCTCGACGGGCGCCTCAACGGCGTCCTCAGCCGGAGTCTCGGCCTCGGCGACCTCCTCGACGGGGGCCTCCTCAGCCGGAGCAGCAGCGGCCTTCTTGGACTTGGCGACCGGCGTCGACTTCTTGGTCACGGGCTCGAGCACGAGCTCGATCACGGCCATCGGCGCATTGTCGCCCTTGCGGTTGCCGACCTTGGTGACGCGCGTGTAGCCGCCCTCACGGTCGGCCACCAGCGGCGCGATCTCGGTGAACAGCGTGTGCACCACGCTCTTGTCGCCGATGACGCCGAGCACGCGACGACGCGCATGCAGGTCGCCGCGCTTGGCGAACGTGATCAGCCGCTCGGCAACGGGGCGCAGGCGCTTGGCCTTGGTCTCGGTCGTCTTGATCGACTTGTGCGTGAACAGGGCCGCAGCGAGGTTCGCCAGCAGCAGGCGCTCGTGGGCGGGACCGCCGCCGAGGCGGGGACCCTTCGTGGGCTTAGGCATTCTCAGTTACTCCAGTGTGAAAATCGATCAGGCGGTCTCGGTGTCGTCGTCGTACCCGCCGTAGAAGTGCGCGCCGTCGAAACCGGGCACGGAGTCCTTCAGCGACAGGCCGAGCGAGACGAGCTTGTCGCGCACCTCGTCGACCGACTTCTGACCGAAGTTGCGGATGTTCATCAGCTGCGTCTCAGAGAGGGCGACCAGCTCTGAGACGGTGTTGATGCCCTCGCGCTTGAGGCAGTTGTACGAACGCACCGACAGGTCGAGGTCCTCGATCGGCATCGACAGCTCGGTCGAGGCGACGGTCTCGACCGGCGCTGCGCCGATCTCGATGCCCTCGGCGTCGACGTTCAGCTCGCGGGCCAGGCCGAACAGCTCGGTCAGGGTGCGGCCGGCGCTGGCGACCGAGTCGCGCGGCGAGATCGACGCCTTGGTCTCGACATCCAGCACCAGCTTGTCGAAGTCGGTGCGCTCACCGGCGCGGGTCGCGTCGACGCGGTAGCTGACCTTGAGCACCGGCGAATAGATCGAGTCGATCGGCACCTGGCCGGCCTCGGCGTACTCGTTGCGGTTCTGCGTGGCCGAGACATAACCGCGGCCGCGCTCGATCGTCAGCTCCAGCTCGAAGCGCGCCGTGTCGTTCAGGGTCGCGATGACCAGCTCGGGGTTGTGCACCTCGACACCGGCGGGGGCGGAGATGTCGGCGGCGGTGACCTCACCGGCGCCGGTCTTGCGCAGGTACGCGGTGATCGGCTCGTCGCGCTCGCTCGAGACGACCAGCTGCTTGATGTTCAGGATGATCTCGGTGACATCCTCCTTGACACCGGGGATGGTGCTGAACTCGTGCAGCACGCCGTCGATGCGGATGCTGGTGACCGCGGCTCCCGGGATCGAGGAGAGCAGGCTGCGACGCAGCGCATTGCCGATCGTGTAGCCGAAGCCGGGCTCCAGCGGCTCGATGACGAAGCGGCTGCGGAACTCCCCGATCTTCTCCTCGGTGAGGGTGGGACGCTGTGCAATGAGCACTATGTGTTCCTTTCGTGCGACGTGCCCGCTATTTGACACGTGCAGTTGATGAGGTGTGTTGAGTTTTGTCCAGGGGATGCCTCATGCCGGGGCATCCCGAAGCGTGACCGGATGCCTCCACACGAGGCATCCGGTGTGCGAAATGTCAGACGCGGCGACGCTTGGGCGGGCGGCACCCGTTGTGGGCCTGCGGCGTGACGTCCTGGATCGAGCCCACCTCGAGGCCGGCGGCCTGCAGCGAGCGGATCGCGGTCTCGCGGCCCGAACCCGGACCCTTCACGAAGACGTCGACCTTCTTGACGCCGTGCTCGGCGGCCTGACGGGCGGCCGACTCGGCGGCCATGCCGGCCGCGTACGGGGTCGACTTGCGCGAGCCCTTGAAGCCCACGCCACCCGAGGACGCCCAGCTGATCACGGCGCCGGACGGGTCGGTGATCGAGACGATCGTGTTGTTGAACGTCGACTTGATGTGGGCGTGGCCCAGCGCGATGTTCTTCTTCTCTTTGCGGCGCGGCTTGCGCGCGGCGGTCTTGGCCTGTGCCATGTGTCTGTTCTCCTAAACCTGGGGGCGCGCTACTAGCGGCCGGCCTTCTTCTTGCCGGCGACGGTGCGCTTGGGGCCCTTGCGGGTGCGCGCGTTCGTCTTGGTGCGCTGACCGCGCACGGGCAGGCCACGACGGTGGCGCACGCCCTCGTAGGAGCCGATCTCGACCTTGCGGCGGATGTCGGCGGCGACCTCGCGGCGCAGGTCACCCTCCACCTTGTAGGTGCCTTCGATGTGGTCGCGGAGCGTGATGAGCTGGTCGTCGCTCAGGTCCTTGACGCGGATGTTCTCGTCGATCTCGGTCGCCTTCAGGATCTCGTTCGAGCGAGTGCGGCCGATTCCGTAGATGTAAGTCAGTGCGATCACCACGCGCTTATCGCGCGGGATGTCGACGCCGGCAAGACGTGCCATGCGGCTTCTCCTAGGAGTGTTGTGGAGGTGTGGAGCAGGATCGGTGCCCGGGCCTCCGCCCGAGGTGTCCCCCCTTGCGGGTTCTGATCCTGCCTGTGTTGATGAAGCGGATGCTTCGAATCAACCCTGACGCTGCTTGTGGCGCGGGTTGGCCTTGCAGATCACCATGACGCGGCCGTGACGACGGATCACCTTGCAGTGGTCGCACATGGCCTTGACGCTGGGCTGAACTTTCATGATGTTTCCTGTTCGCTGTCTTCGTACCGTGCACGCACGGCCGTTACTTCTCGACCGGTCTAGCGGTAGCGGTAGACGATGCGGCCGCGGGTCAGGTCGTAGGGGCTGAGCTCCACGACCACGCGGTCCTCGGGGATGATGCGGATGTAGTTCTGCCGCATCTTGCCTGAGATCGTGGCGAGCACCTTGTGTCCGTTGCTCAGCTCGACGCGGAACATCGCGTTGGGCAGGGCCTCGGAGATTGTGCCTTCGATCTCGATGACACCGTCTTTCTTCGCCATAGCCTCGCTATCGATTCTGCAGACCGGTCGATCTGCGGTGGGTGGGGTGGTGGTGCCGGCATCCCACCAGGGGACACGCCGAAGAAGGCGCAAGGCACCAAAGAATTAGTATACGTGCCCCAGCCAAGTCTCGGCAACTTGACGAGGCCGGATCCGCCGGTACCACTATATCTGGTTATTGACGACGTCTTTTCGACTACATGTCGGGGTGGGCGTTGTGGATGACGACGCAGCAGCGATTCGGGCGGAACGAGGGTTCGGCATGCGCCCGCTGCTGGGCCCCGCCGTCGAGAACGCCCTGAATCAGGTGCAGGTTGAGGCCGCACACGACGTCGCGGTGCTCTTCGGAGAGCGCGTGGAAAGGGCAGTTGCACAACTCGATGCTGTCGTCTGCGGCGGTGCGGGGCTGGTATCCGCACCTGCTCAAGACGGCGAGCAGGTCTCCCTGAGAGCCGGCACCGGCGTCGTGGCCGGCGTCGTAGGCGGCTCGGTTCACCGCATCGCGCACAGCCCCCGTGGCATCCCGTCCGACCGAGGAGACCAACAGCCTCGCCAGCAGCTCATAGTCACGCGGCGGCACGGTCAGCGCGAGATCTCGATCCGCGCGGAAGTAGATCTTCGCGGGGCGCCCGGCACCGGGCCCCGTGCGTCCCGGCGGTCGAGCGTAGCCGACGGTCAACAGGCCCGCATCCACGAGCTTGTCCAGGTGGTAGGCGGCCAGACTGCGGCTGATCCCCGCGGCCTCGGCGGCCTGGTCTCGGCCCGGCGGCTGATCGCAATCGCGCACGTAGGCGTACAGGCGCTGACGCACCGGATCGTCCAGAGTGCTCAGCCGGGCCAGCACATCCGCATCCAGCGAAGACTCGTCGCCCATCACGGCAAGATTCTATAACCAAACAGTATTGACAGAACCTTCAAAGGGAATACACTCTAAAAACCAAGTTAATTGGTCTTAGAAGCGATGCCGCACACAGCGGCACTCCGCTCCTGGCCAGGACTGAGAGGAACATCATGTTCAATGCACGCATTCCCCGCGCCGCCGGCGACGACGAACCCCCCGACGCCGGACGGCGCGGGTTCGGCCGCAGACGACTGGCCGCAGGGCTCGCCCTGGCCTCCGCCCTGGCTGTCGGCCTGGCGATGATGGTCGCCCAGCAGCCTGCCCAGGCGCTGACCAGCATCGACGGGCAATGGACCGTCGTGCACGGCGGCACCGGGCTGATCACCATGAACACCGACGGCACCTACACCTCCACGTGCGAGGTCTACCCCGACTATCCCGACGCGTGGTGTCCGGCGCCCTCGGGCACGTTCCAGTTCAGCACGCTGAGCACCGCCTCGGTGACCTTCACCGGCACCGACGGCAGCACCCACTCGTACCGGGTCTCCGGCCCCGTCTCCAGCCCCGACACCATCACGTCGGTGTTCGGCAGTCGCACCTATTCCCCTCTGGTGATGAAGCCGGGCTCTGACTTCGTCTGCACGGTATGGAGCGGCACCGGCACATCCTTCACGCAGTGGGGCATCAGCCCGGAGGTCTGGTACGACGCCGACAGCGAGCTCCTCTACGCTACGGGCTCGAATGACCTGGTCGGCCCGAAGAACATCGACACCCAGGTGAACCTGGCCGAGACCGCGCCGAATTACTTCCAGAACGGGCCGTGCGCTGGCCCAGACCCGAATCTCACGATGGCGTCCTTCATCCATATCGACAGCGTGCGCGACACCAGTGTTTCCTCTACGACGGCAACCTGGGCGCCGCAAGCGACCATCACGATCAAGGACCTCGCCGGCGACCCCGCCCCCGACACCACCGTCAGCGGAACATTCAGCGACGATTCCGGTGCAACGCTGCAGCAGAACACATGCGTCACCGCGGCGGACGGCAGCTGTACGCTCGGTGGTTTCACCCTCGACGACTCGGAGACCAGCACACAACTCTATGTGTACAGCGTGACCAAGTCCGGGGCGAGCTTCAATCAGCCGGTCAGCAGCGACCCCACAGCGCCGAGCATCAAGATTCTGACGCTCAACGAGCCGTCCGGTCCGGCGCCCACGCCCACGCCCACGCCGGTGACGTATCACGTCGGGGACTTGGACAACGTCACCATCCCGAGCTCGTCTCGGAACTGGAAGCCACTGGTGACGGCCACGGTGCTGGACGAGAACGGCGTCGCCGTCGCCGGGGCAACCGTCAGTGGGACGTTCACCGACAACAAAGGCACGGTGACCTGCACCACGACGGCCGATGGCACCTGCACGCTGGGTAACGTCACTCTTCGGCAGTCCGTCACGTCGACCGTGTTCACCGTCACCGACGTCGTGGAGTCCTCATCGGTCTATGCCTCGGGTTCCAACAGTGACCCGGATGGCGACAGCAACGGGACGGTGATCAGCATCCCCCGCCCGTAGCCGGACGATGCGGCTGACCGACGGTTCAGCCGCATCCGAGCCGAGATCCCCTGGACCATGCGCCCGGGGGATCTCGTCGTCGCTGCCGAACGTCACGGCTTCGCGCAGGCTACTTCAGGTTCGCCAGGATGTCCTTCTGCGGGTCGAACGTGACCGGAGTCATGGTGCCGTTGATCACGAGCGTCGGGGTGCCGGTCGCGGCGGCGGGCAGCTGCTTGGACCGCGCGTACTTCTGGAACGTGTTCGCCTTGATGGTCTTCTCCAGGGTGTCGGTCACGTTCACCCCGGCCGACTTGGCGATCTGGACGATCTGGTCGTCGGTGAGCCCGGCCGACTGCTCGGCGGGCTGATTGGCGAACAGCGCCTGCATGAACGCATACGCGTTGTCGGGGTCGGCCGCCGCCACCGCGAAGAACGCGCTGGCCGCGCGGCTGGAGTAGCCCGCCGGCGAGGTGCCGTTGTCGAGGATCGTGACCGGGTGCACATTCAGGGTGACGTTGCCGGCCTGCACCTGCTGGTTGATCGTGGCGCCCTCAGCCTGCTCGAAGTGGTTGCAGTAAGGGCAGAGGAAGTCGACGTAGGTGTCGACCTTGTTCTTGCCATCACCGAACGTGACGCTGCCGGCGTCGGTGTTGATGATCGATCCGCTCGGCGACTCGCCCGGAGAGGCGGCCTGCGTGCTCGCGGCGTTGTTGATCGCGATCACGACCCCGGTGACGGCGATCAGCACCACAACGGCGGCCACGCTCACCCAGATGGCGAACCAGTTCGTCTTGCGCACAGTGCTGGCCATGAATCTTTCCTCGTCGATTGGTTGGGCACTACCCGGATGGGTCCATCTTGCCCGGAAACGCTATGTGAGTGATGTGAGCGTGCTGTGGTCTTCGCCGGGATCAGGCGATCGGCACGGGCGTGACCCCGAACGCTGCGAGCCCGGCGGCCCCGCCATCGGGCGCGGTGAGCACCCAGATGCCGCCGTCGTGCACGGCGATGCTGTGCTCCCAGTGCGCACCGGCGGTGCCGTCGACGGTCGAGACCGTCCAGCCGTCGTCCCCGACGAACGTCGCGTCGCTGCCGGCCACGATCATCGGCTCGATGCAGATCGCCAACCCCGGCCGGATCTCGGGACCCGGCTCCGGCACCGTGTAGTTGAACACCGCGGGCGACTCGTGCATCTTGCGACCGATGCCGTGTCCGACATAGTCGCGCAGGATGCCGTAGCCGTGCCCCGATCCGTCGACGTACGCCTGCACGGCGGAGCCGACCTCGGCCAGGTGGGATGCCGATGCCAGCGCGGCGATGCCGGCCCACAGCGACCCTTCGGTCACGCGCGAGAGCTCGACGCGTTCGGCGACCAGGTCGGGGCGGTCCGGGTCGGGCACCACCACCGTGATGGCCGAGTCGCCATTCCAGCCGCGGTACTCGGCGCCGGAGTCGACGGAGACGATGTCACCGGGCTCGAGCACGCGCGCACCGGGGATGCCGTGCACGACCTCGTCATTGACCGAGACGCAGACGGTGTGCCGGTAGCCGCGCACCATCTGGAAGTTCGAGATCGCGCCGCGCGCCGCGATCGCGGCGGCGGCCGCGGCATCCAGCTGCAGCGTCGTGGTGCCCGCGACGATCAGGGGGCGCACGACGTCCAGCGACGCGGCCGTGATCAGGCCGGGCTCGATCATGCCGCGCAGCTGCGCGGGCGACTTGTAGATGCCGCGACGAAGCGCCACGATCAGACGGCCGCCGAGCGGGTGATACCGCGGGCGGCCAGCGCGGCCTGGATGCGGTCGGTGATCTCGTCGAGCGTGCCGACCCCGTCGATCTGGTCGACGATGCCGCGTTCGCGGTACACATCCAGGATCGGCGCCGTCTCGCGCTCGTAGATCGACAGCCGCTTGGCGATGGCCTCGTCGGTGTCATCGGTGCGGCCCTGCTGCTGCGCGCGCAGCGACAGCCGCGCCATGCTCTCGGCGCGCGGCACCTCGAGCTCGATGACGGCGTCCAGCTGCGCGTCCAACTCGGTCAGGAAGCCGTCCAGGTCGCGCACCTGCGCCACGTTGCGCGGGTAGCCGTCCAGCAGAAATCCCGCGGCGGCGTCATCCTGCGCCAAGCGGTCGCGCACGATCTGACCAGTGAGCTCGTCCGAGACGAGCTCGCCGGCGGCGGTGATCGCCTTGACCTGCTCGCCCAGCGGGGTACCGGCGGCGATGTTCGCGCGGAACACGTCGCCGGTCGAGACGGTCGGGATGCCGAGGGCCTCGGCGATGCGGGCGCCCTGAGTGCCCTTGCCCGAGCCCTGCGGGCCGACGATCAGCAGGCGGGCCGTGGCGGTCATCGGAGCAACCCTTCGTAGTGGCGCTGCTGCAGCTGCGCGTCGATCTGCTTCACCGTCTCGAGCCCGACACCGACCATGATGATGATGGATGCGCCGCCGAACGGGAAGTTCTGGTTGGCGCCGACGGTGGCCAGCGCGATCAGCGGGATCAGCGCGACCACACCCAGATAGATGGCGCCCACCGACGTGATGCGGTTGATGACGTACTCGAGGTACTCGGCGGTGGGCCGGCCGGCGCGGATGCCGGGGATGAACCCGCCGTACTTCTTCATGTTGTCGGCCATCTCGACCGGGTTGAACGTGATCGCGACGTAGAAGAAGGTGAACCCGACGGTCAGCAGGAAGTAGATCAGCCAGTACAGCGGGTGGTCGCCCTTGACCAGATAGTTGTTGATCCAGACCACCCAGCCTGCCGGAGCCTGCCCGGCCACGGGCTGGTTGAACTGGGCGATCAGCGCCGGGATGTACAGCAGCGACGACGAGAAGATGACCGGGATCACGTTGGCCATGTTCATCTTGATCGGGATATACGTGTTCGTGCCGCCGTAGGTGCGGCGGCCCACCATGCGTTTGGCGTACTGCACGGGCACGCGCCGGATGGACTGCTCGACGAACACGATCAGCGCGATGATCACGATGCCGATGGCCAGCACCAGCAGGAAGACCTCGAAGCCCTGCGACTGGCGGATCGACCACATCGCGGCCGGGAAGGTGGCGACGATCGAGATGAAGATCAGGATCGACATGCCATTGCCGACACCCTTCTCGGTCATGAGCTCGGCGAACCACATGATCAGACCCGTGCCGGCGGTCATCACCATGATCATCAGCATCTGCGCCCACCACGCGTCGTTGGTGAGCACCTGCTGGCACGCCGGAGCGCTGGACCCGGCGAACAGCTGCCCGCTGCGGGCCACCGTGACCAGCGTGGTCGACTGCAGCAGGGCGAGCGCGATGGTCAGGTAGCGGGTGTACTGGGTGAGCTTGGCCTGGCCGGACTGGCCCTCCTGATAGAGGGTCTCGAAGTGCGGGATGACCACGCGCAGCAGCTGCACGATGATCGCTGCGGTGATGTACGGCATCACGCCGAGGGCGAAGATCGACAGCTGCAGCAGTGCACCGCCGGAGAACAGGTTCACCATCGACAGCAGGCCCTGCGTGCTGCCGCTGGACTTCAGACACTCCTGGACGTTGCCGAAGTCGACGAACGGGGTCGGGATGTGCGCGCCGAGACGGTACAGCACGATGATCGCGAGCGTGAAGCCGATCTTCCGTCGCAGGTCGGGTGTACGGAAGACCCGGGTGATGGCACTGAACAAGTGGATTCCTCCAGAAAAGGGCACACGCGAAGTGCGCACAGACAACCAGCGTATCCCAGCACGGCTGTCGTGCGTGTCGCGGAACCAAATGCGAAACGGGGCCGGAGGATTGCTTCTCCGACCCCGTTTCCAGGTATTACTCCGCGACGGCGGGTGCCACGGTGCCGCCGGCGGCGACGATCTTCTGCTCGGCGGAGCCGGAGATCTTGTCGACGGCGACGTTCAGCTTCACGGCGATGTCGCCCGAGCCGAGCACCTTGACGCGCTCGTTCTTACGGACCGCACCCTTGGCGACCAGGTCGCCGACGGTCACATCGCCACCGGCCGGGTACAGCTCGGCGAGCTTCTCGAGGTTCACGACCTGGTACTCGACGCGGAACGGGTTCTTGAACCCGCGCAGCTTCGGCGCACGCATGTGCAGCGGCAGCTGGCCGCCCTGGAAGCCGGGGCGCACCTGGTAGCGCGCCTTGGTCCCCTTGGTGCCGCGGCCGGCGGTCTTGCCCTTCGAGCCCTCACCGCGACCGACACGGGTCTTCGCGGTGTTGGCGCCGGGGGTCGGCCGCAGGTGGTGCACCTTGAGCACACCCGGACGCGCGGGTGCGACATCCTTCTTCACCGTCGCCTTCTTCGCAGGGGCGGCCTTCGGGGCCTTGCCTGCCTTGTCGGCTGCGGCCTTGGCCGGTGCAGCCCCTGCGGCAGCCTTCTTGGCGGGAGCCTTCTTCTCGGCCTCGACGGCCTCGGTCTTCTCGGCCTTGTCAGCCATTAGTCGATCTCCTCAACGTTCACGAGGTGGGCGACGGTCTTGACGTAGCCGCGCGTCTGCGCGTCGTCGGGACGGACGACACTGTCGCCGATCCGCTTGAGACCGAGGCTGCGCAGCGTGTCACGCTGGTTCTGCTTCTCGCTCACCTTGGACTTGGTCTGTGTGACCTTCAGACGGGACGCCATCAGGCACCTACCTTCTGCTCACGTGCGGCGGCGGCATCCGCCGCCTCGGCACGAATCAGACGTGCCGGCACGACCTGGTCATAGTCCAGACCGCGACGGGCGACGACGGCGCGGGGCTCCTCGAGGCTCTGCAGCGCCTTGACGGTCGCGTGCACGATGTTGATCGTGTTCGACGAACCCAGCGACTTCGAGAGCACATCGTGGATGCCGGCGCACTCCAGGACGGCGCGCACCGGACCACCGGCGATGACACCGGTACCGGCGGCGGCCGGACGAAGCAGCACGACACCGGCGGCGGCCTCACCCTGCACCGGGTGCGGGATGGTCTTGAGCACTCGCGGCACGCGGAAGAAGTTGCGCTTGGCCTCTTCGACGCCCTTCGAGATCGCCAGCGGCACCTCCCGGGCCTTGCCGTAGCCGACACCCACGACGCCGTTGCCGTCACCGACGACCACCAGGGCCGTGAAGCTGAACCGACGACCACCCTTGACGACCTTCGACACGCGGTTGATGGTCACCACGCGCTCGAGGAACTGGTTGTCGCCCCGGTCGCGCGAGTTGCGGTCGCGGCCGCCCCGGTCACGGGAGTTGCGGTCGCCACGACCGCCACGACGGGACTCGCGCTCGGTCCCGCCCGCCGCGGTGGCACCGGCGGTGCCCGCGGCGGTCTGCTCGGGAGCGGACTGCTCGGCGGTCACTTCGGTCTCCTTGTTGTCACTCACAGGTTCAGCCCTCCTTCGCGGGCGCCGGATGCGACAGCGGCGACGCGACCGGCATACCGGTTGCCGCCGCGGTCGAAGACGACCTCGTCGATCCCGGCGCTCTTCGCGCGCTCTGCCACCAGCTCGCCCACCTTGTGGGCCTTGGCGGTCTTGTCACCGTCGAACGAACGCAGGTCGGCTTCCAAGGTGGAGGCGCTGGCCACGGTGTGGCCCTTGCTGTCGTCGACGATCTGCACGAACAGGTGGCGCGCCGAGCGCGTCACGACCAAGCGCGGACGCGCCTGCGTGCCCACGACCTTCTTGCGAAGGCGGGCATGGCGACGCGCACGCGCGTCGGACTTCGACTTCACAGCCATGCTTACTTACCAGCCTTTCCGGCCTTGCGCCGCACGATCTCGCCGGCGTAGCGCACGCCCTTGCCCTTGTACGGCTCGGGCTTGCGGATCTTGCGGATGTTGGCGGCCGCCTCGCCGACGGCCTGCTTGTCGATGCCGCTGACGGTCACCTTGTTGTTGCCTTCGACGGTGAACGTGATGCCGGCGGGGGGCTCGACCAGCACCGGGTGCGAGAAGCCGAGCGCGAACTCGATCGAGCCGCCCTTCTGCTGCACGCGATAGCCGGTGCCGACGACCTCGAGGCCCTTGGTGTAGCCGGCGGTCACGCCCACGATGTTGTTGTGGATCAGGGTGCGGGTCAGCCCGTGCAGCGAACGCGACTCGCGCTCGTCGTCGGGACGGGAGACCAGGACCTGGCCCTCCTCGACCTTGACCTCGATCGGGCTGGCGACGGCGAGCGACAGCTCGCCCTTGGGCCCGGTGACCTGCACCTGGCTGCCGGCGACCTGCACGGTCACACCGGCCGGGATGTCAATGGGAAGACGTCCGATTCGTGACATCGTCGATCACCACACGTAGGCGAGGACTTCCCCACCCACGCCCTTCTGCTCGGCCTGGCGATCGGTGAGAAGGCCAGAGGAGGTGGACAGGATGGCAACGCCCAGGCCGCCCAGCACGGTGGGCAGCTCGGTCGAGCGTGCGTACACGCGCAGACCGGGCTTGGACACGCGCTTGATGCCGGCGATCGACCGCTCGCGGTGCGGGCCGTACTTCAGCGTCAGGGTCAGCGTCTGGCCGACGCGGGCGTCGCTGACGGACCATCCGGCGATGTAGCCCTCGCGCTTGAGGATGTCGGCGATGTTCTTCTTGAGCTTGGAGCTCGGCAGCGAGACGTCGTCATGGTGCGCCGAGTTCGCGTTGCGCAGACGGGTCAGCATATCTGCGACCGGGTCTGTCATTGTCATGTGTTGATTCCTTTGTTCACCAGGTTTCGAGCGCCGTTACACGGCGCGCGACCTGTGGTGGTGGTGAGGTGTTCAGTTGTGGATGCGGCTCACGCCGCGTCGTCGGCCTTGAACGGGAAGCCGAGGTGCCGCAGCAGAGCCCGGCCCTCGTCGTCGGTGGTGGCGGTGGTCACGACGGTGATGTCGAAGCCGCGCACCCGGTCGATGCGGTCCTGGTCGATCTCGTGGAACACGGACTGCTCGTCCAGGCCGAACGTGTAGTTGCCGTGGCCGTCGAACTGCTTGCCGGACAAGCCCCGGAAGTCGCGGATGCGCGGCAGTGCGAGGTTGACCAGGCGGTCCAGGAACTCCCAGGCACGGTCGCCGCGCAGCGTGACGTGCGCGCCGATGGGCTGGCCCTCGCGCAGCTTGAACTGCGCGATCGACTTGCGTGCCTTGGTCACGATCGGCTTCTGGCCGGTGATCTTGGTGAGGTCGTCGACCGCGCCGTCCATCACCTTGCTGTCGCGAGCCGCCTCGCCGACACCGGTGTTGACCACGACCTTGACCAGTCGCGGGATCTGCATGACATTGCCGTAGCCGAACTCATTCTGCAGCTTCTGCTGGATCTCGCTGCGGTACTTCTGCTTCAGGCGCGGCTGGATCTTGCCAGCCTCCGCGGCAGTGGTGGTGCTCATCAGAGGTCCTTACCTGACTTCTTCGCGAAGCGAACGCGAACCGTGCGCTTGACGCCGTCCTTGATCTTCTCCTCGACCCGGTGACCGACACGGGTCGGCTTCTTGGTCGAAGGGTCGACGACGGCGACGTTGGAGATGTGGATCGGGGCTTCCATCGTCTCGATGCCGCCCGTCTTGGTGCCGCGCTGGGTCTGGCTGACCCGGCTGTGCTTGGTGACGAAGTTCACGCCCTCGACGATGACGCGGTTCTGCTCGACGAGGATCTCGAGGACCTTCCCCTGCTTGCCGCGGTCTGCGCCGGACAGGACCTGAACCAGGTCGTCCTTCTTGATGTTCGCCATGATCAGATGACCTCCGGTGCCAGCGAGACGATCTTCATGAACTTCTTGTCGCGAAGCTCACGGCCGACCGGGCCGAAGATGCGGGTGCCGCGGGGCTCCCCGTCGTTCTTCAGCAGCACGGCGGCGTTCTCGTCGAACTTGATGTACGAGCCGTCGGCGCGACGGGTCTGCTTGACCACGCGCACGATGACGGCCTTGACGATGTCGCCCTTCTTGACGTTTCCGCCGGGAATGGCATCCTTCACCGTCGCGACGATGGTGTCGCCCAGGCCCGCGTAGCGGCGGGCGGACCCGCCCAACACGCGGATGGTGAGCAGCTCTTTGGCGCCGGTGTTGTCGGCGACCTTGAGTCGGGACTCGGTCTGAATCATCTGTCTACTTCGCCTTCTCGAGGATCTCGACCAGACGCCAGCGCTTGGTGGCGCTCAGCGGGCGGGTCTCGTCGATGGCGACCAGGTCGCCGATGCCGGCGGAGTTGTTCTCGTCGTGCACCTTGACCTTGCTGGTCACGCGCAGCACCTTGCCGTAGAGCGCGTGCTTGACGCGGTCCTCGACCTCGACGACGATCGTCTTGTCCATCTTGTCGCTGACGACGTAGCCGCGGCGCGACTTGCGGTAGCCACGGGCGCCCGCCTGGCGGACGTCGTGCACGCCGTGCTCGTGGCCGGCAGCCTGAGGCGCGGACGCCTCAGCGGGTGCGGTCTTGTCGGTGGCCATCACTGCGCCTCTTCCTTCTCGGCGACCTCGGATGCGGCATCCGACTTCTTCGCCTTGCTCTTCTTCGCCTTGGCCGTTTCGACGGGGGCGGGGGTGGCCCGGATGCCGAGCTCGCGCTCGCGGATCACGGTGTACAGCCGCGCGATGTCGCGCTTGACCGCACGGATGCGGCCGTGGCTGTCCAGCTGGCCGGTGGCCGACTGGAAGCGCAGGTTGAACAGCTCTTCCTTGGCCTTGCGCAGCTCCTCGACGAGGCGCTGGTCTTCGAACGTGTCGAGCTGGGTCGTGGCCAGCTCCTTGGTGCCGATCGCCATTACGCGTCGCCCTCCTCGCGCTTGATGATGCGTGCCCTCAAGGGCAGCTTGTGGATGGCACGGGTCAGCGCCTCACGAGCAAGCTGCTCGTCGACGCCCGCGACCTCGAACAGGACGCGGCCCGGCTTGATGTTCGCGATCCACCACTCCGGCGAGCCCTTGCCCGAACCCATGCGGGTCTCGGCGGGCTTCTTGGTCAGCGGACGGTCGGGGTAGACGTTGATCCACACCTTTCCGCCGCGCTTGATGTGCCGGGTCATCGCGATACGCGCGGACTCGATCTGCCGGTTGGTCAGATACGCCGAGGTCAGCGCCTGGATGCCGTACTCACCGAAGGAGACCTTCGTGCCGCCGGATGCCTGGCCCGTGCGCCCCGGGTGGTGCTGCTTGCGGAACTTTACTTTACGGGGGATAAGCATTACGCCGATGCTCCTTCTGCGACGGGCGCCTCGCTGCGCGGCCCGCGACGCGGACGGTCGCCGCCACGGGCGGGCTTCTGGTTCGCCTGCTCGCGCGCGAGCTCCTTGTTGGTGAGGTCGCCCTTGTAGATCCAGACCTTCACGCCGATGCGGCCGAAGGTGGTGCGGGCCTCGTAGAAGCCGTAGTCGATGTTCGCGCGCAGCGTGTGCAGCGGCACCCGGCCCTCGCGGTAGAACTCCGACCGGCTCATCTCGGCACCGCCGAGGCGGCCCGAGACCTGGATGCGCACGCCCTTGGCACCGGCGCGCTGGGCGCCCTGCAGACCCTTGCGCATCGCGCGCCGGAACGCCACGCGAGCAGACAGCTGCTCGGCGATGCCCTGCGCGACCAGCTGCGCGTCGGCCTCGGGGTTCTTGACCTCGAGGATGTTCAGCTGGATCTGCTTGCCGGAGAGCTTCTCCAGCTCGCCGCGGATGCGCTCGGCCTCGGCGCCGCGACGACCGATCACGATGCCCGGACGGGCCGTGTGGATGTCGACGCGGACGCGATCGCGGGTGCGCTCGATCTCGATGTTGCTGACACCGGCACGGTCGAGGTTCTTCGCCAGGAGCTTGCGGATCTTGATGTCCTCGGCGACGTAATCGGCGTAGCGCTGACCCGGCTTCGTCGAGTCGGAGAACCACCGCGACACGTGGTCGGTGGTGATGCCGAGGCGGAAGCCGTACGGGTTGACCTTCTGTCCCATTACTTGCTCGCCTTCTTCGTTGCGGCGTCGGGCTCGGCGACCTCGGGGGTCGCCAGCACGACGGTGATGTGGCTGGTGCGCTTCTTGATCTGGAACGCGCGGCCCTGTGCCCGAGGCTGGAAGCGCTTGAGCGTCGTCCCCTCGTCCACGAAGGCGTTCTTCACGTACAGATCCTGCTCGTCCAGGAACTCGTTCTCCTGGTCGGCCTTCACGCGGGCGTTGGCCATTGCCGAGTGCACGAGCTTGTAGATCGGCTCGCTCGCACTCTGCTGGGCGAACTTCAGGATGGCAAGGGCCTCTTCGGCCTGCTTGCCCTTGATCAGGGCGACGACACGACGAGCCTTCTGAGGCGTCACGCGGATGTGTCGCACGCGTGCGATGGACTCCACCATTTCTTCTCCTCTGCCGCGCCTCAGCGCCGGCGGCCCTTCTTGTCGTCCTTCACGTGGCCGCGGAAGGTGCGGGTGGGCGCGAATTCGCCCAGTTTGTGTCCGACCATGCTCTCGCTGACGAACACCGGGATGTGCTTGCGGCCGTCGTGCACGGCGATCGTGTGGCCGAGCATGGCCGGCACGATCATCGAGCGGCGCGACCACGTCTTGATGACGTTCTTCGTACCCGCCTCGTTCTGGACGATGACCTTGCGAAGCAGGTGCTCGTCGACGAAGGGGCCCTTCTTAAGACTGCGTGGCATCTTCTGTTCCTACCTACTTGCGCTTCTTGCTGGCGGTGCGACGGCGAACGATGTACTGATCGCTCTCTTTGTTCGCGTGACGGGTGCGGCCCTCGGGCTTGCCCCACGGGGTGACCGGGTGACGACCACCGGACGTGCGGCCCTCGCCACCACCGTGCGGGTGGTCGACGGGGTTCATCACGACACCGCGGACGGTCGGGCGGATGCCCTTCCAGCGGTTGCGACCGGCCTTGCCCCAGTTGATGTTCGACTGCTCGGCGTTGCCGACCTCGCCGATCGTGGCGCGGCAGCGGGCATCCACATTGCGGATCTCGCCGCTGGGCAGCCGCAGCTGCGCGTACGGGCCGTCCTTGGCGACCAGCCGCACGCCGGTGCCTGCCGAGCGGGCCAGCTTGGCGCCGCCGCCCGGACGCAGCTCGATGGCGTGCACCACGGTGCCGGTGGGAATGTTGCGCAGCGGCAGATTGTTGCCGGGCTTGATGTCCGCCGACGCGCCGGACTCGACGATGTCGCCCTGGCTCAGCTTGTTCGGCGCCAGGATGTAGCGCTTGGTGCCGTCCACGTAGTGCAGCAGCGCGATGCGCGCCGTGCGGTTCGGGTCGTACTCGATGTGCGCGACCTTGGCGTTGACGCCGTCCTTGTCGCCACGACGGAAGTCGATGACGCGGTACTGACGCTTGTGTCCACCGCCGATGTGGCGGGTGGTGATGCGGCCCTGGTTGTTGCGACCACCGGTCTTGCTCAGCGGGCGCAGCAGCGACTTCTCGGGCGTCGATCGGGTGATCTCGGCGAAGTCAGCCACCGACGAGCCGCGGCGGCCCGGGGTCGTGGGCTTGTACTTGCGAATAGCCATGTTCTGTAGTCCTTCGTCCCGACCGTCAGCCGACTGCCGTGAAGATGTCGATGGTGCCCGAGCGCAGCGTCACGACGGCGCGCTTGGTGTCCTTGCGCTTGCCGGCGCCGAAGCGGGTGCGGCGGATCTTGCCGACGCGGTTGAGCGTGTTCACCGACGCCACCTTGACGCCGAAGATCTTCTCGATCGCGAGCTTGATCTCGGTCTTGTTGGCGTGGGTGTCCACGTAGAACGTGTACTTGCCCTCGTCGATCAGTCCGTAGCTCTTCTCCGAGACGACCGGCTTCAGGATGATGTCGCGCGGGTCCTTGTTCAGGGCAGTCATGCCGAGACCTCCTCAGGGGCACCGCTCTTGGACGCGACGAACGCGTCGAAGGCGGCCTTGGTGAAGACGATGTCGTCGGAGACGAGCACGTCATAGGCGTTGAGCTGGTCGAAGGTCAGCACGTGCACGTACGGCAGGTTGCGCACGCTCTTGACTGCGACGTCGTCTTCGCGCTCGATGACCACGAGCACGTTCTTGGTCGCGCCGAGCTGCTCGAACACCGCGGCGGCAGCCTTGGTGGACGGCGTGCCGTCGAAGCCGAACGAGTCGACCACGTGCAGCCGGTCACCGCGGGCGCGGTCGCTGAGCGTGCCCAGCAGCGCTGCGGCGATCATCTTCTTGGGCGTGCGCTGCGCGTAGTCGCGCGGCTTCGGCCCGTGCACGATGCCACCACCGGTGTGCTCAGGCGCACGGATCGAGCCCTGTCGGGCGTTGCCGGTGCCCTTCTGCTTGAAGGGCTTGCGGCCCGAGCCCGAGACCTCACCGCGACGCTTGGTCGAGTGGGTGCCCTGGCGTGCCGCCGCGAGCTGCGCGATGACGACCTGGTGGATCAGCGGGATGTTGGTGTTGACGTCGAACAGGGCGGCGGGCAGCTCGACCGAACCGGTCTTCTTGCCGTCTGCCTTGCGGACGTCGAGGGTCAAGTCAGTCATGGACTCAAGCACCCTTCACTGCGTTGCGGACGTAGACGATGCGGCCTCGGGCACCGGGGACGGCGCCCTTGACCAGCAGCAGACCCTTCTCGGCGTCGACGGCGTGCACCGTGAGGTTGAGGACGGTCACGCGCTCGCCGCCCATCCGGCCGGCCATGCGCATGCCCTTGAAGACGCGGCTCGGGGTCGACGATGCGCCGATCGAACCGGGCTTGCGGTGGTTGCGGTGTGCACCGTGCGAGGCCGAGACGCCCTTGAAGTTGTGGCGCTTCATGACACCCGCGGTGCCCTTGCCCTTGCTGGTGCCGACGACGTCGACCAGCTCGCCGGCGGTGAAGGTGCCGTCGACGGTGAGCTCCTGACCGAGCGTGTACTCAGCGGCATCCGCCGTGCGCACCTCGGTGACGTGGCGCCGCGGCGTCACGCCGGCGGCGTCGAAGTGGCCCTCGAGCGGCTTGGTGACCTTGCGGGGGTCGATCTGCCCGGCCGCGATCTGCACGGCGGTGTAGCCGTCCTTCTCGGGCGTGCGAACCTGGGTGACCACGTTCGGGGAGATCTCGATGACCGTGACGGGGACGAGCTGTCCCTGTTCGGTCCACACCTGGGTCATGCCGAGCTTGGTGCCCAGCAGTCCCTTGGAAGTCTTCTGTGTCTTGTCAGCCATGTCGAGCCTCAGAGCTTGATCTCGATGTTCACATCGGCCGGCAGGTCAAGGCGCATCAGCGAGTCGACGGCCTTGGGCGTGGGGTCGATGATGTCGATCAGACGCTTGTGGGTGCGCATCTCGAAGTGCTCGCGGCTGTCCTTGTACTTGTGCGGCGACCGGATGACGCACACGACGTTCTTCTCGGTCGGCAGCGGCACCGGGCCTACGACGGATGCGCCGGCTCGGGTCACCGTGTCGACGATCTTGCGGGCCGAGGAATCCAGGCCGGCGTGGTCGTACGACTTCAGGCGAATGCGGATCTTCTGTCCCGCCATTGTCTGCTCACTCTCTATGTCGCGTCATACGCTCTCGCGCATTGGACGCACTGTGGCGCTGTATCGCGCCCTGTCACGTGCACCGGCTGAAACCGACGATGCTGCACCGCTGTTCTGCTGTCACACCGGAATCGCTCCCGGCTCCCGAGCACGCGAATACCCGGGGGCATCGGAATGTGTGGGATTGGCGCACAGCAGTCGAAACCGAGGTCCGAGCTGTGCTCGTTCTGCTACCCGCCGCCTAGGATCTGCGCGTCGCGCTTGCCTATGCACTGCTCTGGCAGTGATCCGGCGGCACGCAGGCGCGCACACCGGAATGTGGAACCTCAGTAGTCTACGTGCATCCCGGGCGTGTCGCAAATCCCGCCCGGGGCTGCCGAGAAGGTGCGTTCTGCGCCGAGAAGGTGCGTCGGGGCGAGTTGACGGATCCGCTCGATCCGCCCCACCCCCCTGCCCCACGGTGTAGACACGGCTACAGGAGTACCTCATCGATTGGAGTCATCATGGAAGATCCCCGCCCGCCGTTGCCGCCGTTCACCCGCGAAAGCGCGATCGAGAAGGTCCGTCTCGCCGAGAACGCCTGGAACACGCGCGATGCCGAACGCGTCGCCGGCGGATACTCGATCGACAGCCGGTGGCGCAATCGCGACCAGTTCGTGGTCGGGCGCCCCGCCATCATCGAGTTCCTGCGCGGCAAGTGGGAACGCGAGCTGGACTACCGGTTGATCAAGGAGATGTGGCTGTTCGATGCCAACCGCATCGCGGTGCGGTTCGCGTACGAGTCGCACGACGCAACCGGGCAGTGGTTCCGCTCATTCGGCAATGAGTACTGGGAGTTCAACCCGGACGGACGCATGCAGGTACGGCATGCGAGCATCAACGACATCCCGATCGCCGAATCCGACCGCAAATACCACTGGGATGCCTCCGGCCCGCGTCCCGCGGACCATCCCGAGTTGCGCGACCTGGGCCTGTAGCCCCGCGCCGCGCCACTGCTCCCCCGGCGAGAAGGCGCGTTTCCCGGCGAGAAGGCGCGTTCTCCGGGAACTCGGTGTCCCACCCCGCGAACGTCACCGCCCGAATCATCCGCCGTAGAGCCCGATCGACCGAAGCCACCGCGCGAACTCCTCTATATCCGGCATCCGGTCGAATCCCCAGCGGTCGACATCCCATCCAGTTGCACGACGTACCTTGATTTCGCGCATCCGCTGGTCAGCCAGCACCTCGTCGACCGATCGCTCCGCGAGCATCTGGGGATCGGTGTACTTCACGTCGCCATCGAACTCCGCCCACCGGCGAAGCTCGGGCCACGCGAAGTCGAGCAGTGCATATCGGCCGCCGCCGAGCTCGACGCGATACTGCAATTCGGGCTCAGCAACGCCCAGAAGCCACATCCACAGTCTGCTCAGGCTCTTGCCTGGACCATCCGCGCGCCCGTCTGCGAAGCTCGCCGTCACACGCGCCTGTCGGATACCCCGGGCGCCGGGATGCTCGTGAATGCGTCGCACCACACTCGCGCGGAACTCCTCCGCACGGGCAACGTCGTACGTATTGTCCTGACCGTTCCAGGCGACCTTCCGCAGAGCGGCATCGAACGCGACGACCGCAGCCTCGAGGGAGAACTCGCGGGTCGCGTCATAAACGGTGCGCTCGAGGGATGTCACGCGAAGACCATCGATCTGGACGATGTCGCCGTCGGGCAACGGCACGTGCCGCCGTGAACTGGACCTGTGCACGGCACAGTCGGGGCGTCTCGGCGGGAAAGGGGCCTCTTCGGCGAAAGGGGCGGGAAATGGAAATGGCCACCCGTGGGTGGCCATTTCGTGAAGTTGAGTCCGGCGGTGTCCTACTCTCCCACAGGGTCCCCCCTGCAGTACCATCGGCGCTG
>NZ_BAABAF010000004.1:0-257364 GCF_039537285.1 Microbacterium kribbense | reverse complement strand
AGCATCCGCACCACAACCGAACAACCACAGGGCTAAACTGCCCGCAACTGCTCACTTTTCGAACGCCGAAACCGTTCAAAGTTCGAGCGCCGCCGACAGTGGCTGGAGCGGTTCATGAAGGACGCCCGCACGATCGGCCGCCCGCACCTCGGGCACGGCTTCCCGCCCCTTCCGTACACGTGCAGGGAGTGCTCGAAGTAGCCCGACTTCCCACGTTAGATACATTCACTCTTCGGTGCGTCGAGGGTGCGGCGTCTTGCCTGGTCAAATGCTGTTTCGTGAGGGTTCAGCATGAACCGGGCACATGGTCAGAGTTCCCGTCCGGACGACTCGCGGGACCTCGTCTCCGGAAGCGTGTCGAACTGCGCATCGTCACTGACAGAGCGCTGCAAGCGCCACCCGGATCTGCGAATCGGCCCTCCGCAGTGGCCGTACTTCGCAACCGTGCGATCTGTTCGACCTCACTGGCGTCCCCGCTCGATGCTTAGCGTTCAGGGACGCGAAATCTCTACGTCGGCGTTCCGGGACCGGTAACGTCTCCCCGCTGCTTGGCATCTCGTTCTCGGATGTGGTCGAGGAAGACCTTGCGAATCGCGACTGCCTGCTCCTCGCTGAACGGAGTCGCCGCCATCCGAATCGCGCGGACATGCGCCTCGTGAGCAGTCCATCCGAATGTGTCGTTCAGGTCGGATGCCCGAACCAAGGTCTTGATGACCGGGCGTCCGTCTCGCCCGTTCATCTTCTTCTTCTGCGCTGGGAGGTCTCCAGCCCTGATACGTCGCCAGATCGTCTGGGTACAGCAGCGGTGCCGCTCAGCCGCAGCTGCGACGTCGAGCCATTCATCTTCGGACATCGCGGCTCCTTCAGATCGTGTGCGTCCACGTGACGACTTGATCGAGGGCGTCGGGGTATCCGCGATGTGACTCATCGTCCGTGGACTCATAGTCAGCGTATCGAAATCGTTGATGCATGACCATCCCGGCGCATCGCATCGCCTTCGGCGAGCACCTCCGCGACTTGCGTCAAGACCGTGGCTGGTCATCGCAGGAAGCCTTCGCCCATCACGTCGGGATCGACCGCACCTACATCAGTGGGCTGGAACGAGGACGTCGCAACCCAACCCTTGATGTCATCGTCAAGCTCGCGCAGAGCCTCGACGTGAAGCCGGCCGAGCTCCTCGCCACGATCGAGTGAGCCTTCGTAGCGATCTGCCCGCTCGCGAGGCACAAACAACCCCCACGCCGTGGTGCGCGCGCACGATTCAGCATTTCCCCGTTCCTTGGCGCACCGTGAGGTAGAAAAGCAGAACCCCGGCCGTGTGATCGGCCCTCGGACGAGGACTACAGGGACGGTTCCGGGGTGTTCGCCAGCGATACTACAGGACAGGAGGTGCATGTGGCCAGTGTGAGCAGCTGGGCGTTCTATGAACGTCACTTCGCCCACGCGCGACTCCAGCACTATCTCACCCACACCGGCGGCGATCAGTCGGCCGCGATGGAGTTGTACCGCTGGAACGTCGCAACCTCCGGCGCTTTCTGGCAATCATTGGCCTATTTCGAGGTGGCGTTGCGCAACGCACTCGATGAGCGCATGAGCACCAGGCACTCTGCGTTCGAGCGTCCGGGTCACTGGGTGTTCGATGACGCTCGCGAGCTAGGTCGAGATGCCGACGGACCAGGTCACCACCGTCAGCCGTACAAAGACATCGCCGAGGGGATCCGGCGTGTGCGCCGAAACCAGAAGCCACTGAGTGCCGGCCAGATCATCTCTGAGGTGTCCTTCGGGTTCTGGCACCAACTGGTCTCACGTCGCCAGATGTTCTTGTGGCCCGATCTTGCCGGCGCATTCCCCCACGCGCCGAATCGCAACCAGCCGACCATCCAACGTCCGGTCGCGCAACTGCGCGAGTTCCGAAACCGGCTCGGGCATCACCACCGGGTGTGGTCGGAGAACGTCCAAGATCGCTACGACGACCTGCTGGGGGTCGCCGGCTACATCGACCCTGATCTCAAGAAGTTCATCGGTCAGCGCAGCATGGTGCCGGCTCTGCTCGCGAAGCAGCCCTGGCCCGCATAGGGACGCAGCCTGCTTGACCTCCGTCGTTTTCTGCCATGACCTCGAACGTAGTGAACAAGTTCGTGAAGGGTCGGCGCTCGATTACTCGCCCAACTGGGATGACCAACGACAGATCCTCCTTGGCGTCCCAAGGGCACACCGATCATGAACTAGTGGCTGCGGCGGGGCTCGTATTGCTGATGGGCACGTCGATCCGGTCCCGTGCGACGACGATGCCGTCCTTGACGGCGTAGCACTCGACGACATGCTCGCCCTTGAAGTCCGAGTGCTCGGTGTGAACTCCCGGCTTGCTCGAGTCGACGATCTGACCTCGGATCATGTCCCGTCTCTCGGCCTCAGCTCCGCGATTGAGTACCTTCCATTTCAGGACGTAGGGTCGCTCGACCGAGCATCCGGTCACCACGAACTTCAGGCTCCTGTTCGCCTTGAGTAGTGCGCCGGTGCGCAGCATCTCGCGCAGCTTCGTTGGTCTCCAGCCATCCTGCGTGACTTCGCAGTCGATCGACACCGACTCCGAGATGTCGATCGGGAAGCAGTCCTCGATGAACTGCTCGGTGTCCCTGAACGACCGCGATGCCTCATTCTTGCTCGTCGCAAGCGGTACCGAGGTCCCGAACACCTCGCGCCACTTTCTGTTCGCGGCCGCCTTGCCGTCGAAGTCGATCGCCTCGAGGCAGCGGTTGTACGCCTTCTTGGCCTTCGGCTGGAACTTCTGCTTGACGTAGACACGTTGCCGGCTGCCGAGCGCCAGGTAGTAGTCCTGTTCGGGCTCGTCCTTGAGGAATTCGAAGAAGTCACGAGCCATCAGGTCGAACGAGCTGCTGCTGGCCGAGTCGTACTCGGTCGTCTGCGCAAAGAAGTTGTGAACGAGCGTGTCAATAAGCAGGCCACCCATGTTCGCGCCGCTGGTGTTCTTCCACGCCCGCGCCATCCGTGCCAGGTGCCGCATGTTCGTCGAGGTGCGGTCGTTGCACTCCTTAGTCGCCGCGATCTCATCGCGCGGCTTCGTGACCTTCCACCCCTCGGCCTTGGTGTCCGGGTAATCGAAGCTGCCGTCGTCGTTCTCGAACGCGGGCTGGACCTCGAACTTGAAGGCGTTCGAGCTGAACTGGACTCGGACGACGCACTGGTCGACGCGGATGTCCGTGTCCTTGTACCTCGACTTGAGGGCGTCTCGGACTCTGTTGAGGATCCGGCGCGGGCCCGTGTCACCGTCGTAGTC
Organism: Microbacterium kribbense; assembly: GCF_039537285.1. Lineage (NCBI taxonomy): Bacteria > Bacillati > Actinomycetota > Actinomycetes > Micrococcales > Microbacteriaceae > Microbacterium > Microbacterium kribbense. The sequence goes on along the minus strand of NZ_BAABAF010000004.1, from coordinate 254,066 downwards.
CTTCCGGATCCCGGGCGGCAGGATGTAGATCATGTCGAGGTCCGACACGCCCTTAATGGCGGTGTGCCGACCGAACGAGCCGACCATGAGCTTGTGCTCGGTCGAGCCCGTCTTATCGTAGAAATCCTTGTTGAGCGCCTTGGTGATCTCGTCCCGGCGAGCGGCAACCGTCGTGGCGGTCCCTCCCAGCTTGAGGTTCTGCAGCAGCCCGTCGAAGATCTCGGAGGTCTTCATGCCTGCGCCTCGCCTTCGTCGATGCGGAGCGCTTCGGGAAGCAGGAGATCGATCTCCCTGGCAGTGAACGTCATCTCCTCGTTGTTCTTCAGCCCGTCCTGCGCACGCCTGAACGCCATGTCGCTGGTCCGCGGAGCCTCCGCATATGCGTCTCGCGCGGATTCCTGGAGCTCGTCCCTGCGTGCCCGGGCGTCCGTGTCCGAGATGTCGCCGGACATCATGTCCGCGATGAGGGAGATGTAGGACTCGCGCACGTCCCAGAGCTTGGACGCGATGCCACGGTGGGCCTCGGACGTCTCCTCGAACTTGAACGTCTTCGCCCCGAGACTCAGCCAGCTCACGAGCAGCGCGATGAAGGACGTCGCCAGCGCCGTTAGCACCGTGCTGCCGAGGAGGCCGGCGACCGCGGCGAGGAAGGTGCCAGAACTGATCGCGGTGAGGACGACGAGGACGCCCTGCTGCCACCTGTGCTTGGTGAAGCAGATGTCAGCCTGCTTCTCGTGCGTCTTGTGGCCGTAGACGACTCGTCCGAAGGACTCTCGGATCTGCGCCAGCAGGTACGGGTCGCGGTCGGGCACCGCTGCTCGCTCGTGGGTCAACTCTCTCCGATCTCTGGAGAACTGTGGAAGGCGCACCCGGGAGCGGGTGCTGTGGCTCCGAGCATGCCCGGGACCACCGACACTCCACACGAACGAGCGGACCCCCGCGTATCAGAACCACGGATACCGACTCTCGATCCGCGACTTCGTCCGACGTCGTTGGTGCGAGGAGGAGCTCCAAGGCTGGCCGACAGCCTGGTTGCCGAAAGTCGCCGAGGCAACGCTTCGGCCAGAGCGTGTCGGCACAGCCCGATAGCATCGACCTAGCGGTGGCCTGAGGTGGCCAGAGGAGAGGAGACATCCGTTGGCGAAACTCAACCTCAAGGCCGTCGAGGAGCGAGTCGCGCCACTCGGAGGCCGGGGTTCCTACGACCGCGAGTTCATATACGAACTCCTCCTGGCCTACGGCAAGCCACAAGGCAACGTCACGCGGCTCCGGAAGGGATCACTCAACGTCGCCGACAACCCCGAGACCGAGGTTGCGCAGAAGAACGTTGTCTACTTCAAAGAGACGCCCGACGATACGCTCGCCGTCATCGACGGGCTCAAGACCTCCCCGACCGTAGTGCGCTACAACACGCGCTTCGTGGTCGTCACCGACTACAACGAGCTCCTCGCAGTCGACACCAAGACCGGCGAGAATCTGATGATTCCCATCCGGGAAGTCGACCAGCACTTCACCTTCTTCCTGCCCTGGGCCGGCATGGAAAAGGCACAGTACGTCGCCGAAGCGCACGCCGACGTCAAGGCTGCTGAACGCATGGGCAAGCTCTTCGACGAGTTGCTCGCCGCCAACCCTGGCCTCCTCGAGCGGCCGAACGGGCGACATTCACTGAATGTTTTCTTCACCCGTCTGCTGTTCTGCTTCTTCGCCGAGGACACCGGGATCTTCCACGAGGGACAGTTCACGAACGCGGTCGGGTCGCACACTCAGCGCGACGGGTCTGACACCAAGGAGTTCCTTACCGCACTGTTCGAAGTACTGGACACCCAGGACAGTGAGCCGAAGCCCACCTACCTGGCTTCTTTCCCCTACGTCAACGGCCGGCTGTTCCGGATGGATCCGGATCACACGGTGCCGGTCTTCACGAAGTCTGCGCGGGATCTGCTGATCGCGATGGGCACGCTTGACTGGAGCCAGATCAATCCGGACATCTTCGGGTCGATGTTCCAGGCGATCGTCACCCCAGGCAAACGCTCCGATCTCGGGCAGCACTACACCTCGGTGCCGAACATCCTCAAGACCATCGAACCGCTCTTCCTCGACAAGCTCAAAGAACAGCTCGACGCAGGATTCGACTCGGTCAAGAAGCTTGAGCGGCTGCTGGATCGGATCAGCGCGATCAAGGTCTTCGATCCCGCTTGCGGTTCCGGGAACTTCCTCGTCATCGCTTACAAGGAGCTGCGCAAGCTCGAACATGCGATCCTCGAACGCCTCGCCGACCTCGATCCTAAGCATCAGGTTCTGTTCGCCGAGTCGCGAATCAACATCGAGAGCTTCTACGGCATCGAGATCGACGACTTCGCAGTCGAGGTGGCGATCCTCTCCCTATGGATCGCCAAGCACCAGATGAATACCGAGTTCAAGGAGAAGTTTAATGTCGCGATCCCGCTGATCCCACTCAAAGAGACAGGACAGATCCGTGGGGGCAACGCAACCCGCGTCGATTGGAACTCTGTCTGCCCCAACGATGGCGGCGAGATCTACCTCATCGGAAACCCGCCTTATGCAGGCGTCAAAGAACAGACCAAAGAGCAGAAGGCTGACTTTGCGCCCGTGTTCGGGGCGCGCCAATTCTCGAAAAAGCTTGACTACGTATCACTGTGGTTCGTGAAGGCTACCGACTACATCGAGAGCACACGCGCGGAAGCAGCGTTCGTCAGCACGAAATCAATCACGCAGGGCGAGCAGGTTGGACTCATGTTTCCCATGATCTTCGACAGGGGCATAGAGATCGGTTATGCGTACACGCCGTTCAAGTGGGAGAACAATGCCAAGCGCAACGCTGGCGTCACGGTCATCGTAGTTTCGCTCCGCAATGTATACACCTCGGCGAAATATCTATTCCAGGGCGACCTCCGGGTCGAGGCAAGAAACATCAACGGCTATCTGGTCGACAGTGGAAACGTCTTCGTCATCCCTCGCTCCAGGCCTCTGTCGCAACTGCCACCTATGACATCGGGTTCAAATGGAACCGACTGGGGTTACCTGATGCTCGAACCAGAGGAGCGCGCCGCACTTCTGGCGCACGACCCCCAGGCGGAGCCGTTCATCCGTCGAATCTTCGGCACTGACGAGCTGGTAAAGGATCAGGAGAGGTACTGCATCTGGGTTCCAGACGACAAGTATCAGGAGGCGGCCACAATCTCCTCTTTGAGGGCGCGATTCGACCGGACGGCGGCCAAACGAGCAGAGAGCGCAAAAGGCCCGACCAAGCTGTTGGCGCAGGTTCCGTACCGCTTCGGCGAGGTTCGGTACAAGCCTACCGAGTCAATCATCATGCCGAAGGTCTCATCGTCCCGCCGTGACTACATTCCGGTCGGATATCTCGATGCCGAATCCATCATAAATAGATCTGCGTTCGCAATTTACGACGCCGAGCCGTGGGTACTCACGTTGTTGATGTCCAGGACTCACGTCGCCTGGACCGGAGCTGTCGGCGGGCGGATGCGCGAGGACTACCAGTACTCGAACACGATCGTCTACAACAACTTCCCCGTTCCGCCGCTCAGCGATGCAATGAAGGAGCAGCTCACCGTCGCCGCGCTACGGGTGCTGGACGTACGGGAGTACCACTGCGAGCGGACACTCTCCGAGCTCTACAACCCAGACCTCATGCCTGCTGACTTGCGGCGGGTGCATGCTGAGGTCGATGCGCTCGTCGACTCGCTCTACTCCAAGCACGAGTACGAGACCGACGAGCAGAGACTGTCAGACCTGTTCGCTATGTATGAGGTGATGATTACTGAGGAGGCTGCCAAGGCTCCGGTGAAGAAGATGAGGGGTGCTCGGAAGTGAACGCGACGAGGAAGCCGGTCAACATCGTCGATGTGACATACGCCCGGACGGGCGAGTCAGTCACCACGGACGCGTTGGGTATGCGGGAGATGCAGCAGCGGGTCTTCGCCAAGCGCGATGCACAGCACCTTCTCGTGAAGGCTCCGCCGGCCTCCGGCAAGTCCCGGGCCCTGATGTTCGTCGGGCTCGACAAGCTCTACAACCAAGGCCGACGGAAGGTCATCGTCGCGGTACCTGAACGGTCGATCGGCGCGTCATTCGCCTCGACGAAGCTCACCGAGCACGGGTTCTTCGCCGACTGGGAGGTCAAGCCCGAGCACAATCTCTGCGACCCCGGCTCCTCTCAGGGCAAGGTCGGTGCGTTCATCGACTTCCTGAACGGCCCCGACGCGATCCTGGTCTGCACCCACGCGACACTGCGGTTCGCGTTCGAGAAGCTCTCCCCGGACGCATTCGACGGCACGGTACTGGCGATCGACGAGTTCCACCACGTGTCCGCCGACACCGAAGCGAGCCGGCTCGGCGCGCTGCTGCGCGACATCATGAACGGTTCGGACGTGCATATCGTCGCCATGACGGGCTCGTACTTCCGCGGCGACTCGGTGCCGGTGCTCTCCGCCGAGGACGAGGCGAAGTTCACCCCGGTCACGTTCAACTACTACGACCAGCTCAACGGCTATCAGTACCTGCACTCGCTCGGCATCGGTCACCACTTCTACCAGGGCCGCTACACCGACGCGATCGGTGAGGTCTTCGACCTGGACAGGAAGACGATCATTCACATCCCGAACGTCAATTCGGGTGAGTCCACCAAGGACAAGATCGAAGAGGTCGGGTTCATCATCGACTCGATCGGCCTGGTTGAAGACACCGATCCCGACACCGGAATCATCAGCATTCGCCGCTCTGATACGGGCGCGATCCTGCGGGTCGCTGATCTCGTCGACGACACCGACCAGAAGAAGCGCGCCGACACCTTGCATTACCTCGCGACAGTCGCGTCGAAGGACCGCGACGCCGTCGACGTCATCATCGCGCTCGGCATGGCCAAGGAAGGGTTCGACTGGCCCTTCGCCGAGCACGCGCTCACCGTCGCCTACCGTGCCTCCCTGACCGAGGTGATCCAGATCATTGGCCGTGTCACCCGGGACTCCCCTGGCAAGGAGCACGCCCAGTTCACCAACCTGATCGCCGAGCCGGATGCCTCCCAGGGCGAGGTCAAGGTGTCGGTGAACAACATGCTCAAGGCGATCACCGCCTCCCTGCTGATGGAGCAGGTGCTGGCGCAGAATTTCACTTTCAAGACCAAGCACCCCGGCGAGGGCGGCTCTCCCCCACCGGGGGTCATCACGATCAAGGGCTTCAAGGAGCCGTCCAGCGACCGAGTCAAGCAGATCGTAGAGACCGACCTCAACGACCTCAAGGCGACGATCCTGCAGGACGACACCTTCGCGAAGGCCGCCGCCGGCTCGGTGGACCCGGAGACGACGAACAAGGTGCTGATCCCCAAGATCATTCGCGAGCGATACCCAGACCTGAACGAGTCCCAGGTGGAGGAGCTCCGCCAGCAGGTCGTCGTCGACTCCGTGATCAAGAACGGTGAGGTCCGGGAGGTCGGTGACAAACGCTTCATCAAGATGTCGGAGAAGTTCGTCAACATCGACGACATCAACATCAACCTCATTGACTCCGTCAACCCGTTCCAGCGGGCCTTCGAGGTCATGTCGAAGTCGGTCACCCCCTCGGTGCTGCGCATCATCTCCGACGCGATCACCGCCACCCGGATCGAGTTCACCGACGAAGAGGCGTTCGCCCTGTTCCCGAAGATCCAACAATGGGCCAAGGTCAACGGGCGGAAGCCCGATGTGCGCTCGGAAGACCACACCGAGAAGCGGTACGCCGAGGCTTTGTTGTATCTGCAGAGGCGCAAGCAGCAGCATCTCGCCGCGCAACGCGCCACCGAGACAGACGAGGAGTCATGACGAGCAGCGAGGGCGTCGGGCCAGTGGATTTCTCCTATCCCGCTGTCGACATCCAGGTGTTGATCGACTCCGACGTCGATGGCCTCCTGGATGCGCCGGAGAAGCCGAAGAAGGTCACCTCAGCCGACAGGCTGGAGCGCGCCTTCCTCGAAGTCATCGAGTTTCGGCGCACACATGGACGGATCCCGAGCTCGACAACGCGAGAGATCGCCGAGCGGAAGCTCGGTGCGCGACTGGACGGGATCCTCGCCGACGAGGAGAAGATCGCCGCGCTGAAGCCGCTAGACGAGTTCGGGATGCTGGAAGCCCCAGAGCCTCCGGGATCGATCGACGACCTGTTGGAGGGCGACGATCTTGACCTCCTCGGCGATGAGTCGGGGCTGCTTGACGTGTCCGCTCTCCCGGTGCGTCGCCAGGTGTACGACGCGGATGCGGCTCGCCGGCGCAAGGCCGAGGATTTCGAGCAGTTCGAGCCGCTGTTCAGGCAGAAGCACTCCGAACTCAGGGCGGGTACGTCCAAACTCCTGCCCTACCCCGGCATGGCCCACATCGTCCCCGGGGCGTTCTTCGTCCTCAACGGAGTGATGCTGTTCATCGCCGAGGTCGGCGAGACCGAGTACAAGAAGTCGACCGTCCGAGAGAACAAGCGCGAACGACTTAGGTGTATCTTCGAGAACGGCACCGAGTCCTCGATGTACCGCCAGTCCCTGGCGATCCGCCTCAGCGACGAGGACGGTCAGATCTTGGTGCAGACCGCAATGCCCGAGATTCTCACCGACGACGAGGTCAGCGGCTACATCTACGTGCTCCGTTCCCGGAGCGATGACCCCCAGATCGCGGCCATCAAGGACTTGCACAAGATCGGCTTCTCGCGAGGCCCTGTCGAGAAGCGGATCAAGAACGCCGAGAAGTCGCCGACGTACCTGATGGCACCGGTCGAGGTGGCAGCCAACTACCGCGCGTACAACCTGCGGGCCTCAGCGCTGGAGAACCTGCTGCACCGCGTGTTCGCCGAAGTGCGGCTCGACATCACTCAGATCGACCGGAAGGGCGGTGACTACGACCCATCGGAGTGGTTCGTCGTCCCGCTCTCTGTCATCGATCAGGCGGTCAACCTGATCATCTCCGGAGACATCGTGGGCTACGTGTACGACGCATCGGCTCAGAAGCTGATCAGGAACAGCTGAGCAAACGTCAGTAGCGATCCCAGAGCGCGCGACTGCTGGATGGCCTGTCACTCGGGTAAATACCCAATCGTGGTCACTCGTACCTCGATACCCCTGCTCTCCAACTCATCGAATGCCCGAACCAGGGACACCTTGCTGAAGCTGAAGAGGTCATCCGGGGTGATTGACTTGCCAACCTCCTTCGGCCGGATGGCGTAGATGACTCTGCGAGGCTTGTTGCCGATGAGATCGCGATCGCCTCCGCGTTGCTGTACTCGGTCGCGGAGCTTCATTCGAGCCTCTTCGTCGTGCTGCAGCGCGTGAGCGGAGTTGGCTCCCTGAGCGAACAGATGACTAAGCGGTGCCGACGAGGTCGCCGACTTGACGTGGACATAGACGTCGCTTTCGATGATGAGATCGCTCGGCTCGAAGCCCCGCTTGTTCTGGGCCGTCTGCACGAGCTTGCGATCCATCAAGACAGCGCCCATGACCTCGGCAGCCTTCTTGTTGTATGCCTCCTCGTCGTCAGGCACATGCCACTCGGGCATGGTCACTCCGGACGACTTCGCGAAGATGCCCTTCACACGTTGGTCGAGCTGCTTGGCGTAGTCGAGGTCCATGGCAAACCACTGCCCATCATGCAGGAAGTACCGCCGCCCGCCCTCCTCGATCTCGAGCGCAACCCACTTGCGGAGCGGGATGTCGCTGCTCACCGCATCTTCGCCTTCGGCATCGCCGAATAGCTGGATCTTGATCCTGTCCAGCGATGCGATGTCACGGCCCGACAACAGTTGCAGCACGAGCTCCTTTGTCGGTAGATCGGCCCTTGGTTGCGTGCCCCCACCGCCCTTGACTCGGAACGACTCCGCTGGCTTGTTCTCATTCAGGTGCTCGTGAGGCCACGTCACCATGATCTTGGAGGTATCAGGGGCTTGCTGAAGTTCGTATAGAAGGCGCGTCTCCAGGCGCTCGTGTACGTCTGTTCCCTTCTTGACCGGGACAAGCTGTTCCAGCACTTGCAGCTCGGGACGAGGATCCTGAGTCAGGAGATCGTCGAGTACCTTGAGATCGGCGAGCAGCGTTGCCGGTGTGAGCCCGAGCGGCACGGACACGGCATCGGCTCCCCGCACGCGGAACTCTTTCCCGATCGTGAGGCCCTTGATCTCGGCCTTTCCAACGACCCGGGTAACCAATTCACCGAAGCCACCGATGCCGAATCCAGTAAGGCCCGAGCCGGCGGGTATGGAGGAGCGGTCCACCTTGGCTCGTTCGTCGAGGACAGTACGAGTAAGCGAACTCAAAAGGTCTGGATCAGCAGACCTCAGAGCAAGTCGCTGGCCGAACGCTCCGTCCACCAGCCCCTGGTCCAGCAACAACCAACCCATCCCCCAGCAGAGCGCCCAGGTGGCAGCGTCGGGCCGATCGTCCAAACGCAGGAGCAGCACCCCGGCGGCGGTCTCGTTCGAGACCTCCACAACCGTGCCAGTCAGCGTCTTGACGCGAGCTGCCCACTTGACAGGCTCGTTGCCGCCGATTGATCCGACAATCAGGAGTGCGTCGCGATCCTTGACGGTGCACGCGTCTTGAGCGAAGGTCGAGTTCTCCCTGTACTTCTTCTTGACCGCATCCTTCAGCTCGTCGGTATGCCGCAGTCGGTACAGCGTTGTCGCCTGCGCGATGGCCTTCTGACGAGCCATACCTACTCCTTACCTGTGCGCGACGTCATCGCGACGAGCATGATCAGAGTCTGCCAGAGACCGCGCCCGAGTGCGCCAACTCGAGACTTGACTCTCGTCGGGCAGAACCATAAGCACCCGGACCAATCACGGCACCGACGCTCGGCGGGAAGTCCCACCTTGCGTGCAACGCTTCCGTCCGTTCGCGTGTAGACGGCAGCCAGCGAGGGCGTCTTCGGGGAGAATCGGGATATGGCGCAGCACGACGATGACTGGACTCAACAGAACGAGGGTCCCTACGACGTGATCTCGATCGAGTCCATCTCCTCCGATGAGTGGGCCCGCGAGATCGCCAGACGGCCGGGCATGTACCTCGGGAGCGCGACCTTCGAGCGAGCAGTCGGCTTCATCCACGGCCTCGAACACCCACTCATCGTGAAGTGCCGGACGCCGGAGGACACCGCCGCACTGCCGACGAGTCGGCACGCCGAACTACTTCGACGCAACGACGATCTCGACGAGGCCGAAACGATCCGTCAACTTGAGCCTGTGCTTGTCGAGCTCTTCGACGCTCTGAAGGGCGAACGCTGATCGCCGGACCGTTGGCCGTCGTACCAACACGCGTGGGATACAGCGGCAGCTCATAGCTCGACAATCTCGTCCTCGGGCTGACGGCCCTTCGTCACCCAAACATGCCGCGTCACCCTCGACCCTCTGCACGTGAATGTCAACGGGCTGAGCAGTCGAGACGAGCACCGTCACATGCTTCGGCGTGACGCTGGCCGACCCTCGAACCGCGGTATGGTCATCGGGCGCTACGCAAGGGCGAAATCAGCGTTTCCGCTGGCAGCGCGGGCAAAAGTGGCTTGATCGATTCATGAATTTCTCCCGTACGATGGGGGTGCCGCAGCGCCCACACGGACGGCCCGCGAGCCCATAGACACGAAGTTGTCGGGAAAAATAACCCGCCTGGCCGTTCACGTTGACGTACTGCATGTCGAAGGTGGTGCCGCCCTCGGCCAGCGATCTGGTCAGCACCGCGCGCACTTCGGCCAGCAGCCGGTGCACGGCGCGCGTGGCCAATGCCCGGGCGGGCGTGGTGGGGTGGATGCGCGCGGCCCACAGCGATTCGTCGGCATAGATGTTGCCGATTCCGCTGACCACGCCCTGGTCCAGCAGCACGCGCTTGACCGCCGAGTCCTTGCGCGAGAGCGCTGCACGGAACGCGTCGTCGTCGAAGGCCGGATCCAGCACGTCGCGCGCGATGTGCGCCACCTGGCCGGGCACCGCCGCCGCACTGTCGCCGAATCCGCCGGGAGCACCGTCGGGCGTGGGCAGCAGCGCGTCGATGGCCAGCGAGCCGAAGGTGCGCTGATCTGCGAAGACCACCGCGAGCTCCTGTCCGGTGGGATGCTCCAGGTCGAGCCGGATGCGCTCGAAGCGCAGCGCCGGCGCACCGGATTCACGCACCAGGATCTGGCCGCTCATGCCGAGGTGGCCGATCAGCGCCTGCGTGCGTCCCGCCAGCGGCATCCAGAGGAACTTGCCCCGGCGCACCGCCGACAGCAGCGTCTTCCCGGTCAGGGCCGCTTCGAAGTCGGCCGCGGATCCGTGGTGCCGGGTCAGTGCGCGCTCGTCGTGCACCGTGACGGCGACCACGCGCGCGCCGGAGACCGCCGGCGCGAGCCCGCGCCGGACCACCTCGACCTCGGGCAGTTCAGGCACGCCGTCAGCGCCGCTTCGAGAGCGTCTGCCACAGGTCGAGCGCGGCGGCCATCTCGGAGTGCTTCTTGCTGCTGCCGGTGCCGGTGCTGGCGAAATCGGCCACCGAGACGGTCGCGGTGAACACGCGATCGTGGTCGGGGCCGGCGGCGTCCACCGAGTAGACCGGCGGCGCGAAGCCCAGTTGCGCGGCGAGCTCCTGCAGGCTCGTCTTCGGGTCGATCGCGGCGCCGTACCGGTCGGGGTCTGCCAGCAGCGGCTCGATCAGCCGGCGCACGAGGGCGGCGGCGGCATCCTGCCCGGCCGACATGTAGGTCGCGCCGATGACTGCTTCCATGGTGTCGGCGAGGATCGAGTCCTTGTCGCGACCGCCGGTCTGGTCTTCACCGCGACCGAGCTTGAGGTGCTCGCCCAGGCCGATGCCGCGTGCGATCTCGGCCAGCGCGACGGTCGAGACCACGCTCGCCCGTCGTTTGGCCAGGCCGCCCTCATCCAGATCGGGATTGGTCGTGAACAGCAGCACGGTCACGGCCTGCCCCAGCACGGCGTCGCCGAGGAACTCGAGACGCTCGTTGTGCGGCACATGCCCGTGCTCGTACGAGTATGAGCGGTGCGTGAGCGCGCGCGACAGAAGCTCGGGGTCGATGTCGACCCCGAGCTTGTCTGTCAGCAGGGAGGAGTCTCCCGCAGGCGCTGCCACGCGCGAATCAGACGTCGGCGACCTTGCGGCCCTTGTACTCGAGGAACAGCTCGGTGCCCTGCGAGTCGGTGACGACCTTGGCCTGGTGCGGGCGGCTGTAGACGGTCTTGCCGTTCTCGACCGTCTTGACCAGGGTCGGGACCTCGGCCTTCCACTGCGCGCGACGGGAGCGGGTGTTCGAGCGGGAGACCTTCCGCTTCGGGGGGTTGCCTGCCATTTTGCTCTTCCTTTGTCCTAGGTCTGGGGTGTGGGTGCACTGTCGTCTGCGCCCGCTGCCGATTCCGGCGTGAACCCTGCCAGGGCTGCCCAACGCGAGTCGGGGTTCTGGCGGGGTTCTGCATCCGGCAGATCAGCCAGCCGCTCGCCCGTGATCGTGTCCAATCCCGGGCAGTCCGGCCGGCATACCGGCTGAAATGGAAGCGAAAGAACGAGCGCGTCCCTGACCAGAGTTTCAAGATCCACGTGGTCGTCTTGAACCTCGAAGTCATTCGCTTCGTCTCCAGGGTACGCGAAAAGTTCCTGGAACTCGACTTCGACGCTCGCCTCGATCTCGCGCAGGCACCGTCCACACTCCCCGATGTAGCGGCTGTCTGCCGTGCCGGAGGCGAGGATCCCCTCGTGCACGGACTCGAACCGCACCTCGACGTGCACCTGCTCGCCGGCTGGGAAGGCCACGAGACCCTCGCCCCAGTGCTCGGGCAGCGTCACGTCGAAGTCGACCTCGCGCATCGCTCCAGGCTGGTGGATGATGTCGCGCAGGTGCGTGCTGAATGCGCCGGGGCGTAGATGTCTCACACGGGTGAGTCTACCGGCGCGGTCTGAGTGGATGCCGGGGCCCGGCGGGCCTCAGATGCCGCGTGCGCCGGTGTCGAGGAACTGCGCGACCGGCCCGGGCACGTACGGCGAGACGTCTCCGCCCAGGCCCGCGACCTGGCGCACCAGCGAGCTGGAGACCAGCGCGTGGGCGGGATCGGGCAGCAGGAAGACCGTCTCGATCTCGGCGAGGTGCCGGTTGACGATGGCCATCGGCGTCTCGTAGGCCACATCCAGCTGGGAGCGGATGCCCTTGACCAGCACGCCGGCGCCCACCTCGGTGGCGTAGTCCACGAGCAGGCCCATGCTCCACGAGGCCACGACGATGTGGCCTTCGATCTGCTGCCCGGCGATGGACTGCTCCAGCAGCGCGAGGCGCTGCGCGATGGGCAGCATCGCCTGCTTGTCGGGGTTGTGCACGACCAGCACGTGCACGGTGTCATACAGCGAAGCCGCCCGTCGGATCACATCGAGGTGGCCGAGGGTGGGCGGGTCGAACGACCCCGGGACGACGGCGATCCGGTTGCTCACCGCTCCAGCCTATCGGCCGACCCGTGCGCCCGCTGAACGGCCTCTCGCCGGGTGGGAGTCAGTTCTTGGCCAGCGCGGCGCGCTCGGCGGCATCCAGCCGTCGCTCGATCGCCTGGGCCAGGCCGGTGTGCTGCAGCAGCGCCGGGTCGCCCGAAAGGATGGCCTCGCCCTCCTGCCGGGCCAGCGCGATCAGGTCCGCGTCCTTGATCACGCGCAGCAGTCGCAGCGACGTGCGCGCCCCGGATTGCACGTCGCCGAGCACGTCGCCCTCGCCGCGCAGCTCGAGGTCGGCCTCGGCCAGCTCGAAGCCGTCGGCGGTGCGCGCGACGGCGTCGACCCGCGCCCGCCCGGGTGTGGTCGCGTCGGCTTCGGTGACCAGCAGGCACAGGCCCGGCACGCTGCCCCGGCCGACCCGGCCGCGCAGCTGGTGCAGCTGCGACACGCCGAAGCGATCGGCCTCGAGGATCACCATCGTCGAGGCGTTGGGCACGTCGACGCCGACCTCGATGACGGTGGTGGCCACCAGCACGTCGATCTCGCCGTCGGCGAAGGCCCGCATGATGGTGTCCTTCTCCTCGCCCGGCATGCGCCCGTGCAGCATCTGCACCCGCATCTGGGCGAACGCGGGATGCCCGTGCAGCAGCTGGGTGGCCTGCACCACGCCCCATCGGGTCTTCGCCGGTGCGCCGTCGTCGTCGAGCAGCTCGTCGTCGGCGGCCCGATGCTTGGCGTCGACGGTCGCGTCCGCGTCGATGGCCGGGCAGACCACGAATGCCTGGTGCCCGGCGGCGACCTCTTCGGCGACGCGCTCCCACACCCGGGCGAACCAGTTCGGCTTCTCGCCCACCGGCGCCACGAACGATTCGATGCCCGCGCGGCCGGGCGGCATGGTGCGGATCGTCGAGACGTCCAGATCGCCGAACACCGTCATCGCGACCGTCCGCGGGATCGGGGTGGCCGTCAGCACCAGGGCGTGCGGGCTGCTGCCCTTGGCGCGCAGCGCCTCGCGCTGCTCGACACCGAAGCGGTGCTGCTCGTCGACGACCACCAGCCCCAGGTCGGCGAAGGTCGTGCTCGCACTGAGCAGCGCGTGCGTGCCCACCACGATCAGCGCCTGACCGGCGGCCACCCGCAGCGCGGCCCGGCGCCGCTGCGCCGCCGGCAGCTGCCCGGTCAGCAGCGTCGGCATCAGCTGCGGCGCCAGCTGCGGGCCCAGCATCCGCGCGATCGAGCGCAGATGCTGCCCCGCCAGCACCTCGGTGGGGGCGATCAGCGCGGACTGCCCGCCGGACTGGGCGACCTGCAGCATGGCCCGCAGGGCTACCAGGGTCTTGCCCGAGCCGACCTCGCCCTGCACGAGGCGGTTCATCGGCCAGCCCGCGACGAGGTCCGTCGTGATCACGTCGCCGACGGCGACCTGGTCGGGCGTGCGGGTGAACCCCAGCGCCGCGTCGAACGCGGTCAGGAGGTCACCGGCCGGGCGCGCCGTGGCCGACAGGGCGCGCACGAACTGGCGCTCCTGCAGCAGGGCGGTCTGCAGCACGAGCGCCTCGTGCATGCGCAGCGTGCGCCGGGCATCGGGCACCTGGTCTTCGAAATCGGGGCGGTGCACGCGCATCAGCGCGTCCCGGGCGCCCAGCAGCCCGTGCCGGCGACGCAGGTCCTCCGGAAGCGGATCGGCGACGTCACCGAGACCGTCCAGGATGATCTTGACGATCTTCTGCAGCTGCCAGCTGCTCACGCTCGACGTGGCCGGATAGATCGGGATCGGCTCGTTCGCCCGCGCCTCGGCCGTCATCCGCGCCATGTCGAGGTCGTCGAAGAGCTGGTAGTCGGGATGCGCGAACTGCTTGCCGTGCCGGTACTCCCCCACCTTGCCCGAGAAGATGCCCTGCCGGCCCGGGGTGAGCTCGTTCAGGCGCCAGGACTGGTTGAAGAAGGTCAGCTGCGCGTCGCTGCGCCCGTCGGTGATGATCACCTCGACCAGCGAACCGGGACGGTTGCGCATGCGGCGGTCGGTGGCCGAGCGCACCTGGGCGACGATCGTGACCTGGTCGCCGACGGTCAGCTCGTCGATCGGGGTGAGCTCGCCGCGCGTCGCGTAGCGGCGCGGATAGTGCGCGAGCAGGTCGGCCACCGTGCGCATGCCGAATGATCGCTGCAGGGCGTTCGCGGTCTTGCCGCCGAGGGCGCCGTCCAGGCGCGTCTGAAGCGAATAAGCCGACATGGTTCGAGTTTAGGCAACGCGACGGACACGGCTTTGTAGGGTGGTGGGGTGACGCGCATCATCGCCGGCGGGGCCCGCGGCATCCGACTGAGTGTGCCGGCGGCCGGAACGCGCCCCACCAGCGACCGGGTGCGCGAATCGCTGTTCGGTGCGCTCGAATCCGCCGATGCCCTCGACGGCGCCCGGGTGCTCGACCTGTATGCCGGTTCGGGTGCGCTGGGGCTGGAGGCGCTCAGCCGCGGCGCGGCGTCGGTCGACCTGGTGGAGCGGTCGCCTGCCGCGTGCGACCTGGCGAAGGCGAACGCCGCGAAGGTGACCGCCGCGGCGAGGGTGTCGGCATCCGCGGCGACCGTGCACCGCACGATGACGGCGACGTTCCTGCGCCGGATGCACCCGGGCCTTTTCGACCTGGTGTTCCTGGACCCGCCGTACGACGCCCCGGCCGATGAGGTGACCGCCGTGCTGCAGGCCCTGGTGCCGCTGATGTCGCCCGGCGGCATCGCCGTGCTGGAGCGCGCGGCGCGCTCGGGCCAGCCGCAACTGCCGGACGGGCTGGACCTGGAGCGCAGCACGCGCTATGGCGATACCGCTCTGTGGTGGCTGCGCACCGCGGCCTGATCAGCCGCCCGCGGTGCCCCCGTCCCGGTACGGGTCCCACCCGGTGTGCCCGGTGTAGGGGCTGCCGTCGACGCTGAGCCGGTCATCGCCGGCCGCACGCACCCGCCCGATCGGCCGGAACCCCTCCGGCAGCACCGCGTCGGAAGGGAAAGTCGCCAGCAGCGCGTGGTCCTCGCCGCCCGACAGCGCCAGCGCGGGGTCGTCCCCCAGCGCGGCGGTGTGCAGGTCGAGCGTGACGGCGGATGCCGCGGCCAGCCGCGACGCGTCGAGAGCGAGTCCGTCCGAGACATCCATCATCGCCGTCGCGCCCGCCCGCGCGGCGACGGGGCCGAGGTGGATGTGCGGCGCGGGCCGCAGCTGCTGCGCCACGGCGTGGGCATCGTCTGCCGACAGCTGCTGCGCGTCGACCGGCACCGGGCGCCCGGCGCCGTCGCGGAACCGGTCGAAGAGGATCTGCAGCCCGCGCGCCGCCACACCCGCGTCGCCGGCCAGCGCGACCACGTCGCCGGCGCGCGCACCGCTGCGCAGGACCGGGGCGGCGCCGTCGAGCACGCCCAGCGCCGTGACGGCGACGGTGAGCGTCTGCGACACGGTCAGATCGCCGCCGGCGACCGTGCAGCCCGGTGCGAGTGCCGCGCACGCGTCGCGCAGACCGTCGGCGACGGCGGTCACGAACGCGAGCGCCGTGCCGGCGGGCAGTGCCAGCGCGACCAGAAGCGCCGTCGGACGGGCACCCATGGCCGCGACGTCGGCGAGGTTGACGGCGGCGGCCTTCCAGCCCAGGTCGTACCCGCTGGTCCAGGCGAGCCGGAAATCCGGGCCATGCACGAGGGTGTCGACGGTGGCGACGATGCGGCCGTCGCCGGCATCCAGCACTGCGGCGTCATCCCCCGGACCCACCGGCACCGGGGACGGCCCGAGCCGGCCCAGAATGGCCTGCAGCACCGCCGCCTCGCTCATCTCGCCGACGACCGGCCCGTGCTCTGCCACCATGCCTCCACGGTAGCGGGCGCAGGTTAGCCTGGACGGGTGACCCGAATTCGCCGCGCCAGCGCGGTCGCCCTCCTGCTGGTCGGTCTCGCTCTGGCCGGCTGCTCGGCGACCGTCGCCCTCGACCCGGCGCCGAGCGCGAACGATCCCGCATGCGCGGAGATCATGGTGCGACTGCCGGGCAACATCGCCGGCCAGGAACGGGTCTGGACGAACGCGCAGTCGACGGCGTCGTGGGGGTCGCCGACGAAGATCATCTTCACGTGCGGCGTGACTGCGCCGGGGCCGAGCACGCTGAAGTGCATCTCGCTGGGCGGCGTGGACTGGCTGGTCGACGAGTCGGCGCAGCCGAACTTCCGCATCACCAGCTACGGCCGGGTGCCGGCGGTGCAGCTGTATCTGGACGGCAGCAGCACCGGGGTCGACCCGAACGCGGTGCTCACGCAGATGGGGCGCCTGGTGGCGGCGCAGACGACGCAGACCGCCCAGTGCACCAACCCCGACACGGTCGGGAAGTAGCGCCGCCACCCGGCACTCGCCGCTCAGGCCCGGGCCAGCGCCGTCTCGAGCAGGTCGCTGATCAGCTCGGTGTAGGTCATCCCGCTGGCGATCCAGCACGTGGGGAACATCGAGATCGGTGTGAAGCCGGGCATCGTGTTGATCTCGTTGACGAAGAACTCGGTGCCGGTGAAGAAGAAGTCCACCCGCGACAGGCCCTGCCCGCCGACGGCCTCGAACGCGCGCGCGGCGATGCGCTGCATCTCGGCCAGCTCGCCGTCGTGCAGGGACGCCGGGCACACCAGCTCGATGCCGGGCGCGCCCAGGTACTTCGCGGCGAAGTCGTAGAAGTCTCGCCCCGAGATCACCACCTCGCCGGCCACGCTCACCCGGGGCAGCCCGCCGTCGCGCCCCTCGAGCACGCCGCACTCCAGCTCGCGGCCGACGACGGCCTGCTCGACGAGCACGGTGCCGTCCTCGGCGAATGCGGTATCCAGGGCCGCCTCCAGCGTGCTCCAGTCCTCGACCTTCGAGACGCCGACGCTCGAGCCCGCGCGGGCCGGCTTGACGAACACGGGCAGCCCCAGGGCGCGGATCCGCTGCTCCCACAGCCGCCGGTCCCGCCGCAGTCCGGCAGAGGTCACGCTCACCCACGGCACGACCGGCACCCCGGCGGCCTGCAGCACGTGCTTGGTGGTGTTCTTGTCCATGCCGATGGCCGACATCAGCACGCCGGCGCCCGCGTAGGGGATGTCCAACAGCTCCAGGAACCCCTGGATCGTGCCGTCCTCGCCGAACCGGCCGTGCAGGATCGGCAGCACGACATCGACCTCACCCAAGGACCGCGTGCCCGTCGCATCGACGACATTCAGCTCGCGGCTGCGCGCCGAGTCGGGCCAGATGATGCGGGTGCCGTTGTCGACGACCTCGGGCAGGTGCGCCGGGTCCAGCGCGAACTTGCCGGGGTCGTCGTCCTCGAGCACGAACGCGCCGTCGCGGGTGATCCCGATCGGGATCACCCGGAACCGGTCGCGGTCAATGGCGTGGAGCACTCCCCCCGCTGTTGCGGAGCTGATCGAATGCTCGCTGGATCGTCCGCCAAAGAGCACCGCCACCGCCGGCTTGTCCATTCTGGGTCCTCTCACCTTTCGGCGTGTCGTCTTCGGTCGTCAGGTGCGGCGCGATGGTGCGCGGGTCCATGGTGCCATCGAGCACGCGCTTGACCTGTTCGACGATCGGCATGTCCACGTTCGCAGCGCGCGCCAGCTGCAGCACCGGTGCCACCGAGGCGAGACCCTCAGCGGTCTGCTGCATCTGCTTGACGACATCCTGGTAGCTGTATCCCTGACCCAGGAGCCGGCCCGCGGTGTTGTTGCGGCTCAGCGGCGACTGGCAGGTGGCGATCAGGTCGCCGAGTCCGGCGAGCCCTTGCAGCGTCTCGGCTTGGGCGCCCTGCGCGACGGCGAAGTCGGTCATCTCGACCAGCCCCCGCGTGATGATCGACGCCTTCGTGTTCTCGCCATAGCCGACGCCGTCGACGATGCCGATCGCCAGCGCGATCAGGTTCTTCAGCACCGCGCCGAACTCGGTGCCGATCACGTCGGCGTTCACGAACGTGCGGAAGTAGCTGTTGCGGGCCCGTCGGGCCACCGCCGCGGCGGTCTCGGGGCTGGTGGATGCCACGACCGCCGCCGTCGGCTGCTCGCGCGCGATCTCGAGGGCGAGGTTGGGGCCGGAGGCGACCGCGATGCGCGCCGGGTCGCACTGCAGCTCCTGTTCCAGGACCTGACTCATCCGCAGGCCGGTGCGCCGCTCGATGCCCTTCATCAGCGACACGACCGGCGCCGCGGTTCCGGCGACCAGTGGACGCACGGCCTTCAGGCTGTCGCGCGCGGACTGGCTCGGGATGCAGACGTAGACCTGCTCGGCGCCTTCCAGCGAGGTGGACAGGTCGTGCGTGGCCGCCATGCTGCGGGGCAGGTTGATGCCGGGCAGGTACTGGCTGTTGCGCTTTGCCTCGTTGATCTCGAGGGCGAGCTCCGGCCGGCGCGCCCAGATCGTCACCAGGGCTCCGCCGTCGGCGAGGATCTTGCCGAACGTGGTGCCCCAGCTGCCGGCGCCGAGGACGGTGACCCGGGTGGCGGGCTCATGTCTAGGGGTCAAGGCGACCGGTCTCCTTCTGGCCGTGCTCGGCGGGGTTCCAGCGCTGCGCCGGGGCGGGGATGCCGCGCAGCGTCGACAGCATCTCGGCGATCCGATCCATCACGACGGTGGTCGCGCGGCTGAGCGTCGCCGGCGCCGGCTTGCCGTCGCTGTGGAACCCGGCCAGGTCGATCGGGTCGCCGAAGACGACCGTGACCGGCCGGCGCAGCGGCCACAGTGCGATCTTGCCGTAGCGCGGCATGATCTCCTGCGCACCCCACTGCGCGACCGGGATGAGCGGGATGTCGCCGGCCAGCGCCAGTCGCACGGCGCCGGTCTTGCCGCGCATCGGCCACAGGTCGGGATCGCGGGTCAGCGTGCCCTCCGGGTAGACGATCACCCCGCGGCCGTGCTCGACCAGCGCCTGGGAGACGTCCAGGGTGTGCTGCGCATCGGCCGACGAGCCGGTGCGGCCCACCGGCACCATGCCGGTGGCCCGCAGCGCCCAGCCCAGCACCGGCACGTGGAACAGGCTCTCCTTGGCCAGGAACCGGGGCAGGCGGCGCAGCCGCCAGACCGCGACGGCGACCATCACCGCGTCGAGCTCGCTGTAATGGTTGACGGCGAGCACGAACGGGCCCTCACGGGGCAGCTTGTGCCCGTCGACGATCCTGATCTTGGCGAGCAGGCTGATCGGCGGCACCACGATGGCCGCCAGCGTCCAGAATGCGCTGGGCCAGGTCCGCTCACTGGTGCCGCGCGAACGCGCCGTGCGCCAGGCCATCTCAGTCGAGGACGTCGAAGTCGGCGCCCAGCGCAGCGAGCTTGCTGAAGAACTTCTCGTAGCCGCGGCTGATGATGCCGACGTTGTGCACCGTCGACTGGCCGGTGGCCGTCAGCGCGGCGATGACGTGGCTGTACCCGCCGCGCAGGTCGGGCACGGTGATGTCGGCGCCGGTCAACGGTGTCGGGCCGTTGATGACGGCAGCCTGCTCCAGCGTGCGTCGCGGCACCCGGCGGGGGCCGTCCTGCAGGCCGTGCGGGTGCACCGTGATGTCGGCGCCCATCTTCACGAGGGCGGCGGTGAAGCCGAACCGGTTCTCATAGACCGTCTCGTGCACGATGGACTCGCCGTGCGCCTGGGTCAGTGCGACGATCAGCGGCTGCTGCCAATCGGTCATGAAGCCGGGGTGCACGTCGGTCTCGACGGTGACGGGCTTCAGGTCGCCGCCGCGGCGGAACATGATGCCGTCTTCGCGGATGTCGAAGTCGCCGCCGACCTTGCGCACCACGTTCAGGAACGTGAGCAGCTCGGGCTGGCGGGCACCGCCGACGAAGATCTCACCGTCGGTGGCCAGGGCGGCACTGGCCCAGCTGGCGGCCTCGTTGCGGTCGAAGATCGCGCGGTGCTCATAGCCGGTCAGCCGGTCCACGCCCTCGATCAGGATGGTGCGGTTGGGCTCGTACGAGATGATCGCGCCCATCTTCTGCAGCACCGCGATGAGGTCCATGATCTCGGGCTCGATCGCGGCGTTGCGCAGTTCGGTCACGCCCTCGGCGCGCACCGCCGTCAGCAGCACCTGCTCGGTGGCGCCCACGCTCGGGTACGGCAGATGGATGTTCGCGCCGTGCAGTCCATGCGGGGCGGAGAGCCGGATGCCGCTGGGCTGCTTCTCCACGACCGCACCGAACTTGCGCAGCGCGTCGAGGTGGAAGTCGATCGGCCGGTCGCCGATCCGGCACCCGCCCAGGTCGGGGATGAACGCCTGGCCGAGCGCGTGCAGCAGCGGACCGCAGAACAGGATCGGGATGCGCGACGCACCGGCGTGGGCATCGATCTCGGCCATGTGCGCAGATTCGACGTCGGCGGGGTCGAGCAGGATCGTGCCCTCCTCGTCGCCGTCGGCCACCCGCACGCCGTGCACCTCCAGCAAGGAGCGCACCACCGCCACGTCGCTGATGTCCGGCACGTCGCGCAGCACGCTGGGGGTCTCGCCCAGCAGCGCCGCGACCATGGCCTTGGTCACCAGGTTCTTGGCACCCTTGACGTCGACGCGACCGCGCAGCGGGCGTCCGCCGCGAATCGCCAGAGTCTCACCGGATCCTCCCGCACGAGCGCCCGTGGTGGTGATGCCGTTCAGGAGTGTCATTCAGTGTGCCTCACAGTGTTGGATTCAAGCAGCCGGCGGCACCGGAAGAGTCTTGGGCCGCCAATTCTCACGTCGCGCCTCGTAAGCGGCGATCCGCTCTTCATTGCGGAGGGTCAGTCCGATGTCGTCCAGACCTTCCAGAAGCCGCCACCTAGTGTAATCGTCGATCTCGAACGGCACCTGGATGTCGTCCAGCGTCGCCGTCCGGGTCTGCAGGTCGACGGTCATCTCCACGCCGGGCTGCGCGTCGATGGCGGCCCACAGCCGTTCCACGTCCGCCTCCGAGATCACGCCGGTGACCAGACCCTGCTTGCCGGCGTTGCCGCGGAAGATGTCGGCGAAGCGCGGGCTCAGGACCGCCCGGAACCCGTAGTCGCGCAGCGCCCAGACGGCGTGTTCGCGACTGGAGCCGGTGCCGAAGTCGGGGCCGGCGACCAGGACGGATGCCTTCTGGTACGGCGCCTGGTTCAGCACGAAGTCGGGGTCCTGGCGCCAGCTGGCGAACAGCGCATCGTCGAACCCGGTCTTGGTCACGCGTTTGAGGTAGACGGCCGGGATGATCTGGTCGGTGTCCACGGCCGAGCGCTGCAGCGGCAGGGCGATGCCGGTGTGCGTGGTGAACTTCTCCATGTCAGGCGCCCTTCTCGATCAGTTCGGCCTCGACGTCGCTGGGGCTGGACAGCGTGCCGCGGATCGCGGTCGCGGCCGCCACCAGTGGTGAGACCAGGTGGGTGCGGCCGCCCTTGCCCTGGCGGCCTTCGAAGTTGCGGTTGCTGGTGGAGGCGCAGCGCTCCCCCGGCGCGAGCTGGTCGGGGTTCATGCCCAGGCACATCGAGCAGCCGGCGAACCGCCACTCCGCACCGAAGTCGATGAACACCTGGTCCAGTCCCTCGGCCTCGGCCTCCAAGCGCACGCGGGCCGAGCCCGGCACGACCATGACGCGCACGCCTTGCGCCTTCTTGCGACCCTTGATCACCGACGCGAACTGGCGCAGGTCTTCGATGCGGCTGTTCGTGCACGATCCCATGAAGACGGCATCCACCGGCACGTCCTTCATGCGCGTGCCCGGTGCCAGATCCATGTAGGCCAGCGCACGCTCGGCGGCGGCGCGCAGATTGGGGTCGTCGAACGAGTCCGGTGCCGGGATGACACCGGAAAGCGACACGCCCTGCCCGGGATTGGTGCCCCAGGTCACGAACGGCTCCAGCTCGGCGGCATCCAGATACACTTCGGCGTCGTAGACGGCGCCCTCATCGGAGGGCAGTGTGCGCCAGTACGCGACGGCATCGTCCCAGTCCTGGCCCTTCGGCGCGTGCGGGCGGCCTTCGAGGTAGTCGAAGGTGGTCTGGTCGGGGGCGATCATGCCGGCGCGGGCGCCGGCCTCGATCGACATGTTGCACATCGTCATGCGGCCCTCCATCGACAGGGCCCGGATCGTGCTGCCGCGGTACTCCAGCACATAGCCCTGGCCGCCGTTGGTGCCGATCTTGGCGATGATGGCGAGAATGATGTCCTTGGCCGTGACGCCGGCCTTCAGCTCGCCCTCGACCGTGATCGCCATGGTCTTGAACGGCTTCAGCGGCAGCGTCTGGGTGGCCAGCACGTGCTCGACCTCGCTGGTGCCGATGCCGAACGCCATGGCGCCGAACGCGCCATGGGTGGACGTGTGGCTGTCGCCGCAGACGACCGTGATGCCCGGCATGGTCAGCCCCAGCTGCGGGCCGATGATGTGCACGATGCCCTGCTCTTTGTCGCCCAGCGAGTGCAGCCGCACCCCGAACTCCGCGGCGTTGCGGCGCAGCGTCTCGATCTGCGTGCGGCTGGTGGGGTCGGCGATCGGCCGGTCGATGTTCAGCGTCGGGGTGTTGTGGTCCTCGGTCGCGATCGTCAGGTCGAGCCGGCGCACGCCGCGGCCCTCGGCACGCAGTCCGTCGAAGGCCTGCGGACTGGTGACCTCGTGCAGCAGGTGCAGATCGATGTAGATCAGGTCGGGCGAACCATCCTCGCCCTTGACGACCAGATGATCGTCCCAGACCTTGTCGGCCAGGGTGCGGGGGCGATCCGGGATGGCGGACTCGGGTGTGCTCATAGCTGTTCGTGCTCCTTGCGAAGAGGGGATCCAGCCCACGACGGACTCCGCGACGAGTCTGGGCTGATGATCAGAACTCGCCGCGGCAGGTAAGGAGGAGCCGAGCGATCCGCACCAGGTCAGATTACCACCGTCTGTGATCGCGCCGGCTGCCCGTCACCGGCCGGCGGAGGCATCCGACCTCTTCTGGCGCCGGGAGGCGATCAGGCTCGCGATCGTGGCCACGCCCATCGCGATGATGATCACCAGCAGGGATGCCACGGTGGAGATCTCCGGTGCCCATTCGATGCTCTTGCCGCCGTTGATGAACGGCAGCTCGTTCACATGCAGTGCGTGCGCGAACAGCTTCACCCCGATGAAGGCGAGGATGAAGGCGATGCCGTAGTGCAGGTAGCGCAGCCGGTCGAGCAGGCCGCCCAGCAGGAAGTAGAGCTGGCGCAGCCCCATCAGGGCGAACACGTTCGCGGTGAACACGATGAAGGCGTGATGCGTGATGCCGAAGATCGCCGGGATGGAGTCGATGGCGAAGATCAGATCCGTCACACCGATCGCGATGAACACCAGCAGCATCGGCGTCCACACCTTCTTGCCGCCGACCAGAGTGCGCAGCTTGGAACCGTCGTAGTGGTCGGTGATGTCGATGAACCGGCGCAGGAAGCGGACGATGCCGGTCTCGGTCTGCGTGTCGTCGTCTTCTGAACCGGGGAACGCCTGCCGCCAGGCGGTGTAGAGCAGGAAGGCGCCGAAGATGTAGAAGATCCAGCTGAAGTTCTCGATCAATGCGGCGCCGAGCAGGATGAAGACGCCGCGCAGCACCAGGGCGATGATGATGCCCACCATCAGCACTTCCTGCTGATATCTGCGGGGCACCGCGAACTGGCCCATCAGCAGGATGAACACGAACAGGTTGTCGATGGACAGGCTGTATTCGGTGAGCCACCCGGCGACGAACTGGCCGGCGGCATCGGAGCTGCCGGTGACCCACAGGATCACGACCGTGAAGATCAGCGCCAGTGCGACATAGAAGACGACCCACGCGGTCGCCTCCCGAGCGGACGGGATGTGCGGCCGTTTCAGGATCAGCAGCAGGTCGGCGGCCAGGATCAGCACCAGCACGATCATGGCGGTGATCTCGAACCAGGCGGGGATCACGAAATCCATGGATTCCTCTCGAGCGGTCGACGAAGCGTCGAAAGTCTCTCCCCCGCGGGTGCGGAGCGCGCCCGGGATTCCTCCGACGGAACCCGTGATGACGAACGCGCAGTGGCTGGGATACTCCCCCTCGTGCGGGCCAGTCTAACGGTGCGAGATGGCAAGCACCGGCATCCGGCGCGTGATCCGGTCCAGCGGTATCGCGATCGCGGGGATCAGGATGATCGACGCGAGCACGTCGGTGGGGTAATGCACGCCCAGATACACGCGCGACCAGGCGACGGCCAGCGTGAAGAGCGCGCCGATCACGATGACCGCGGTGCGGGTGGCGGTGCGCGGCGCGGTCAGGCACAGGATGACCGCGCAGGTCAGTGCCGCGGCGAATGCGGCATGCCCGCTGGGGAAGCTGGAGGTGAAGGTGTCGGGCGGGATCGTCCGGGTCAGGGCGCGGATGTCGGGCCGAGGTCGCTGCACCGCGTACTTCATCGCCTCGGCGATGCCCCAGGGCACCGCCAGCAGGACGGCCGCGCGCAGCGCCGCCCGCCAGGTGCGGGCGACGATCAGCGCCGCGACCACCAGCAGCAGCCCGAGCAGCGGTGCCACGAACGGACCGATCACCACGTCGATCGTGCGGGCGAGGGCGTCCAGGAAGGGACTGTGCGGCGAGCCGACCCAGGCCACGACGTGCAATTCGGCGCGGGAGAAGCCGGCACTGGCCGCGATGCTCAGCCCGGCGACCCACACCGCGACCAGGATGGCCAGGCCGGTCAGGCTGGTGGCCAGGATGGACGGCCGGACGGCGTGCTGCGTCGTGGAGGTCATCCCCCGATGATGCTCTCGCTTGCTTTGGATCTGCCCGATCGACGCGGCCGTGTATCAGGCGGCACCCGCCCGCCCTCTTCCTGCGTGACGGCCCAACGCCGCGCCACCGATCCACACCGAGGGGTTCACCATGTCCGCTCTGATCGACTACACACTGTCCGCCACCACCGCCGCGAACCCGGATTCCTCCCATCCCGCCGCGTTCGCGGGTGCGACGCCGATCGGCGGGCCGGGCGCGACGGCGCTGGGCACCTACCCCGATGCGCTGATACTCGCCGCCGCGGGCTCGCCCGCCGCCACGGTCGACCTGACCGGGCTCAGTCCGGACCGCACCCGTTTCACGGTCGACGTCGTGCTGCGACTGGATGCCGTCCCCACGACCCCGCAGCCGATCCTCTCCGGCGCGCTGCTGCCGTTCGCGCTCGCCGCGGTGCCGCACAGCGCGGGCGGATACGCGATCGAGGCCGACCTCGCTCTCGCCGTGCCCGGGCTGGCGGGCGCTCGCACGCACACTCCCCTCGCTGCGGGCACGTGGTACACGGCGACCCTCGTGTACGACATCGACACCCTCGCCGTCTACATCGACCACGTCATCGAGTCCGTGCACGCCTACCCCGCGGGCGCCGTGGCCGCGGCGGGCGCGGCGGGCGCGGCGACCATGACGGTGGCGGCCGGTCCGATCGCGCTCGCCGCGATCCGCTGGCAGGACGACATCGACCCGGCTCTCGAAACGCAGCTGGACGACCGTCGCGACGGCCCCGAATGGGCGCTCAGCTACAAGCGCGAACAGCTCGGCGCCGGCTTCGCGCTCGGTGACGCCCAGGGTGAGCCGACGCAGGACACGCGTACCGGCGCCTGGGTGCAGCACTACGCGGCCGGTCTGATCATGTGGTCGGAGTACACCGGCGCGGCATGCGAGATGCACGGCGACATCTGGAGAACCTACCTGTCGCTGGCCGACGCGACGCCGCTGGGCGTGCTGGTCTCCGACGAGCTCGCCGGCGCGGGGCCCGGCTCGCGGCGGTCCACGTTCACAGCGGGGACGATCTACTGGTCCCCGGCCACCGGCGCCGTCGCGGTGATCGGGCATCTGTATGCCGACTACGAGCGCCTGGGCGGCCCCGGCGGGCTGCTCGGGATGCCCACGGCGCTGTCGGTCGCCGTCTCGGGCGGGCTGATGCAGACCTTCGAAGGCGGCCGCATGTACTACCGCAGCGGGGCCGGTGCCGCGCATGAAGTGCACGGCGCGATCCTCGCGCAGTTCCTGGCCACCGGGGATGTCAACGCGTGGGGCTTCCCCCTCACCGACGAGATCGACGCCACCGCCGAAGGCGGGACGATCGGACGGATGAGCGAGTTCGACGGCGCCACGTTCTACTGGTCGGCCGCCACCGGAGCGCACGAGGTGCATGGCGACATCCGCAGCTACTACCGCGCGAACCGCGGGGCGGCGAGCGACCTCGGTCTGCCCACGTCCGACGAGAGGGACATTCCCGGTGGCTCCGGCCGCATGAACACCTTCGCCGGCGGATCCTTGCTCTGGTACGGCTCGTACCCGAGCATCGCGTGGGTGCACCCGTTCCAGCTCTACATCGGCAGGATCGACACGGTCGAAGACGAGGGCCTGTTCATGGGGCAGAACGACGTGTACGGCAAGGTCACGCTCACGCAGGGTGGTGTCACGCTGTACGACCGCCGCCAGCCGGCATCCGGCGACAGCGACGACCAC
The DNA here is from genome assembly GCF_039537285.1 of Microbacterium kribbense. Classification (NCBI taxonomy): domain Bacteria; kingdom Bacillati; phylum Actinomycetota; class Actinomycetes; order Micrococcales; family Microbacteriaceae; genus Microbacterium; species Microbacterium kribbense. The sequence continues at coordinate 227,207 of NZ_BAABAF010000004.1, read as the reverse complement.
AACGTCGTCGACTGGGCGTTCACGGTGTCACCCACGATCACCCCGACTCTGGAGACGGTGACGCTGACGATCGACCTCTGGGACAGTGACGACGGCGCGCCGTTCGGCGGCGGCGATGACCACCTCGGCACGTGGCACGTGGACCTCACCCCCGCCAACAAATGGGGGCTGGACATCGCCGGCGGCATCATCGATTCGGGCAAGTTCCAAGACGTCAATTCCGTGCAGGTGGCGGTCAAACCGGTCGTCGACGTCGCCGCACTCACCCCGTCGCAGCGGTGGTGGGGCGCGCGCAACCGCGGCACCGACACGATCGGCTATCCGCTGTACGCCGCCGCCTTCGCCGACGTCGACTCCGATCCGGAATGGTCGGATCCCGGCGACTGGCTGGCGAAGGCCTACTACGCCGCGGTGGCCGAGCACATCGCCGAGGGCGGCAATTGCTTCGGAATGAGCGTCGCCGGCATCGATGCGCTCAAGGGCACCGGCCCGTTCAGTCTTCCGCTGGACCGGTTCACGACCTGGAGCGCGCTCGAGTCGCAGTTCAACGTGCGCCACCAGTACCAGGTGGGAGCAGGCCCGATCTGGTGGTTCGTGACCGAGTTCCTCAGTGGCAGCACGCACTCTCCCAAAGCCGTCTTCGCACGCACGCGCGAGGCATATGCGCGCGGCGACAACCCGGTGCTGTGCATCTCGCAGAAGTCCGACTTCAGCGGTGCACCGCACTGCATCATGCCCGTCGGGTGGGACGATTCCTCGACGCCGTGGCGGTTGATGGTGCAGGACCCGAACTTCCCGGCATCCCCGCCCCGTCCGCTGCTGGTCGACCCGCGCGCCGACACCTACCACTATGACGGCGGCAACGTCTATGACGGAGCCTCGGACGGCGGCGGCCGCATGCACTGGATGCCCTATCACCTGCTCTGCCACCGTCAGGACACGCCGATCGGCGAAGTCCTCGCGCTGCTGCTGGCCGGCACCATCATCGTGCTCGGCGCCGGTGCCGATTCGGCGGCGATCACCGACCCGGACGGCAATGATCTGGATGCCGCCGGCACGCGAGCCGCGGGGGTGCTGTCGCACGGCGCGCCGCTGGACGGCTATTTCCTTTCGGTGAAGGGCTCGTCCTCCGACCTCGGGCACGTCGGCGGCCGCAACCCCGTCCGGGTGTCCACCGCGGCTGCGGCGGGGGCTGTGCACGGCGTCGGCATCACCCAGAAGGTCACGGACAAGGTCACGGATGCCATTCGCGGGACCGTGCGAGTGCCGATCGGCGAGGGAATCGTGGTCACGCCGGTCCGACGGATCGAGGACCCGATCGCGGGCGGCCTGCTGCTGCGTCCGGGCCAGCCGATCCAAGACGTCGTGCTGACAGTCCGGCCCCGGCGCGTATTCGTGCCCCCCATCACCACGGTCGATCTGACCGCCCGGCCGTCGGGACGGACCGCTCCCGAGCCCCTGGACGAGCGAACGGTCACGCCCGCTCATCGGGCCGCCCTGCTCACGGCGCTTCAGAAGGATCCGCAGGCCGCCCGCGTGGTCGCGGCGCGTTCGCCGCACAACGTGCTCGCCGATCCGATCGCGTCGGCCCGGCTCGAACCCGCCGTGATCGCCGCGCTGCGGTCGCAGACGGCGGCAACCGGCTCCGACTTCGTCCATCGCGTCACGGGGACCGGCGCCGATCTGGACTGCACCGTCAGGTACGGGCTCGCCGAGATCCGCGTGACCAGCCCCCTGGCGGCGGGCGAGCGGTCCGAGGTCACGGTGACCGGGCTGGGTACGGCCAAGGCCGTCGTCGGGCTCACCGCGGCGACCGCCAAGGCCGCGTCCGTGCGCATCGACCATCGACTCGGCGTCGGCGGGGATCACCTGTCGATCCGGTTCGACCGGCTGCCGGTCGGCCCCGGCGCCGATCTGCAGGTCAACGTCAAGCCCGGGATCGCCGGGGTGGACGTGCTGGCAGGCGGCGCGCACCTCGACGTGCCGGTGTCCATCCAGGGCGTCATCGCCGGCCGACCGATCGGCGGGCAGTTCTCGGTCCGCCTCGATGACGGCATCCGACTGGCGGTGTCGTCGATGATCGACAGCGGTGCACTGCGGGTCGGGCAGATCGCGGCCCTGTTCGCTCCGGCATCCGCGGTGTCGGTGGTGGCACCGCTCTGATTCGGCCGCCAGAGAGCGAAGAAGCCCCGACCGTTACCACTCGGCCGGGGCGAGACGGATGAGAGTCCGCCTATCGGTCTACAGCCTACCCCACCGCATGGCGGGAGCGGCACAAACCGAGAAAGCCGGTCTGGAAGGACCGGCTTTCTGATGTCGTGACCCCAGCGGGATTCGAACCCGCGTTACCGCCGTGAGAGGGCGACGTACTAGGCCGCTATACGATGGGGCCGTCGGACAACCGTTCAAGTATGCCATGCCAGGCAGGGCTCGCAAAATTCGCACGCCGCCCGCGGCAGCGGCTTGCCGCGGCCGATTCGGAAGGGTTGACTGCAGTCATGCGAGTCACCAAACACGAACATGCGGCGCTGCGCATCGAGGCGGGCGGCAAGGAGCTCATCGTCGATCCGGGCACGTTCACAACCCCGCTCAGCGAAGTGCAGAACGTCGTCGGCGTCGTGGTCACCCACCTGCACGCCGACCATTGGACCCGAGAGCATCTCGACCGCATTCTCAAGGGCACCGGCGGCGTGCCGATCTATGGTCCGGTGGGTTTCGCGGCGGCCGCTGCCGACTATGGCATCACCGTGGTCGCGCCGGGCGACACCATCGCGGTGGGCCCGTTCACGCTGGAGTTCTTCGGCGGCACGCATGCCGTCATCCACGAGTCGATACCGGTGGTCGACAACGTCGGCGTGCTCGTCAACGACCAGTTCTACTATCCCGGTGACTCCTACGCCGTGCCCGCCGGCCACGACGTCCGGCTGCTGGCCGCCCCGGTGGGCGCGCCCTGGCTGAAGATCGGCGAGGCCATCGACTTCGTGCTCGCCGTGGCACCGCGCCGCGCGTTCGGCACGCACGACATGACCCTGTCGGTGATCGGCCGCACGATGGGCCGGGAACGCTTGAAGTGGGCGGTCGAGCAGGGCGGCGGCGAGTTCCTGGAGCTCGATCCCGACGACACCGCCGACATCTGACCCGTCAGTCGTGCGCCGGCGCAGGCGTGCCCGCCGACTTCCACACGAGCACCGAGTCGCCGTGCACCTGCACGCGCACCCAGCTGCCGTCCTCCGTATAGGACGTGCCCATGTCCGGTTCGAACGCCGACCCCGGCATGTCGGTCAGTGCGTCCATCCCCGCCGGGGCGCACGCCCCGCCCCGCGGAGAGTCCTCGACGACGGTTCCGGTCTGGTCGTTCTGCACGTACTGGGTCGTCTGCCCGATCAGCACGAGGCAGCGCAGCCCATCACGGTTCGTGCCCGTCCACACCCGCATCGAGCCGTACCGATCACTCAGACTCAGCGTGGCGGGGTCGATGCCCCAGCTGTCGAGGAAGAACCTCGATTGGTCCATCGCGCTGTCGTCGGCGGTGATCGCGTGCAGGGCGAGAACGGCAGTGGGATGCTGCGTGGCGGTGGGATTCGCACTCACCAGCCCCGACACGAACCCTGCGCCGATCAGCAGGGCGGCCGCCACCGCTGCGGCGACACCGACCAGGGCGCGCCGACGCGGCGCCGGAGCCGATTCAGACCGCACGACGGCCGCGGCCGGTGCGGCCGTCGCAGATGCGACCGGCCTCGCGGTCGCCGCCGGGATACCCGGCTGCCCGGCGGCCGGAGCGGTCGGAGCAACCGGCACCGGCGGGCGCGGCGGCCGGCTGCGTGCCATCCGCTCGAGTTCGGCCAGCCGCGCGGCGGCGACGGGATCCGAGGCGATGTCGCCGCCCGGCGCATAGGCACGCCGTCGCAGGGCGGCCAGCTCCTCGGCCAAGGGTGCGGGCATCGTCGCGTCATCGGGCATACCTAGATTCTGCCTGACAGTTCGTTCATAGGCGTTCCTGGGCGCGCGCCTGCCGCCGCGCTTTAACGTGCTCTGCATGGCCGTTCTCTCGCCCGCCCCGCCGCGCGCCGCCGCACCCCGGCCGCACCTGCGGCGGCGCGGGACGTCGTGGCGCACCGCACTGGTGGTGCTCGGGCTCGGCGCGGCGCTGCTGACCGTGTGGCAGCTGTGGAACGGGTCGCGTTCGGAGTACTACGCCTCGATCGCGCTGTCGATGAGCCACAGCTGGCCGGACTTCTTCTTCGGCGCGCTGGATCCGGCCGGCACGGTCACGCTCGACAAGATCCCCGGCTCGTACTGGATCCCCGCGCTGTTCGTGAAGCTGTTCGGATTCTCGACCTTCGCGGTCGTACTGCCCAACGCGCTGGCCGCCGTGGCGGCGACCCTGATCACCGCGGTCACCGGGCGCCGCCTCGGCGGCGATGCGACCGGGTGGCTGGCAGGCGCCGTGGTGGCCACGACCCCGATCCTGATCGCGGTATCGCGCTCGAACCAGCCCGAGTCGTTCTTCGTGCTCGGTCTGGCGCTGACGGCGTGGGCCGCGGTGCGGGCGATGCAGCGCGCGCAGCTGCGCTGGCTGCTGCTGGCCGGCGTGTTCGTGGCCGCCGCGTTCCAGGCATACATGCTCGAAGCGTGGGCGGTCTGGCCGGCGCTGGCCGCCGGCTACCTGTGCACCCGGCAGTCGTGGCGGCGCCGCATCGGCCACGTCGTCTGCGCCGGGCTGACCAGCGCGGCGCTGTCGGTGCTGTGGATCGCGATCGTCTGGCTGATCCCCGCGGGCAGCCGGCCCTACCTCGGCAGCACACTGCACGACAACCCGTGGGAGATGGTGTTCGGCTACAACGGGCTCGGCCGGTTCGGCTCGGCCACGGCCGACTCCTCGGTGTACAACTCATTCACCCCGCCGTTCTCGGGCAGCCCGGGCGTGTTCCGACTGTTCACGGCGCAGCTGGCCGGTCAGATCGGCTGGCTCATCCCGGCGGCGCTTCTGGCCGTCGCGCTGTTGGTGATCCTGCGCAGCCCCGCCTGGCAGTACGCGCTCGTGGGCGGGTGGCTGATCACGTACCTGGTGATGTTCTCGGCCGTCGCCGGCATGCACCAGTTCTACACCGCCGCGCTCGCCGTGCCGATGGCGCTGTCGATCGGCACCGCGTTCGGCAGGGCGCGCAGCCTCGGCGTCAGGTGGCCGCAGGTGCTGCTGCTGGCGGTGACCGCCGGTACGGCGATCGGCATCGGCATCGCGTACGGCGGATACTCGGTGCCCGTCGCGACAGCGCAGGCGGTCCTGGCACTGGCGGCCGTGGCGCTGCTGGTCCGCACTCCGTCGGGGCGCGGCCGGTTCGCGACGATCGGTCTGATCAGCGCCGGGATGCTGATGGCTCCCGCGGTCTGGTCGGCAGTGGCCATCAGCCATCCCAGTGCCACGAACCCGGTCGCCGGGGGCGTCAGCGACGTCAGCATCGGCAGTGGCTTCACCGGCCCCGCATTCGCGCGTGCGGCGGGCGGCGCGGCTGCGGGCTCGGGCCGGTTCGGCATGCCGGGCGGATTCGCCGCCGGGAGGTTCGGGGCCGGCGGCGGCCAGCCCGCGCCGGCCGCGAACGGCCCACGGCCCGCACCCAACGGTGGACGGTTCGGCGGCGGGATCACCGGCGGCTCGGACGACGCGGCGCTGCTGTCATACGTGCGTGCCCACGCCGGCGGCGCCGAGTACCTCGTCGCGGTGTTCGGCGCGCAGCAGGCGGCGACCTTGATCGTGCGATCCGACGGCGGCTCGGTGCTGCCGATCGGCGGCTTCAGCGGCGACGACCCGGTGCCCACGCCCGACGCGTTCACCGCGATGGTGGGGGCCGGCGACGTGCCCTACGTGCTGGTCAGCGGGCGCGGCGGCGGGTTCGGCGGCGACCCCTCGACCGCCTCGACGCAGATCCTGACCTGGGTGCAGGCGAACTGCATCCAGGTGACCGACGCGAACGTCAACGGGCTGTATGCGTGCGCCGCCCGCTGACCCCGGTCACGACTCCCGCACGCTCAGCAGCTGGTACCCGGCGGGCACCTTCGCCTGCAGGGCGGCCAAGTCCGGTGCCTCGATGTCCTCGACGCCGTCCCGTCGGGCGATCTTGGCGTGCAGCGTGATCGTCGTGGACGCCTTGGCCATCGTCGCCTCGGCATCGGTCAGCACCCAGCCCGCCGGCACCTGGGCTTGGGCCTGCTCTCGCGCGGCCTGGATGCTGTCGGCCTGAACGGTCAGCTCGCGCACGTCAACCGGACGAATTCGACCACTCAGCATGCGTCTCAGATTACCGGCCGCTACGCACGCACCAGAACGCGCCCGCCCTCGACCTTCACGTCCCATCTCGGCGCGGGTTCGGACGCCGGTCCCCGCTCGACGCCGCCGTCCTCGATGCGGAAGCGACTGCCGTGCCACGGGCAGGTCACACAGCCGCTCGCGTCGAGGGTGCCCTCGTCGAGCGGCCCGCCGGCGTGCGTGCACACGGCGGAAAGGGCATGCAGCTGCCCGCGCTTCCTGATCAGGACGACCGGAACCCCGTCCACCTCGACCCGGGTCAGCGAGCCCGCCTGCAGGTCGGCTTCGGCCGCCACATCGGTCCACTCCTCGGCCGGCTCCTCGAACGCGGTGTGATTGACCCCGACACCGCGGCTGAGGGTCAGGTGGCCGCCGAGGTACGCCGAGCCGAGCGTGAGACCGAGGCCGACCAGGCTCAGCAGCGCACCCTGTCCGCGACTGCCGCGGCGGCGTGCGGCCCAGGATGCCGCCTGCAGGGTGGTCGCGGTGATGTTGACGACGGCGTGCACCAGGCCGATGCGCTTGTCGGGCCCGTACGTGGTCGACCAGTCGCTGCTGCCCGAGATCCCGGTCGGGACGGCGGCGAGCACGCCGAGTCCGACCATCGTCTGCGCGGCCCGGGCACCCTGCTCGCCCGCTGCGACATCCAGCGTGGTGGCGGCCAGCCACGCCCCGATCGGCACATCCGTCAGAGCGGGATGCAGCGGATGACCCAGGAAGGTGCCCGACAGCAGGTTCTTGACCGGGGTGGGGCCGGTGATCTTCGTGACCAGGCCCGAGACGGCATCCGCGATCGTGTCGATGGCCTGCCAGTCGCCGATCGATCGGACCGTGCTGCGCAGCGCGGTGGTGACATTTCGCATTCTGAACACTCCTGTCCGCGCGAACTCCGCGCGTCAACGGCCCGGCGTCGGTGCCGTGTCCTGTCTCGTGTCTAGCCCGCTGCATGCGGCAGGTCAACACCCCCGCACATTCGCCGGGGTTCCGCGGCAGAATGGAGCCGGAACGGAGGACGCCGGAGATGACTTCGCAGCGTTTCGAGATCGGTGACCACGTGCGGTGGAACTCGGAGGCCGGCTACGTGTCGGGCACGATCATCAAGATCCACACCGCCGACTTCGACTACAAGGGGCACACCCATCGGGCCAGCCGCGACGACCCCCAGTACGAGATCAAGAGCGACAAGACCGATCACGTCGCCGCGCACAAGGGGCGCGCGCTGCGCCTGGTCGATCCCACCTGACGGCATCGTCGCGGCGGCCGACGTTCGGGCTCGCACAGAGTGATGAGGCAAACGAGAACCCCCGGATGACCGGGGGTTCATTCACTGCTGGGGTACCTGGACTCGAACCAAGAACGACGGTACCAGAAACCGCTGTGTTGCCAATTACACCATACCCCAAGAGGTCTGACCGAAGTCGTACCGAGGGTCAAGTCTAGACGACGCCCGGGCCCTGGCCAAACCAGCGCGTCACCGGGCGAGTCGCTGCACGAGGGCTCCCAGCCGGCGCAACGTCTCGGCCTTGCCGAGCAGTTCCATCGACTCGAACAGCGGCGGCGAGATGCGGCGCCCGCTCAGCGCGACGCGCAGCGGTCCGTATGCCACGCGAGGCTTCAGTCCCAGCTCCTCGACCAGCGCGGTCTTGAGAGCGTCCTGCACCACGGCGGCCTCGAACTCCGACTCGGGCACCAGCTCGAGCGCGCTCACGCCGGCCACGAGCACCTCGGCGGCGTTGGCGGGCAGGGTCTTCATGGCGTCGTCGGCATAGTCGATGTCGTCCGTGAACAGGAACCCGAGCAGCCCGGGCACCTCACCCAGCAGCTGCACGCGCTCCTGCACCAGCGGCGCCGCCGCGGTGATCAGCGCCTGCTGGCCGGCCGTCGGACTCTCGCCCACGATGCCGGCGTGCTGCAGGTACGGCACGATCCGTGTCGCGAAATCGTCTGGCGCCAGCATCCGGATGTGGTCGCCGTTGATCGACTCGGCCTTCTTCTGATCGAACCGGGCCGGGTTCGGATTGACGTCGGCGATGTCGAACGCCGCCGTGAACTCCTCCAGCGAGAACACGTCGCGGTCGGCGGCGATCGACCAGCCCAGCAGCGCCAGGTAGTTCAGCAGCCCCTCGGGGATGAACCCCTTCTCGCGCTGCAGGAACAGGTCTGCCTGCGGATCGCGCTTGGACAGCTTCTTGTTGCCGGTCTCCCCCAGCACCAGCGGCATGTGCCCGAACCGCGGCATGAACGTCGCGACACCGGCCCTGATCAGTGCGTCGTACAGCACCAACTGGCGCGCTGTGGACGGCATGATGTCTTCGCCGCGGATCACGTGCGTGATGCCCATCAGGGCATCATCGACCGGATTGGTGAACGGATACAGCGCCTTGCCGCCGGCACGCACGATCACGAAGTCGGGGAACGACCCGGCGGGGAAGGTCACTTCGCCGCGGATCAGGTCCACGTAGGTGAGGTCCTCGTCCGGCACCCGCACCCGATACGCCGGCTCGCGGCCGACGGCGCGGAACGCGGCCTTCTGCCCGTCGCTCAGGTCACGATCGAAGTTGTCGTAGCCCAGCTGGCGCGCCCGCCCCGCGGCGTCGTTGCGCGCGTCGATCTCTTCGCCGGTCGAGAAGCTCTCGTAGACGAGCCCCGCATCGATCAGCTTCGCCAGCACCTCGGCATAGACGGCGGTGCGCTCGGACTGCCGGTACGGGCCGTGCGGACCGCCCTTCTCGACGCCCTCGTCCCAATCGATGCGCAGCCAGGTCAGCGCCTCGACCAGCTGCTGGTAGCTCTGCTCGCTGTCGCGGGCGGCATCGGTGTCTTCCACCCGGAAGATGAGCTTGCCGCCGGTGTGCCGCGCGTACGCCCAGTTGTACAAGGCGGTGCGCACCATGCCGACGTGCGGCAACCCGGTCGGCGAGGGGCAGAAGCGCACCCGCACATCGGGGCCGGATGCGGTCGTGGTCAGGGCGTGGGGGGAAGCAGGCACGCCCTCCAGCTTAGTTCGCGCGGCTCGCGCGCCCGAGCGGCGAGAACGCCACGACGACGGCCACGACCGCCAGCGCGCACAGCGCGAGCCCGCCGTAGCCGATCCACGACAGCACGACGCCGGCCAGCACCGCGCCGGCGGCACCGGTGAGATTCATGGTCAGGTCGTTGCGGCCCTGCCGTGTGGTGCGCAGGTTCTCGGCGGATGCCTCGGTCAAAAGTGCCGCGCCCGAGACGGTCGACGCGCTCCAGCCCAGGCCCAGCAGCACCAGCGCGACCGTGACCGCAGTGGTCGAGGACTGCCCCATCGCGGCGGTCAGCATCGCCGCCACCAGCAGCGCCTGGCCCAGCAGAATCGTGCGGACGCGGCCGAATCGGTCGGCGAGGATGCCGAACACCGGCGACAGCGCGTACATGCCCGCGATGTGCAGGCTGATCGTGAGCCCGACGATCTCGATCGCGGCGCCTTCGTGCACCAGGTGCACCGGCGTCATCGCCATCACCGACACCATCACGCCGTGGGCACCCGCCACCGCGAGGATCGCGTATCGCGCAGCCCCAGGCCGGTCGGCGTGCGCGACGGCGTGCCCGGCGGCCGCGTGGTGGGCCACCAGACGCTGCGCGAGCAGCAGCGGGTCGGGTCGCAGCGCGACCAGGTACAGCACGACGCCCAGCCCCTGGGCGACGATCGTGAACAGATACGGGCCGGTCAGCTCGGGCATCCCGAGCAGGATGCCCAGCGCGTCACCGGGCCCGACCAGGTTCGGGCCGAGCACCGCGCCGATCGTGGTCGCCCAGATCACGATCGACAGGTCGCGGGCACGCGAGGAGTCGGTCGCGAGGTCTGCCGCAGCGAACCGCGACTGCAGGTTGGCGGCCTGACCGGCGCCGATCAGCACGAACGCGACGATCAGCAGCGGAAAGGCCCGGACATCCACGGCATAGATGACCAGGCCGACACCGGCAAGCGCGATGATCATGCCGGTCGCCAGCGATGGCCGGCGGCCGGCGCGATGGGCCAGCGCCGCCAACGGAATGGCGGTGCAGGCGGCGCCGAGGGTCACCGAAGCCGTGGCCCATCCGGACAAGGCCTCCTGCCCCGAGATCTCGGCGGCCAGCACGGCGCCCAGCGAGACGGTCGCGCCGAACGCCAGGCCGCCGAGGATCTGACCGAGCGAGAGCACCCAGATGGTGCGTCGCCGGATCGCCGCCAGCGTGGCCGGGTCGACCAGTGCCGTCGTCATCCGTTCACGCGCTGCGTGCGGTGTTGCGCAGCACGCCCAGTCCGGTGATCTCGACCTCGACGCTCTGCCCGGCGGTGAACGACCCGACACCCGCCGGCGTGCCGGTGAGGATGACGTCTCCCGGCAGCAGCGTGAACGCCGCCGACGCGTACGCGATGATCTCGGCCACCGAGTGGATCATGTCGGCGATCGCGCCGTGCTGGCGCACTGCCCCATCGACACGCGTCGTGATCACCGCGTCACCGGCCGGGTCGAAGTCGGTCTCGATGGCGGGTCCGAGCGGGCAGAACGTGTCGAAGCCCTTGGCGCGCGACCACTGTCCGTCGGAGCGCTGCAGGTCGCGGGCGGTGACGTCGTTGCCGATCGTGTACCCGAAGACGTACTCCAGCGCCCGCTCGGCGGGCACGTTCTTGGCGATCGTGCCGATCACGGCGGCGAGCTCGCCCTCGAAGTCGACGCGCTCGGACTGCGGCGGCAGCATGATGGCGTCGCCGGGCCCGATCACCGACGTGTTCGGCTTGAGGAACAGCATCGGCTCCGGCGGCACCTCGTTGCCCAGCTCGGCGGCGTGGTCGCGATAGTTGCGCGCGATCGCGACGACCTTCGAGCGCGGGATCACCGGCGCCAGCAGCGCGACATCGCCCAGTGGCACGCGCTCACCGGTCGTGTCGAATCCGGCGAACATGGGGTCGCCGGCGAGCACGACGAGATCGGTCTCGTCGACGATGCCGAACTTGATGGCGTCCTGGTGGCTGAACCGCGCGATTCTCACCGCACCAGCCTACTGGCCCGCGCTCACGCGTCCAGGCGGTAGAGCCAGCCGTGCGCGTCGCCGCGGCGGCCGTACTGGATGTCGGTGAGCTCCTCGCGCAGCTGCAGCGCCAGCGTGCCGGAGGGCTGCTCATCGGTGAAGTCGTGGCCCTTCAGAGCGCCGATCGGGGCGACCACGGCGGCGGTGCCGCACGCGAATACCTCGACGATGTCGCCGGATGCCACTCCCTGGCGCCACTCGTCGATCGAGATCGCGCGCTCCCGCACCTGGTGGCCGCGGGCGGCGGCCAGCTCCAGCAGCGACCGGCGCGTGATGCCCTCGAGGATCGAGTCGGACTTCGGGGTCACGATCGTGCCGTCCTTGAAGACGAACACGACGTTCATGCCGCCGAGCTCTTCGACGTTGCGGTCGTGGTCCAGGAACACCACCTGGTCGCACCCCTGTGCGGATGCCTCGGCCTGCGGCAGCAGGCTCGCGGCGTAATTGCCGCCGGTCTTGGCCGCCCCCGTGCCGCCCTTGCCGGCGCGCGCGTAGTCCTCGCTGAGCCAGATCGAGACGGGCTTCGCGCCGCCCTTGAAATAAGCGCCGACCGGGCTGGCGATCAGCGCATACTCGACGTGGCGGGCCGGACGCACGCCCAGGAACGCCTCGGCGGCGTACATGAACGGCCGCAGGTACAGGCTCTGGTCGGCCCCGGACGGCACCCAGCCGCCGTCGACCGCGATCAGCTCGCGCAGCGACTGCAGGAAGTACTCCGCCGGCAGCTCCGGCAGCGCCAGCCGGTGCGCGCTGCGCTGCAGGCGCCGCGCGTTCTGGTCGGGGCGGAACGTGTAGACCGATCCGTCGGCATGCCGATAGGCCTTGATGCCTTCGAAGATCTCCTGCCCGTAGTGCAGCACGGCCGCCGCGGGGTCCAGCGAGATCGGCCCGTAGGGCTGCACGCGCGCGTCGTGCCAGCCGGCATCCTCGGTCCAGCTGATGCCGACGGTGTGGTCGGTGAACACGGTGCCGAAGGCGGGCTCGCGCAGCAGCTCATCGCGTTCGGCCGACGATTTGGCGGCCGCGTTGCGAGTCACGGCGAACTCGAGCGCGGCGCGCTCGGTGTCGAGGGAAACGGTCATTTCACACATCCAGTCATCGTGGGCGAGGGCAGTGCTCGCACGCCTTCAGGTTACGCCTGCAGCCGTGCGGTGATGGCGTCGCCGATCTGCGCGGTGGTGCGGCCGGCGGCCGGGGCGGCGGCGCTGCGGGCGCCGATGTCGGCTTCGACCGCGCGCGTGACGCGGCCGGCTTCGCTCGCCAGCCCGAGGTGGTCCAGCAGCAGCGCGATGGACAGGATCGCGGCAGTCGGATCGGCCTTCTGCTGGCCCGCGATGTCGGGCGCCGAACCGTGCACGGGCTCGAACATCGACGGGAACGCGCCGTCCGGATTGATGTTCCCGGATGCGGCCAGACCGATTCCGCCGGTGACGGCACCGGCCAGATCGGTCAGGATGTCGCCGAAGAGGTTGTCGGTGACGATCACATCGAACCGCCCCGGGTTCGTGACCAGGAAGATCGTCGCGGCATCGACGTGCAGGTAGTCTACGGCCACCTCCGGGTACTGGGTGGCCACTTCGCCCACCACCCGCTGCCAGAGCGATCCGGCGTTGACCAGCACGTTCGTCTTGTGCACGAGGGTGAGCCGTCGATCGCGGCGCCGCGCCAGATCGAACGCGTAGCGCACCACCCGCTCGACGCCGAAGGCGGTGTTGACGGATGTCTCGTTGGCGACCTCGTGCGCGGTGCCGCGGCGGATCGACCCGCCGTTGCCGACATACGGGCCCTCGGTGCCCTCGCGCACCACGACGAAGTCGACGGCGCCGGGGTCGGCCAGCGGGCCGGGTGCGCCCGGGTAGAGCCTGGCGGGACGCAGGTTGACGTAGTGGTCGAGCTCGAAGCGCAGCCTCAGCAGCAGCCCGCGCTCGATGTTGGCGTCCTTCAGCCGCGGGTCCCCCGGCACGCCGCCGACCGCGCCCAGCAGGATCGCGTCGTGCGCCTTGATGGCGTCGAGGTCGTCGTCGGTGAGGGTGTCGCCGGTGGCGAGATAGCGGGCCGCGCCCAGCTCGAACCGGGTCTTGTCGAATCGGATGTCGCTGCCGGCGGTGGCCGCCGCCAGCACCTTCTCGGCTTCGGCGATGACCTCGGGACCGATGCCGTCACCCGGGATCACGGCAAGCTTGACGACACGGGACATTCCGCTCCTTCATTCGACGCTGTCTCTGGTGCCTCCCAGCGTAGCGGCCGCGACGATCGCCGCCACGACGACCAACCCGGCGCCGATCAGCCCCGCCATCATCACGCCGGAGTCGAAGGCGCGCGCCGCGGCATCCCACAGCGCCCGTCCCGTGGCCCCGCCGAGCGCGTGTGAGGCGTGCACCGCGCCGGCCAGCGTCTCGCGCGCCTCGGCGGCCACGCCCGCCGGCACTCCGGCCGGAATCGCGATGGAGCTCCGGTACACCGCCGTCAGCAGTCCGCCGATGACCGAGGTGCCGAGCACGGTGCCGACCTCATAGGCCGTCTCGGAGACGGCGCTGGCGGCCCCCGCCTTGGCTGCGGGCGCGCTGGAGAGGATCAACTCGTTCGAGACCGTCTCGGCCATGCCGATGCCGATGCCCAGGCTCACCGACGCCAGGACCGTGGGCAGCAGCGAGTGCGGGCCGGTGGTCAGGGCGATCCCGAGGTAACCGGCCACCGAGAACACCAGCGCCGCGGGGATCAGCACGCGCGGGGCCAGCCGGCTCGAGACCGGCACCACGGCGAGCCCGGCCACGATCATCACCGCGAGCGAGGGCAGCAGCGCCAACCCGGCCTGCATCGGCGACAGCCCGACGATCAGCTGCAGGTGCTGCGTGACGAAGAACAGGAATCCGACCAGCGCGATGACGCTGCACAGGTTCACCAGCAGCGCGCCGCTGAACCGCGCGTTGCCGAACAGGCTCACATCGAGCATCGGGCCGGTCGTGCGCCGCTGCCGGCGCACGAACAGCACGCCCAGCAGCGCTCCGGCCGCCAGCAGCGGCAGCACGATGCCGCCGATGCCCGACACCGCCATCTGCTTGACGGCGTAGACGACCGGCAGCAGGGCGCCCACCGACAGCGCGATGCTGACCGGGTCGACCCGTCCCGGCTGCGGATCGCGGCTCTCGGGAACGAGGATCGGCGCGAGGATCGCCAGCGGCACCAGCACGGGCACTGCCATCAGGAACACGGCGCCCCACCCGAAGTGCTCCAGCAGCAGGCCGCCCACGATCGGGCCGAGTGCGGCACCGGCCGAGAACGATGCGGCCCAGATCGCAATGGCCAGTCGGAGCTGTCTCCGGTCGGCGAAGATGCTGCGGATCAGCGAGAGCGTGGACGGCATCAGCATCGCCCCGAACACGGCCATCGCCGCCCGGCCGGCGATCAGCCAGACCGCGTCGGGGGCGAACGCGGTCACCGCCGACACGGCCGCGAAGCCGACCGCGCCGATCAGCAGCATCCGGCGCCGGCCGAACCGGTCGCCCAGCGTGCCCATCGTCACCAGCAGCGTCGCGAGCACGAGCGGGTAGGCGTCGATGATCCACAGCTGCTGGATGCTGGTCGGCTCCAGATCCAGCGCGATCTGCGGCAGTGCGAAGCTGAGCACGGTGTTGTCGACGGCGACCAGCAGCACCGGCAGCATCAGCACGGCCAGCGCGCTCCAGCCGCGCCAGCAGACCCGCAATCCACGGTCGGCGATGACGGGCTGGGGCAGGGTTGCGGTGCGCATTTCTTCTCGTGTCTGTGATGGGCGGAGTTACTATACCGGCCAGACGGTATAGTAGCAGCAGATTCCCACCCCGTCGATACGATCGAGACCATGAGCCGTCCCCCGCATGCCCGCCAGGGCGTCCTCGACGCGTTCGAGGCGATCCTGATCGCCGACGGCGAGCGCGCGGCGACGATGGATGCCGTCGCCCGCAGCGCCGGCGTCTCGAAGGGCGGACTGCTGTACCACTTCGCCTCCAAGGACGCCTTGGAGGCCGCATTGATCGAGCGCCTGCGGACGCTGGTCGATCAGGACCTCGACGACATCGCGGCGGCGCCCGAAGGTGTCGTGGCCTACTTCATCCGCTCGTCGATCATGCTGGGCAATCCGATCGACCGCGCCGTGACGGCCGTCTCGCGCCTGGCCCAGGGCGGCAGCGCCGCCGCGGGCGCCGCGCTGCACGAGGTGCGCGAGCGGTGGGCGGGTGCGGTGCGCCCGCACGTGCGCGACGATGCGGCGCTGAATCTGGTGCTGCTGCTGAGCGACGGACTCTACTTCAACAACCTGATCGACGACACCAGCATGCCCGCCGCCGCCCTGCCGTCCGGCGACGATCTGGACGCCCTGATCGCGCTCGTGCGGGCTGCGACCGCGCCCTGAGCACGCGCGTGCGTCTCGCGCAACCCCCTTGTTCTGCGCCGCCGGGCCCCCCTAGGGTGTACCGAGCGCGGCTACCCTGCCGTACGACGACAGAAAGCGAGACACCATGAGCATCGGACTAGGCGTCGTCCTCTTCGTGATCGGCGCGATCCTTGCCTTCGCCCTGCACGTCGAGGTGGACTGGATCAGCCTGCCCCTGGTGGGCTACATCCTGATGGCGGCCGGAGTGGTCGTGTTCATCCTCGGACTGGCGTTTCTCATGCGGCGCCGCAAGACCATTTCGACGTCGCACACCTCGGTCGATCCGCGCAGCGGCGAAGCGATCCGCCGGGATGAGACATCCGCGCCGGATGACGGGGTCTGAGCTCAGCTCTCGATGATCTCGATCTGACGCAGCAGATCGGCGTCGATCGCGGTGTGCACGGCTTCGAGCACGTCATCGGGCACCGGCGAGTCGACGGTCAGCACCGACAGCGCCTGGCCGCCGACTTCGCTGCGCGCAACCTGGAGTCCTGCGATGTTGATGCCGGCCTCGCCGAACTTCTGACCGTAGATCGCGACGATCCCGGGCCGGTCGGTGTAGAGCATCACGACGTGGTGCTTCTCGATGGCCAGTTCGACCGCGTAGTCGTTGATGCCGACGAGCTTCTCGATCTGCTTCGGGCCGGTCAGCGTGCCCGAGACCGACAGCTGCGAGCCGTCCGAGAGCGCGCCGCGCAGCGTGATGACGTTGCGGTACTCGGGGCTGTTGTCGTCGACGATCAGACGCACCTCGACGCCGCGCTGCTGCGCGAGCAGCGGCGCGTTCACGTACGAGACCTGCTCACTGACGATCGGTGCGAACACGCCCTTGAGCGCGGCGAGCCGGAGCACGCTCACGTCGTAGCCCTGCAGTTCGCCGTGCACTTCGATGTCGAGGCTCGTCAGCGGCGAGCGGGCCAGGCCCGAGAAGATCTGGCCGAGCTTCTCGACCAGCGGAATGCCCGGGCGCACGTACGGGTCGATGACGCCGCCGGCCACGTTCACCGCGTCGGGGACGAGCTCGCCGTCCAGGGCCAGCCGCACCGATCGGGCCACCGACACGCCGGCCTTCTCCTGCGCCTCGGCGGTCGACGCGCCCAGGTGCGGCGTGACCGAGGTGTTCGGCAGCGACAGCAGGCGGGGGTCGGTCGGCGGCTCGGAGGTGAACACGTCCAGGCCCGCTCCGGCGATGACATCGGCCGACAGCGCCTCAAAGAGGGCATCCTCGTCGATGAGGCCGCCGCGTGCGACGTTGATGATGAACGCCGTCGGCTTCATCCGCTGCAGCTGCGCGGCGCCGATCATGCCGGTGGTCTCGGGGGTCTTGGGCATGTGGATCGTGATGAAGTCGCTGCGCGTCAGCAGGTCCTCCAGGCTCACCAGCTCGACACCGAGCTGCTGCGCGCGCGCACTGGTCACATACGGGTCGTAGGCGATCACCTTCATGTCGAAGCCCTGCAGGCGCTGCGTGATCAGCGCGCCGATGCGGCCCAGGCCGATGATGCCGACGGTCTTCTCGAACAGCTCGACGCCGGTGAACGAGCTGCGCTTCCACTCCCCCGCCGACAGCGACGCG
Source organism: Microbacterium kribbense (assembly GCF_039537285.1). Lineage (NCBI taxonomy): Bacteria > Bacillati > Actinomycetota > Actinomycetes > Micrococcales > Microbacteriaceae > Microbacterium > Microbacterium kribbense. The sequence goes on along the minus strand of NZ_BAABAF010000004.1, from coordinate 209,873 downwards.
TTGGCCGCGGGGATGCGGCGGGCCAGGCTCAGGATGTGTCCGACGGTCAGTTCCGCGGCGGAGATGATGTTCGAGGTCGGCGCGTTCACGACCATGACGCCGGCGGTGGTGGCGGCGGGCGTGTCGACGTTGTCCAGTCCGACGCCGGCGCGCGCGATGACCTTCAGCCGCGGGGCCGCGGCAATGGCCTCGGCATCCATCTTCGTCGCCGAGCGGATCAGCACCGCGTCGGCCTCGGCCAGTGCGGCCAGCAGGGCGGGCCGGTCGGTGCCGTCGACGTGGCGGACGTCGAAGTCGGGCCCGAGGGCATCGACGGTCGCGGGAGAGAGCTGTTCAGCGATGAGAACGACGGGCTTGGTCACAAGCAGACCCTTCGGCAAGGCGCGACGCGCACAGCACACGACGGCGACGTAATCGGGGATGCCGCGCCGCACGCCTTCGGGGCGAGACAAGCCCAGCCTACCGGCATCCGAGCCCTGCTTCTGACCGGATGACGCTCAGGAGATGAGCGCCCTGGTGTTGATCACCGAATAGGCGACCACGTTCAGCCAGAACACCGCCACCAGCGCGAGGCCGGTGAGCATGATCAGCACGACGTGCCCCGCATGCCGGCGGTAGCCGAGCCGGAAGGCGGCGACGAACACGATCAGCGGGAAGACCGCGGCGAACAGCCAGAGGAACCAGCCGAGGCCGTTCAGCGGAACTCCGATGCCGTTGAAGAACTGCACCGAGGTGATCAGGTTGGCGATCGCGTTCCACACCGCGTAGGCGTAGAACAAGGCGAACACGCCGACGATGGCGCCCAGCAGCCACACCGGAGTGCGGCGGCCGGCGCCGGTTCGCGCGGCCGCCTGCTCGCTCATGCGCCCACCGCCCCGGTCATGATGAACGGCCACGGCACCAGCAGGATGAACCCGGCGACGAGCCAGACGATGCGCAGCCAGGCCGCCTTGCCGCGCGTGAGCAGAAAGACGGTGCCGAACCAGATGATCGGCGCGAGCACGGCGAGCCAGAAGCTGCCCTGGAACATCGCGTCGGTCACCAGCGACTGCGACTTGCCCTGCAGCCGGAAGCCGCCGATGATCCACCCGATCACGAACAGCAGGTAGACGCCGCCGAGCATGCCCAGTCCGATCAGGGTCGCGTTGCCCATCGGCTCGGGGTCGGCCTCGGCCAGGTCTGCGGCGGCGATCGCGTGCGTCGGATCCACGGCCGAGTCCGCCGTGGCGACGGTCTCGGCGCCCTTGCCCTTGGCCGCCCAGCCTGCCGGCAGCACCGGTCGCGACTGCTCATCGCCCTCCCACCGCAGCGCGGCGTCTTCGTCGGGCGGGTTGGGATCGGCGGCCATGCGCGTCAGTCTAAGACACCGCCCGGCGAACGGGCCGGAGGATCGCTCCCCCGGCCCGTTCGTGCGGCACTGCTCAGCGGGCGGCCGAGCCGTCCACGTAGTCGCTGTCCTGCTGCTTCCAGGCGAACAGGGCACGCAGTTCGCGGCCGGTCGCCTCGATCGGGTGCTGCTCTTCCTTCTCGCGCAGGGCGAGGAACTCCGTGCCGCCGTTGTCCTGGTCGTCGATGAAGCGCTTCGCGAAGGCACCCGACTGGATGTCGGCGAGCACGGCCTTCATGTTCTCCTTGACGCGGGAGTCGATCACGCGCGGGCCCGACACGTAGTCGCCGTACTCGGCGGTGTCCGACACGCTCCAGCGCTGCTTGGAGATGCCGCCCTCCCAGATGAGGTCGACGATCAGCTTCATCTCGTGCAGCACCTCGAAGTAGGCGATCTGCGGCTGGTAGCCGGCCTCGACCAGGGTCTCGAAGCCCGCCTCGATGAGGTGCGACACACCGCCGCACAGCACGGCCTGCTCGCCGAACAGGTCGGTCTCGGTCTCTTCCGTGAACGTGGTCTTGATGCCGCCGGCGCGAAGGCCCCCGATCGCCTTGGCGTACGACCAGGCCGTGTCCCACGCGTGGCCGGTGGCATCCACCTCGACGGCGGCGATGATGGGCACACCGCGGCCGGCCTCGTACTCACGGCGCACGGTGTGGCCGGGGCCCTTGGGGGCGACCATGATGACGTCGACGCCCTCGGGCGCCTGGATGTAGCCGAAGCGGATGTTGAAGCCGTGCGCGAACAGCAGCGTCTTGCCCGGGCGCAGGTGGTCCTTGATCGACTCGGCGTAGATGCCGCGCTGGTGCTGGTCGGGCGCGAGCACGACGACGACATCGGCCCAGTCCGCGGCGTCGGCGACGGACTTGACCTCGAAGCCGGCCTCCTGCGCCTTCTGGATGGACGAGGAGCCCTCCTTCAGCGCGATGGTCACCTCGACGCCCGAGTCGCGCAGGTTCAGCGCGTGCGCGTGGCCCTGCGAGCCATAGCCGATGACGGCGACCTTCTTGCCCTGGATGATCGACAGATCGGCGTCTTCGTCGTGGAAGATCTCGGTGGTCATGTGGGGTTTCTCCTTGGGTTGTGTCGATTGGTCTGGCGGCGCCCGCGCGGCCACGCAGGCGCGGAGGTGCTGGTCAGCTGCGCAGGATGCGCTCGGTGATGCTCTTGCCGCCGCGGCCGATGGCCACCAGGCCCGACTGCGCGAGCTCTTTGATGCCGAACGGCTCCAGCGCCCGCAGGAACGCTTCGACCTTGGCCTGATCGCCGGTGACCTCCACCACCAGCGCGTCGGGCGCGTAGTCGACGACCGAGGCGCGGAACAGGTTCACCACCTCGAGCACATTCGAGCGGTTGGCGTTGTCGGCGCGCACCTTGACCAGCATGTGCTCGCGCTGGACGGATGCGGGCTGCTCGAGCTCGACGATCTTGATCACGTTGACCAGCTTGTTCAGCTGCTTGGTGACCTGCTCCAGCGGCTGCTCCTCGACGTCGACGACGACCGTGATGCGGGACAGGCCCGGCACCTCGGTGACGCCCACGGCGAGGGACGAGATGTTGAACGCGCGGCGGGCGAACAGACCGGCGACCCGGGTCAGCAGACCGGGCTTGTCCTCCACGAGGAGGCTCAGCACGTGGTTGGGCATGTCGTGTCAGTCCTCCTGGTCGAACGCCGGCGCGTGGTCGCGCGCGTATTGGATGTAGCTGTTGCTCACGCCCTGCGGCACCATCGGCCACACCATGGCATCGGCGCTGACGACGAAGTCGATCACCACCGGGCGGTCGTTGGTCGCCAGCGCGGTCTGGATCGCGGCATCCACATCTTCGATCTTCTCGACCCGGATCGCGAGGGCCCCGTAGGCCTCGGCCAGCTTGACGAAGTCGGGGATGTGCACCGTGCCGTGGCCGGTGTTCAGGTCGGTGTTGGAGTGGCGGCCGTTGTAGAACAGCGTCTGCCACTGGCGCACCATGCCCAGCGACGAGTTGTTGATGATCGCGACCTTGATCGGGATGTTGTTGATCGTGCAGGTCGCCAGCTCCTGATTGGTCATCTGGAAGCAGCCGTCGCCGTCGATCGCCCAGACCACCCGGTCGGGCTCGGCCACCTTGGCGCCCATCGCCGCCGGGACGGCATAGCCCATCGTGCCGGCGCCGCCGGAGTTCAGCCACGCGTTGGGCCGTTCGTACTTGATGAACTGCGCGGCCCACATCTGGTGCTGGCCCACGCCCGCCGCGTACACGGCCTCGGGTCCGGTGAGCTCGCCGATGCGCTGGATGACGTGCTCGGGCGAGAGCAGGCCGTCGCTGGTGGGCGAGAACCCGAGCGGGAACTCCTCGAGCAGCCCGTCCAGGTACGACCACCACTCCTCGATGTCGGGCTTCTCCTTCTCGGTGCGGCCGCGGAAGGCGATGTCCAGGTCGACCAGGACGTCCTTCAGGTCGCCGACGATCGGCACGTCCGCGATGCGGATCTTCGAGATCTCAGCCGGGTCGATGTCCACGTGCACGACCTGCGCGTTCGGTGCGAACAGCGCCGCCTTGCCGGTGACCCGGTCATCGAATCGGGCGCCCAGTGCCACGATCAGGTCGGACTCCTGCAGCGCCAGCACGGCCGGCACGGTGCCGTGCATGCCCGGCATGCCCAGGTGCTGGCGATGCGAGTCGGGGAACGCGCCCCGCGCCATCAGGGTGGTCACGACCGGCACTCCGGTCGACTCGGCGAGGGTGAGCAGCTCGGCCGACGCGCGCGCGCGGATCACACCGCCGCCGACGTACAGCACCGGCTTCTTCGCCTCGGCCAGCAGCCGGGCCGCGGCCTGGATCTGCTTGCCGTGCGCCTTGGTCACCGGCCGGTAGCCGGGCAGGTCGACCTTCGGCGGCCAGATGAACGGCGCCTGCGCCTGCTGCGCATCCTTCGTGATGTCCACCAGCACCGGACCGGGACGGCCGGTCGAGGCGATCTCGTAGGCCGAGGCGAGCGCGCCGGGGATGTCTTCTGCGCGCCGCACCAGGAAGGAATGCTTCGTGATCGGCATCGTGATGCCGACGATGTCGGCCTCCTGGAACGCGTCGGTGCCCATCAGCGTGCTGAACACCTGACCGGTGATGGCCAGCATCGGCACCGAGTCCATGTAGGCATCGGCGATCGCGGTCACGAGGTTGGTCGCGCCCGGACCCGAGGTGGCGATGGCCACCCCGACCCGGCCCGACGCCGACGCGTAGCCCTCGGCCGCGTGGCCGGCGCCCTGCTCGTGGCGCACCAGGATGTGGCGGATGTCGGAGGCGTCCATGAGCGGGTCGTACACCGGCAGGATCGCCCCGCCGGGCAGGCCGAACACGTCGGTGACCCCCAGCAGCTCGAGCGAGCGGACCACGGCCTGCGCACCCGTGAGCACGGGTGCCGACGTGGATCGGGCGGGCGGCCGGGGCACGGCCGTGGCAGTGGATTCTGCGGGCATGATGATCAGTCCTCGCTGCGAAGTGAGTTGGAACGGAAACGGCCGGCCGGTCACCCCGTGACGGCACCCTGCGCGGCAGAGTGCACGAGCTTCGCGTACTTGGCCAGAACGCCACGGGTGTAGCGGGGGGGCAACGGCTCCCAGCCGCTGGTGCGGGAGCTCAGCTGCGCCTCATCGACGAGTAGATCGAGAGTGCGAGCCGCGATATCGACCCGTATCAGATCACCATCGCGCACCAGCGCGATGGGACCTGCGTCCACCGCCTCGGGTGCTATATGTCCGATGCACAGGCCGGTTGTGCCGCCTGAGAATCGTCCGTCTGTCAAGAGTAATACATCTTTTCCGAGCCCCGCGCCCTTGATGGCGGCGGTGATGGCCAGCATCTCGCGCATGCCCGGACCGCCCTTGGGACCCTCGTAGCGGATCACCAGGACGTCGCCGGCCTGCACCTGCCCGGCTTCCAGCGCGTCCATCGCCGCGCGTTCGCGCTCGAACACGCGCGCCGGGCCCTCGAAGACCGCCGCGTCGAAACCGGCGGTCTTCACGACCGCGCCCTCGGGGGCCAGCGAGCCGTGCAGGATCGTCAGCCCGCCGGTGGCGTGGATCGGGTCGTTGAAGTTGTGGATGACGGTGCCGTCCACCGGGTCGGGGTTCAGATCGCGCAGGTTCTCGGCGAGCGTCTTGCCGGTCACCGTCAGTGCGTCCCCGTGCAGCAGACCCTCGTCGAGCATCGCCTTCATGATCACCGGGATGCCGCCGTTGCGGTCGACGTCGTTCATCACGAACTGGCCGTACGGCTTCATGTCGGCCACATGCGGCACCTTGTCGCCGATGCGGTTGAAGTCGTGCAGGCTCAGCTCGACACCGGCTTCGTTGGCGATCGCGAGCAGGTGCAGCACGACGTTGGTCGAGCCGCCCAGCGCCATGGCCAGGGCGATCGCGTTCTCGAACGCCTCGATGGTCAGGATGTCGCCGGTCGTGATGCCTTGCCGCAGCAGGTTCACGACGGCCTCGCCGGAGCGGTGCGCGAAGTAGTCGCGGCGGCGGTCGGCGGCCGGCGGCGCGGCCGAGCCGGGCAGGCTCAGGCCGAGCGCCTCGGCGACGGAGGCCATCGTGTTCGCGGTGTACATGCCGCCGCAGGCACCCTCGCCGGGGGCGAACGAGCATTCGATGCGCTTGAGGTCCGCCTCGGTCATCCGGCCGGCCATGCAGGCGCCGACGCCTTCGAACGAGTCGATGATCGTGATCTCCTTCTCGGTGCCGTCCGAGAGCTTGACCCAGCCGGGGGCGATCGATCCGGCGTACAGGAACACGCTGGACAGGTTCAGCCGCGCCGAGGCCATCAGCATGCCCGGGATCGACTTGTCGCAGCCCGCCAGCAGCACGGTTCCGTCCAGCCGCTCGGCCATCACGACGGTCTCGACCGAGTCGGCGATGACCTCGCGCGAGACGAGCGAGAAGTGCATCCCCTCGTGGCCCATCGAGATGCCGTCCGAGACCGAGATGGTCCCGAACTCCAGCGGGTAGCCGCCGCCGGAGTGCACGCCCTCCTTCGCACCCTGCGCCAGCCGGTCCAGGCTCAGGTTGCAGGGCGTGATCTCATTCCAGCTCGAGGCGATGCCGATCTGCGGTTTGTCCCAGTCCTCATCGCCCATCCCCACGCCGCGGAGCATGCCGCGTGACGTGGTGGCTTCGATGCCGTCGGTGACGACACGGCTGCGGGGTTTGATGTCGATCGGGTTCTCAGACTCAGGCATGCCCGCAGTCTATTCCGCTCTCGCGGAGCCGAAGGGTTCGAAGTCGTCCAAGGAATGCCGCCAGCGACGCGATGTCGGGCACAATGACGCCCGCTGCGGTCGCGTGGCCGGTGCCCACGCGCACGCCCACGTCGGCGGGCTGCAGACTGCGCAGCGCGTCTTCGTCGGTGATGTCGTCGCCGGCGAATATCACCGCATCGGCATGCGTGCGTTCGCGCAGTCGGGCGATGCCGGTGTCCTTGCCCTCGTCGCGGAAGGCGTACTCGACGATGCTGTGTCCGGTGCGCCGTCGCCAGTGCGGTGCGCGAGAGCTCACCAGCGCGTCGACGGCGTCGTTGGCGGTCTGGGCGACGTCGGCCGCGGCCTTGCGGGTGTGCACGCCGAACCCGAACGTCTTCGGCTCGATCAGCACCCCGACAAGACCCCGGGTGGCCTCTTCGGCGTCGGCGCGCAGCCGGTCGCGCAGGGCGAGGTCGTCGCGGTCCTCGGCCGGCTCGATGAGGCCGTCGGCGGGCGTCCAGAATTCGGCGCCGTGCGAGCCGGCCAGCATGATCGGGGAGTCGTCGCGGTGCTCGGCGATGATGCGCAGGTCAGACAGGCTGCGGCCCGACACCAGCGCCACCCAGGTGCACGGCATCGCGGCCAGCCCCTGCAGCGCCGTCCGCGCGGCCGGCACCATCCGCGCAGCCATCGGCTCGTCCACCAGCGGCGCCAGGGTCCCGTCGAAGTCGAGGGCAACCAGCAGGCGCGGCGTCGCCGCGAGCTGCTCCAGCGCCTGGTGCAGCGCCGGTTCCGGTGTCATTTCGGTGGCGGCCTGCCCGGTCACTGCGCGTTCGCCTGCCTGGCTTCGGCCAGCGCGTGCAGGTAGCCGCGCGACCACGCCTCCACGTCATGGTCCTGCACGCGCTTGCGCAGCTTCCGCATCCGCCGACGCTGTTCGTCCCGCGGCATCTCGACAGCCTGCATGATGGCGTCCTTGAGCCCTTCGATGTCGTGCGGGTTGATCCGGATGGCGCCGGTGAGCTCGTCCGAGGCGCCGGTGAACTCGCTCAGCACGAGCACGCCGAGATTGTCGATCCGCGCCGCCGCGTACTCCTTCGCGACCAGGTTCATCCCGTCGCGCAGCGCGGTGACCAGCATGATGTCGGCCGCCAGGTACAGCGCCACCATCTCCTCCCGCGGGAAGGCCTGATGCAGGTAGCGGATCGCGGTGTGCCCCATCGTGTCGTAGGTGCCGTTGATGCGGCCCACGGTCAGCTCGATCTCTTCGCGCAGCTGGATGTAGGCGACCACCCGCTCCCGGCTGGGGCTGGCCACCTGCACGAGCGTGGCGTCTTCGACCTGCAGCCGGTCTTCGCGCAGCAGTTCGCCGAACGCCTTCATGCGATGTCGGATGCCCTTGGTGTAGTCCAGGCGGTCCACGCCGAGCAGGATCTTCTCGGGATTGCCCAGCTCGGCGCGGATCTCGCGCGCCCGCTTCTGGATCTCGGGGCGGCGCGCCATCTCGACGTAGGAGGCCGTGTCGATCGAGATCGGGAACGCCTTGGCGATGGCGATGCGCGTCGTCCCGTCCGGGCGGGGAATGCGGATGCCGCGGGCCCGCGTCTCGTAGCGCAGCTGGCGGTGCACGGCCCGGGCGAAGTTGCCGGCGTCCGCGACGCGCTGAAAGCCGATCACGTCGGCGCCGAGCAGTCCTTCCAGCACCTGGCGGCGCCATGGCAGCTGTGAGAACAACCCGTATGCCGGGAACGGAATGTGGTGGAAGTATCCGATCGTGACATCCGGGCGCCGCTCGCGCACCAGCTGCGGCACCAGCTGCAGCTGGTAGTCCTGCACCCACACCGTCGCCCCGGGGGCGGCGACGGCAACGGCGGCGTCGGCGAACCGGGTGTTGACCGCGACATATGCATTCCACCACTCCCGCCGGTACCGCGGCACGGCGATCACGTCGTGGTACAGCGGCCAGATCGTCTCGTTCGAGAAGCCCTCGTAATACTGCGCTATCTCGCCGGCGCTGAGCGAGACCGGCACCAGATGGGTGTCGTCGAACTCGAACGGCTCGAGGTCGAGGTCGGGTTGACCGCCCCAGCCCACCCAGGCGCCTTTGGCGTGGCGCATCACCGGTTCCAGCGCCGTGACGAGCCCGCCCGGCGAGGTGCGCCAGCCGCCGTCGTCGTCACGATCGACCGGGAGTCGGTTCGCGACCACGACCAGTTCTGCTCCAGCCATGTCACACCCTGCTTTCGTATCGCGAATGCCGTCTCAGGCTAACAGCGTGCGGGCACCCTGACGCGCGGCAGGTGGGCAGATTCCCGGCGGCACTCACGCTAGCGTGGAGGCATGCGCAAGTACGTCTTCGGCACCGGGATCATCGGAGCACTCACCAGCGGGATGACACTGCTGCGCGCGCTGCGCGCTCATGAGCCGTTCACCTGGCGCACGGCGCTGGCCTGGCTCAGCTGGGGCATCACGCTGCTGCTGGCCATCGGCGCGATCGTCGACACCCGGCGCGCGACGCGCGGTCATCTGGTGGCACCCGACTCCCCTGTCTCGGGCCACGAGAAGAAGCTGCTGAAGAAGCGCATCGAGCGCTGAGCGGCCGGTGCGCCCGCTCCCTCATCAGCGGGTGAGGATCAGCGCGTCGCCCTGACCGCCGCCGCCGCACAGCGCCACCGCGGCGGTGCCGCCGCCGCGCCGCACCAGCTCATGCACCATGTGCACGACGAGCCGGTTGCCGCTGGCACCGATCGGGTGGCCGATCGCGATGCCGCCGCCGTGGATGTTCACGATGTCGTCCGAGAGCCCGAGCTCGCGCTGCGACCGGGCCACGACGGCCCCGAACGCTTCGTTGATCTCGACCACGTCGATGTCGCTGACCGCGATGCCCTGCTTGCGCGCCGCCAGCGCGATCGCCCGCGCCGGCTGCTCGTGCAGCGAGTTGTCGGGCCCGGCGACCTGGCCGCTGGCTCCGACCACGGCCAGCACGTCCCAACCGTTGGCATCGGCGTGCGCACGGGTGGTCAGCACCACGGCCGATGCGCCGTCGGAGATCTGCGACGAGTTGCCCGCCGTGATCGAGCCGCCTTCGGCGAACGCCGGGCGCAGACCCGCCAGCGTCTCCACGGTCGTCTCGGGCCGGATGCCCTCATCCCGCGTCGCCGTCGTGGTCTGCCCGCGCCTGCCCGGAACGGTCACCTCGACGATCTCGTCGTCGAACACACCGGCATCCCATGCCGCGGCCGCACGCTGATGCGACCGCGCCGCGACCGCGTCCTGCTGCTCGCGGGTGACCTCGTACTTCGCGTTGAGCCGCTCGGTCGAGGCGCCCATGCTCTCGTCGTCGAATGCGTCGGTGAGGCCGTCGTACGCCATGTGATCGAGCACCTCGATCGTGCCGTACGAATACCCCTCGCGCGAGCCCATCAGCAGGTGCGGGGCGCGGGTCATCGACTCCATGCCGGCGGCCACGACCACGGTGGCATCGCCCAGGCGCAGCATCCGCGACGCGTCGATCACGGCGGTCAGACCCGACAGGCAGACCTTGTTCACCGACCCGGCGTGCACGTTCCACCCGATCCCGGCACCGATGGCGGCCTGCCGCGCGGCGTTCTGCCCGGCCCCGGCGGCCAGCACCTGGCCGACCAGCACGGCGTCGACCGCGGTGGCGGGGATGCCGCCCTTGGCCAGGGCACCGGCGATGGCCGCCGCACCCAGCTGCACGGCGGTCAGCGGTGCGAGCTGTCCCTTCAGGCGCCCCTGCGGCGTGCGCGCCGCGGCGACGATGACGACGTCATCCATGTCATGCCCTCACTTTCAGATCGGCCGAGACGACCAGTTCCGGCTCAGTGGCCGCGACGACGTCGGCCACGCTGACACCGGGCGCGGTCTCGACCAGCACCAGGCCCGCGTCGGTGACGTCGATGACGGCCAGGTCGGTGATGATGCGGTCGACCACCCGCTTGCCGGTCAGCGGCAGCGAGCACTCGTTCACGATCTTCGCCGAGCCGTCCCGGGCGACGTGCTCCATCAGCACGATCAGCTTTCCGGCGCCGTGCACCAGGTCCATCGCGCCACCGGGCCCCTTGACCATCTTTCCGGGGATCATCCAGTTCGCCAGGTCGCCGGTGCGCGAAACCTGCATCGCGCCGAGGATCGCGGCGTCGATCTTGCCGCCGCGGATCATGCCGAAGCTCGTCGCCGAGTCGAAGAATGCCGCGCCCGGCAGCAGTGTGACGGTCTCTTTGCCCGCGTTGATCAGGTCGGGGTCGACGGCGTCCTCGGTCGGGTAGGGGCCGACGCCGAGGATGCCGTTCTCGGACTGCAGCACGACGGTCACGCCCTCGGGCACGTAGTTGGGCACCAGCGTGGGCAGCCCGATGCCGAGGTTGACATACGCGCCGTCGGGCAGCTCCTGCGCGGCGCGGGCGGCCATCTGGGGTCGGGTGAGCGCCATCTCAGGCTCCTTCCGTGGACGAGGATGCCGCGACGGTGCGTCGCTCGATCCGCTTCTCGATGTCGGGGCCGACCTCCACGATGCGATGCACGAAGATGCCGGGCAGATGGATGCTGTCGGCATCCAGCTCGCCGGGCTCGACGAGCTCTTCCACCTGGGCGATGCACACCCGGCCGCTCATCGCCGCGAGCGGGTTGAAGTTGCGGGCGGCCTTGTTGAACACCAGGTTGCCGTGCCGGTCGCCGCGCGCGGCATGCACCAGCGCGTAGTCGGCGACGATGCCCTCTTCCAGGACGTATTCGCGCTCGCGGCCGCCGACGGTGAAAAGGCGGGTCTCTTTGGCCGGGGAGGCCACCGCGACCTCGCCGTGGCCGTCATAGCGCCGCGGCAGACCGCCCTCGGCGACCTGGGTGCCCACCCCGGTGGGGGTGAAGAAGGCGGCGATGCCGGACCCGCCGGCGCGGAGCTTCTCGGCGAGCGTGCCCTGCGGGGTCAGCTCGAGCTCGAGATCGCCTTCGAGGAACTGACGCTCGAACTCCTTGTTCTCGCCGACGTACGACGAGGTCATCTTGCGGATGCGCTGCGCGCCCAGCAGGATGCCCAGGCCCCAGTCGTCGACGCCGCAGTTGTTCGAGATGATCGACAGATCGGTCGTGCCCTGTGCGAGCACCGCCTCGATCAGACTCATCGGGTTGCCGCTGAGTCCGAAGCCTCCGACGGCGATCGTCGCCCCGTCTGGGATGTCTGCCACCGCGGCTGCGGCGCTGGCCACCTGCTTGTCGATCACGCGGACCTCCTTGATCCGGCGACGCCCGCGCTGGCGCTGCCTCCCTTCCATGTTCGCGCGGTTTCGCGCATGGCGCACGCGCGCGCTTGCGATGTGGATGGACGAACCCATAGTGTTCACATTGTGGACACCCGTGCAACCGTACCCGGCGCGCAGGCGATCGCCCGGGCGGCATCGCTGCTGCGTCTGGTGACCGCCTCCGGCGCCGACGGCGTCACGACCAGCGACCTCGCCCGCGGCGCCGACCTCACCCGGCCCACGGCGCATCGGCTGCTGACGGCGCTGCGCCGCGAGGGACTGGTCGATCAGGAAGAGCACACCGGCCGATGGATGCCGGGGCCGGAGCTGTTCCTGATGGGCAGCGTCGCCGCCGCCCGGTATGACATCACCGAGATCGCCCGTGACATCGTGCGCTCGCTGGCGGTGCGCACCGAGGAGAGTGCGTTCCTGTCGGTGCGCCGCGGCGACGAGACGGTGTGCCTGGTCAACGAGGAGGGCAGCTTTCCGATCCGGTCGTTCGTGCTGCGCGAGGGCGTGCGCTTTCCGCTCGGTGTGGCATCGGCGGGGCTGGCGATCCTGGCCTTCCAACAACCCCACGATGTGGACGCCTACTTCGAGCGGCATCCGGAGCTGCCCGAGCGGTGGGGCGCCGCGCACGGCGAGCAGCGGCTGCGCCGGCGCCTGGCCGAGACGAAGGAACGCGGCTATTCGATCAACCCGGGGCTGATCGTGGCGGGCAGCTACGGCATCGGCGCGGCGGTGTTCACCCGGGAAGGGCACCCGCAGTGGGCGCTGAGCCTGAACGGCGTCGAATTCCGGTTCACGCCCGAGCGGATGCCCGAATTGGGGCGCACGCTGCTCGCACACGCCCACCAGCTCACCTCGCGGATCGCGTCGGCGCGGCGCTGACGGCCCCGGCGTCGACGGCCTGTGCGATCAGCGGTGCGACCACGTCGGCGCCTGCCGGCGACATCACGATCGTGTAGTGGTTGAAGCCGTCGTACCGGGTGTGCTCCACAGCCGGGTGCTCGGCGAGCACCCGCTGCAGGTGCTCGGGGCTGTACAGGCCGGGCTCTTCGTTCTGCAGGCCGCGCGGAACCGTGAGCAGCCGGACGGGATGGGCCAGTGCCGCCAGCGCCTGGGGCAGCGCCGTGCCGGTGTTCATGTCGACGGTGTCGTCGACGACGGTCTGATAGGCCGTCGCCGGTTTCAGGGTGCCGTCGCCGGCATCGACGAGGTCGTAGGCGAGATAGTCCTCGAGCTCGCGCGTCCAGTCGTGCGTGAAGGCCGGGTGCGCCCGCCAGAAGTCGAGGTACTCCCCCACCGAGCGAAATCGCATGTTCAGCCGTTCCGCGGTCGGGCCGAGCACATAGGCGACGACCGCCTGCGGGTCCAGGCTCGCGGGCACGTCCAGCGGCATGCCGCCGTCGACGAGCACGAGTCGCGAGACCCGCCCGGCGTACAGGTGCGCGAAGACGACGGCGACGAAGCCTCCCATCGAATGCCCCACCACGACGGTGCGCTCGATGCCCAGGTGGTCGAGCACCGCGGCCAGATCGGCCGCGTGCGCGGCCATCCCGGCCGGGCCCTGCACGCCGTTGCTCGCGCCCCGGCCCCGCAGGTCGGGCGCGATCAGGCGCACGCCCGGCAGCCGGTCGGCCACGAACGGCCAGGCCAGGTGCGATGACGTGACCCCGTGCACGAGCAGCGCGGTGGGGGCATCGGGCCGATCGGCCTCCCAGACGCCGACCCGCAGCATCCCGCCCGCGACCGGAACCTCGATCTGGGTGCAGTCGCGCGCGCTCACCGGGCGGTCCACCCTCCGTCGATCGTGTACGAGGCTCCGGTGACCATGCCCGACGTCGCACCCACCAGCCAGCCGACCAGCGAGCCGACCTCGTCGGGCTCGACGAGCCGCTTGATAGCCGTCTCGGTCAGCATGATCTTCTCGACCACTTCGGACTCGGGGATGCCGTGGGTCCGCGCCTGGTCGGCGATCTGCTTCTCGACCAGGGCGGTGCGCACGTAGGACGGGTTGATGCAATTGCTGGTCACGCCGTGCCCGGCGCCTTCCAGGGCGGTCACCTTCGACAGCCCCTCCAGTCCGTGCTTGGCGGCGACGTAGGCGACCTTGAACGCGCTGGCGCGCAGTCCGTGCGCGCTGGAGATGTTCACGATCCGTCCCCAGCCGCGCTCGTACATGCCGGGCAGCACCGCGCGGATCAGCAGGAAGGGCGCCTCGAGCATGAGCCGCTGGATCAGCCGGAACGCGTCCGGATCGAACTCGGGAATGGGCGCCACACGCTGGATGCCGGCGTTGTTGACCAGGATGTCGGCGTCCAGCGACAGGTCGTCCAAGGCCGCGGTGTCGGACAGATCGACGGCCCAGGCCTCACCGTCGATCTCGGATGCCACCGCCTGCGCCGCGTCGGCGTTGAGGTCGGCGATCACGACGTGCGCGCCGCGCCCGGCGAGCTCCCGCGCACAGGCCAGGCCGATGCCGCTCGCGCCGCCGGTGATGACGGCCCGTCTGCCGCCGAGGTCGTGCTGGGTCATCGCCCGCCGCCTTCCCTGTCAGCGCCGCGCGGGGCGAGCGCATTGTGGATGAATCGCATCATGTCTTCGAACACGTCGTCGGGCAGCTGGTCGGGCCCGGCGCCGTCCGCGCCCCGCTCCCACAGCAGGAATCGCATGCCGATCAGCTCCCCCATGCCCATCAGCGCCCACGCGGCGACCTCGGGGTCGAGCTCCTGGTCGATCTGGCCGTCGGCCTGCGCGCTGCGCAGGCCCTGCTCGTAGCCCTCGACGATGCGGGAGTAGTGCAGGCGCAGCATCTCGGGCGAGACGAACTCGGCCTCTCGCACGATGCGGTACAGCGCCGGGTGGGCGGCGGTGAACCGGAAGAATCCGGCGAAGCCGGCGCGCTCGGCATCCAGCCGGGTGCCGGCATCGGCCATGGCCTCGGCCATCGAGTGACGCACGCGCTGGTTCAGGTCGACGACCAGGTTGTCGAAGATCGTCTTCTTGCTGTCGAAGTACAGATAGAACGTGCCCAGGCCGATGCCGGCGCGCTCGGTGATCTTGACGATGGACGCCTCGTGGTAGCCCTGTTCGGCGAACACCTCTTCGGCGGCTTCGAGCAGACGTCGCCGGGTGGCTTCGCCGCGCTTGGTCAGCGGCCGGCCGGTGGCCGTCGACACGTTCTCGACCGAGCGGTGGAGCAGTTCGTCATTCCGACTCATGGGTCACCTCAGCCACCAGTTCCCGCGCCCGGTCGCGCAGCCGCGATCGGGCGAGCTTGTCGATCGCCGACCGCGGCAGTTCGTCGACGACGACGACGCGCATCGGCACCTTGAACGAGGCCAGGTGCGCACGCGCGTGCGCGAGCAGCTCGTCCTCGCCGCACCGGGCGCCCTCGGTCAGCTCGACGAACGCGACACCGCGCTCACCCCACACCCGGTCGGGCACCGCCACGACGGCGGCGGCGGCCACCAGAGGATGCGCGCCCAGCGCGCGCTCGACCTCGGCCGGCGCGATGTTCTCGCCGCCGGAGATGTAGATGTCCTTGAGCCGGTCGATGACCCGATAGTCGCCGTCGGCGGTCCGCTGCACCAGGTCGCCGGTGCGCAGCCATTCTCCCGCCATCGCGCGGGCGGTGGCGGCCTCGTCGTCCAGGTAGCCGGCGAACACGCTCGGGCCGCGCACCCAGAGCTCGCCGGTGGCGGCTCCGGTCAGCGCCAGCCCGGTCTCGGTGTCGGCCAGCTGCACCTCGACGTGCGGGTACGGCCGGCCGACGGTGCCGATGGCGGCGGCGCCCGCGCCGGGCGCGACCGACAAGGTGTTCGGCGACGCTTCGGTCAGGCCGTAGCCCTGCAGCAGCTCGACGCCGCGGTCGGCCCATGCCTGGAACAGGTCGGCGGCCATCAGCGCGCCGCCCACCTGGGCGATGCGCAGACTCGACAGGTCGGCGGCGGCGAACCGGGCGTCGTCGGCGAGCAGCCGGTACTGCGTGGGCACGCCCATCATCGCGGTCACGCGCCGCTCGGCGATCAGCTGCAGCACGCGCTCGGGCTGGAACGAGCGCTCCAGCACGACCGTCGCACCGGTCCACCAGGCCAGCAGCGGCTGCACGTTCCAGCTCGCGACGTGGAACTGCGGCAGCATCGCCAGCACGACGTCGTGCGCGGTCAGCTGCAGCACGCCCGACAGCGCGAGGTTGTTCCAGAAGCAGTTGGCGTGGGTGAGCTTGACGCCCTTGGGCGAGCCCTCGCTGCCGGAGGTGAAGATCACCAGCGCGACGTCGTCGTCGCGCACATGCTGTCGGTCGGCGGCGGCGCCGAGGCGGTCGGTGCGGGTGGGCACGTGCGTCTCGACGCCGGTGCCGCCCAGCAGTGCGACCGGCGCAGGCGCACACATGCGGTCGCGCGCGTCGCCGGCCAGCGCGGCGTGCTCGTCCTCGATCAGCAGCAGGTGCGGGGCGGCACGGTCGATGATCGGGGCGAGCTCGCCCGCGGTGAGTCGCCACGACAGCGGGATGAACGCGAGGCCGGTCTGCGCGCAGGCGAAGAAGGCCACCACGTGGTCGATCGAGTTGCCGCTGACGGTCGCGACCCGGTCCCCGGGCCGATAGCCGGCGTCGCGCAGGCTCTCGGTCAGGGCGCCGGCCCGTTCCGCCAGGGCGCCGTAGGTGATCCGCACGCCACGGTCGTCGATCGCGATCGCCGCCGGTGTCGCAGCGGCACGATCGGTCAGCCACCGGCCGATCGTGTGCGGCTCGTCGGCGGGCTGCAGCATCCCGTCTGCGTCGTTCATGCCCGCACCTGCTCGTGCTCGGGCGCGATCTCGACATCGCCCGGCAGGTCGCCTGTGCGGCGGGCACGGCGGCGGCGCATCAGCGAGTCGACGGTGCCGGCGATGCCGCCGGGCAGGAACATCACCACGAGGATGAACAGTACGCCCAAGATGAACAGCGGCTCGGCCAGCGGCACGCGCAGCATGTCGGGCAGGCCGGCGATGGCGTCCGACCGTGACAGCACCGTGAGCCGCTGGTCGAGCAGCGTGTAGACGACGCCGCCGACCACGGCGCCCCAGCGGAATCCGACGCCGCCGAGCACGAGCATCACCAGCACTGTGATGGTCAGGTCGGCCGAGACGGCTTGGGGCTGGGTGCCGCTCTGCAGCAGCATGTAGGCGATGCCCGCCAGCGATGCCCCGATGGCGGCCGCGACGAACACGATGAGCTTGGCGAGATAGGGGCTCAGGCCCAGCACGCGCACCCGCAGCTCATTCTCCCGGGTGGCCTGGGCGATCCGGCCGAGCCGGGAGCGATCCACCCACAGCGCGATCAGGTAGACGATGACCACCACGACGAGGGCGACCCAGTACAGGTTGCGGGTGTTGATGACGCCGATCAGCCAGTCCGGCACGTGCGCGGTGGGCAGGCTCATGCCCTCTTCGCCGCCGGTGATCTGCGCGTTTCGGCGCACCAGCAGCGACATCGCCTGGGCGAAGGCGAGCGTGACCATGGCGAACGGGATGCCGGTGACCCGCAGGCTGATGGCACCGGTGACCGCGGCGATCACGAGGCCCCCGAGCACCGCGATCAGGATGCCGGGCCACAACGGCACCTGCAGGTACTGCAGGACGATGCCCAGGCCGTACGCGCCGGCGCCGAAGTAGAGCGCGTGCCCGAATGAGAGCAGGCCGGCCGTGCCCAGGAGCATGTTGTACGAGAGTGCGAGGGCGGCGTAGACCATGCACAGCGACAGCAGCGCGAGCGTGCCGGGCGTGTAGGTGGGGCCGGGGAGGATGCCGGGCACCTCGACGTTCAGCAGCGGCAGGATCGCCAGCAGGACGACGATCGCGGCGCCGATCAGGGCAGGCAGCAGTGCGCGCAGTCCGGCGGAGCGGGTGCGACTGGTGGTGTCGGTCATATCGCCGTCCTCCCCATCAGGCCCCGTGGTCGCACCAGCAGCACGACCGCGAGGAGGATGACGACGATGAAGTCGCCGGTTCCGGCCAGGAAGAAGTTCGCGAACTGCTGCAGCACCGCCACCAGCACCGAGGCGATCGCGGCACCCGGCAGCGACCCCAGGCCGCCGATGATCGTCACGATGAACGCGAAGATCAGCAGCGTCTGACCCAGCACCGACGAGACATAGCCCGCCCACTGCGCGGCCAGCACGCCGCCGATGCCGGCGGCCGCTCCCCCGATGGCGAACACCAGCGTGAACGAGCGACGCACGTCGATGCCCAGGGCGGTGACCATGGCGCGGTTCTCGACGCCGGCGCGGATGATGATGCCGTGCCGGGTGCGCCGCAGGAACACCACGAGTGCGGCCAGCACGGTCGCGGCGGTGACGATCAGGACCCAGTACACGTTGGGCACGTTGGCACCCAGCACACCGGTGGTCTGACTCAGCCACTTCGGGCCGGAGATGTAGATGGCGTCGGTGCCCCAGATGCCGTCGAACAGCGCGATCGCGGCGAACGAGAGGCCCACGGTGACCAGCACCTGCTCGATATGCCGGTTGTACAGCGGCCGGATCAGGGCCAGTTCGGTGAGGGCGGCGAACGCTGCGCCGACCAGGGCGCCGACCAAGATGGACAGCAGGAATCCGCCCCATGAGCTGGAGTCCAGCCGCCGCGCGACCTCCCAGCCGATGAACGCGCTCAGCGACAGGAAGACGCCGTGTGCGAAGTTCAGCACGTGCATGAGCCCGTAGATCAGGCTGAGGCCCGACGACACCAGGAAGTAGAGGGCGCCCAGGCCCACCCCGGTGATCAGGGCGAGGATGATCGTGCTCATGCGCCGACTCCGTCCACGTGCACGCCCAGCAGGCGCTGGGTCAGGGCCGGGTCGTCGAGTATCTCGGCGGCGGATCCGGTGTGCACGACTCGGCCGCCGGCGATCACGATGGCGCCGCCTGCGAGGCGCCGCACGACATCGAGGTTCTGCTCGACCAGAAGGATCGGCACGGACTTGGCGGCCTCCTCCAGGGCGTCGGCGACCTCGGTGACGATCTTGGGCGCCAGGCCCTTGGTGGGCTCGTCCACCAGCAGGATCCGATTCTCGTTCAGCAGCGCCCGGGCGACCGAGACCATCTGCTGCTGGCCGCCGGACAGCGTCCCGGCCCGCTGGGCCAGGCGGTCCATCAGGTCGGGGAACAGCGCCGCGACCAGATCGTTGCGGGGGGTGCGGGTGCGCGCGGCCAGCGTGAGGTTCTCGGCGACGGTCAGGTCGGAGAAGACCTCGCGCTCTTCGGGGACGTAACCGACGCCGAACTGGGCGATCCTGTGCGTGAGCAGGCCGTCGATGCGGGTGCCGGCCAGACGCACTTCGCCGCGGCGGTGGATGAGCCCCATGATGGCGCGCAGCGTCGAGGTCTTGCCGACGCCGTTGCGGCCCAGCACCGCGGTGATGCCGCGGGCGGGCACGTCGAAGGTGACGTCCTCGACGACCTGCGCTCCGCCGATGGATGCGCGCAGCCCGCGCACCTGCAGGATCGGGTCGGCGCTCATGCTGCGCTGCCGAGGTAGGCGCTCTGCACGAGCGGGTTGGCCATGATCTGCTGCGGGGTGTCGAAGGCGATGATGCTGCCGAAGTACATCACCGCGACCTTGTCGACCAGGCCCATCAGCACGTCGATGTGGTGCTCGACCATCAGCAGCGTGCAGCCGGTGGCGCGGTGGAACTCGCGGATGCTCTCGACCAGGCCCGCGACGTCGCCGGAGGCGACGCCGGCCATCGGCTCGTCCAGCAGCACGGTGCGCGGCGAGATCGCCAGCAGCACCGCGATCTCGAGCTTGCGCTTGTCACCGTGCGAGATGTCGCCGGCCAGTGCGGACTCCTTGTGCGTCATGCCGACCGCGTGCAGCTTCTCGCGGGCCAGTACGGTGGCGGCATCCGATCGATGCGGAAAGCGCAGCAGCGAATAGCTGCCGCCCATCGCGGCCTGGGCCGCGATGCGCACGTTCTCCAGTACGGTCAGCCGCGGGAAGAGACTGGATGTCTGGAAGGTGCGCCCCAGTCCCGCCCGTGCGCGCTGCGCCACGGACATCCGGGTGATGTCATCGCCATCCATGAAGATGCTGCCGGCGGTCGGGCGCAGCACGCCCGAGATCGCGTTGAACAGGGTCGTCTTGCCGGCGCCGTTGGGGCCGATCACGCCGATCAGCGCACCGGGGGCGACGTCGAGATCGACATCTTTCAGGATGGTCGCGCCGCCGATCTGCAGGCCGAGGCCTGAGATCTGCAGTGCGGGCGGGACGGGGGCGGTCATGCT
Organism: Microbacterium kribbense; assembly: GCF_039537285.1. Classification (NCBI taxonomy): domain Bacteria; kingdom Bacillati; phylum Actinomycetota; class Actinomycetes; order Micrococcales; family Microbacteriaceae; genus Microbacterium; species Microbacterium kribbense. Next base: position 189,746 of record NZ_BAABAF010000004.1, on the reverse strand, counting down.
ACTTGGTCACCTCGGCCGGCGAGACCTCGTCGGCGGGAACCGACTTGATCAGCTCGGGCGTGAACTTGCCGCCGTTGTCGACCAGCTTGGCCTGGTACATCTCCTGCAGCAGGGCGTGGTCGGAGGCGCGGACCGTGGTCTTGCCCTTGACGCCGTCGAAGGTGTAGCCCTCGAGCGCCTTGATCATCGCCGGCACGTCGCCGTGGCCTTCCTTGACCGCGTGCACCAGCATGATGGCGGCGTTGAATCCGTCCGGGCTGAACAGGTCTGGGGTGCCGCCGGCGGCGGTGACCATGTCGATCATCTTCTTCTCGACGTCGGTGTCGGCAGCGCCCGGGAAGTAGTAGCTGAGGAACTGGATCTTGCCACTGGCCTCACCGTACGCACTGTACGTCGGCGAGTCGCCGAGGCCGGTGACCACCGGAATGGCGCCCAGCACGTGCTGCTGCGACAGCGCCTGCCACATCGCGCCGCTGGTCGCGCCGGCCCAGGCCACGAACACCAGGTCGGGCTTGCCCTGCAGGATCTGCTGCGCGAACGGCGTGAACTCCGTCGCGTCCTCGGGCACCAGCACCGAGTTCACGGTGGCGCCCTTGGCGCCGAGGATCGCCTTGACGGCGGCCTCGTTGCCTTGACCGAACGCAGTGTTCTGCGCGAACACGGTGATCTTCTTGCCGGTGATGTCGGTGAGGAAGGTACCGGCGGTGGCGACATCCTGCGCGCTCTGGCGACCGGAACGGAACGTGTACTTGTTGATGCCGGTGATCGCGTCGGCCGCGGCCGGTCCGGATATGAACAGCACCTTGTTCTGCGCGGCTTGTTCGGCCACGGCCAGCGCGACACCCGATGAGACGCTGCCGAGCAGGATCTTGGTGCCGCTGCCGATCATGTCCTTGGCGGCGGTGACGGCGGTGTCGGGGTCGCCGGCGTCGTCGCGATAGGCGACGTCGAGCTTCGCGCCGTCCACCGCTCCGGTGCCGTCGGTCGCGTAGTCGAGGCCTGCCTTGAACGCGTCCAGGTACTGCTTGCCGTAGCCGGCCAACGGCCCGGTCTCACTGGAGATCACACCGACGCTGATCGAGCTGGGGGCGCTGGGGCTCCCGCTGCCGCCGGTCGCAGGACCGGTGGTGCTGGGCGCGCACGCCGCCAGCGCCATCGCGGCCGTTGCCGTGAGTGCCCCGAGGAGCAGCTTCTTCTTCATACACCGCATGGGAGTGCCTCTTTCGCCGTTGGAAGGGAGTACATGAAACCCGATTCAGGTATTAGGAATACTAGGAACCCGGTGTCTCGTTGTCAATCCCGACACGGCAGCGGATCTACATGCTCATGTTATATATCTTTGGTATATACTTTTCCGGTGCCCCGCGCTGAAGACATCTCCGAGATCGTCACTGCGGCGCACGCGCTGACCCGGCTGGCCGCGCTGCGGACCAAGAACGAGGTGCCGACCGCGCAGTGGCGCGCACTGAGCGTACTGGTCACCGAGGGGCCGCTGCGCCTGGGCGAATTGGCCGTGCGCACCCGTACGACACAGCCCGGCATGACCAAGCTCATCGGCCAGATGGCCGACGCCGGCCTGGTCAGCCGGCAGCGCGATGCGTCCGATTCCCGCGCGAGCGTGATCAGCATCACCCCGCACGGGCAGGAGGAGCTGGCCGCGTGGCGCGTGGAGCTGCGCGACGCGCTGGCACCGCTGTTCGCCGATCTCGACGATGACGACTGGGCCGTGCTGTCACGGGCCGCCGGCATCCTCTCGTCCCGAATCACCAACCCCCAAGGAGCCACTGCATGATCGCCAAACCAGCCGCCGGATCGATCTGGCGCCAACCTGCGCAGGTGTGGGCGGTCGCCTTCGCGTGCGTGGTCGCCTTCATGGGCATCGGGCTGGTCGATCCCATCCTGCCCGCGATCGCCGCCTCGCTGGAGGCCGACCCGGCGCAGACCGAGCTGCTGTTCACGAGCTACCTGCTGGTGACCGGGGCGGCGATGCTCATCACGAGCTGGGTCTCGAGCCGCATCGGCGCGAAAGCGACGCTGCTGGCGGGCCTGGCGCTGATCGTGGTGTTCGCGCTGCTGTGCGCGCTCAGCGGCAGCGTCGATGCGATCATCGGCTTCCGCGCGGGCTGGGGGCTGGGCAACGCGCTGTTCATCTCGACGGCGCTGGCGACGATCGTGGGAGCGGCCAGCGGCGGCAGCGAAGCGGCGATCATCCTCTATGAGGCGGCGCTGGGCATCGGCATCGCGGTCGGGCCGCTGCTGGGCGGCGTGCTCGGCACGATCAGCTGGCGCGGGCCGTTCTTCGGCGTCGTGGTGCTGATGGCGATCGCGTTCATCGCGGTGTCGATCATGGTGCGCGGCGGCAAGAGCGAGCGGCGCGCGCCGATGCCGCTGTCGGCGCCGTTCCGGGCGCTGCGCACGCCGGCGCTGGCGATCCTGGCCGTGGCCGCGCTGTTCTACAACATGGGCTTCTTCGTGCTGCTGGCCTTCTCGCCGTTCCCGCTCGGCTACAACGCGATGGGCATCGGCCTGACCTTCTTCGGGTGGGGCGTGGCGCTGGCCATCGCCAGCGTCTGGCTCGCGCCGATCCTGCTGCACCGGATGGGCCGGTCGGCGGTCATGCTGACGATCCTGCCGCTGCTGGCGATCGACTTGATCGTCGCCGGGCTGCTCGTGGCCAGCGCCATGGCGCTGGTGATCTGCATCGTCGTGGGCGGTGTGCTGCTGGGCATCATGAACACGGTGCTGACCGAAGCGGTCATGGAGTCGACGAACCATCCCCGGGCCGTGGCATCCTCCGCCTACTCCGCCGTGCGGTTCATCGGCGGCGCCATCGCCCCGCCGATCGCGGCACTGCTGTGGCACGCGTTCAATGCGACGGTGCCATACCTGTTCGCCGCCGCCGCGGTGCTGATCGCCACCGTGACGATCGCGCTCGGGCGCAGGGTGCTGACCGGAATCGAAACTCATCAGGCAGATGCCGAGGAAGAGGCCGAGGCGGTCCTGCTCGGCGACGCGGGCTGAACTCGGCGGCGCCGGCTGAACTCGGCGTCGGCTGAACTCGGCGGTCGCGGTGGACAACGGAGTCCCCGGGGCTGTCGTCTCCCGTCAGCGTGACACGCCGACCGGTCAACCCTCACGGACTGGAAAGACGGATTCCCGGCACCGATTAGGCTGATCGGGTGCCGCCGCCGGAACTCGAGCAGCTACGGGAACCGCCGCCGTTTCGACGGGATCATCTCGCGCACGCATGGATTCTCATGCGCGGCATCGCGGATGCCGGCGACGCGATCTGGACAGTTGCACTCGTCTGGACAGCGGTTCAAGTGACCACGCCTGCGCTCGCAGGGCTTATCGTGGCGGCCGGCGCGGTACCCCGTGCGTTGGCACTGCTGTTCGGCGGCGTGCTCGCCGACCGGCTCGACGCACGCAAGATCATGGTGTTGTTCAACATCGTCCGCACGATCGTGCTCGTGGCCATCGCGATCTGGTGCACACTCACCGCACCATCGGCGCTCGTCCTGCTGCTGGCAGCGCTCGCGTTCGGTCTCTGTGACGCGTTCTACGAACCCGCTGCCAGCACAATTTCGCGTCAGATGGTCAGCAAGTCCGACCTGCCCGCGTACGGGGCAGCAATGCAGACCTCGAGCCGGCTGGGCGGGATGGTCGGCTCGGCTGCTGGCGGCGTGGTCGTCGCACAGGTCGGGCTGTCCGGCTCCGCCTCGCTCGACGCCCTCGCATTCGCGCTGGTCGTCGCCTTCATCGCAATCTGGCTCCGCCCCCGCTTCATGCTGCCCCGCGCCGCCCGCGAGCCGGTACTGCGTGGCATCGCCGCCGGCTTCCGTCACCTTCATGACGTGCCGCCGACGCGAACGCTGGTCATCGCCCTGGCGAGCCTGAATCTGGCCGCTGCACCGGCCATGGGCATCGGTATCGCGCTGCGCGCGACAGCGGAAGGCTGGGGCGCCGAAGCCGTCGGTGTCTTCGGAGCATTCGCCGGCATCGGTGCGGCACTCGGCGCCGTGATCGTGCTCAGGTGGCGTCCCCGCCGCGAGGCATACGCCGGATTCTGGGCATTCAGTACACAGGGCATCGCAATCGTCGTGGTCGGGCTCGGACCATTCTGGCTCGTCCTCATCGGCGGCGTCGCCATCGGCGCAGGCGCAGGGTTCGGATCAGTGCTGCTCGGTGCGACATTCGCCGGCACCACTGATCCGAGCTACCTCGGACGTATGGGTTCGATCATCAAGGTGGGCGACGACAGCCTGCGCCCCCTGACAATGGCGCTGTTCGGCGCACTCGCATCGGCGACCGTGCTCTGGGTGCCGTTCGTCATTTATGGCGCAGCCATCACGGCGCTCATCGTTGTGCTCTTGGGCAACAGGGAGCTTCGAACCCTGTCGCTGCGCGATCCGGACCCAGAGTAGGCCCGCAGGTTCTGAGACCGGCCCGTCTGGGTGGTCTCACCTCGGGTGGGTCGGCCGCCGACAACCCGCACGTTCTGAGACCGGCCCGTTCGGTCTGGTCCGGCACCTCGATCTGCCGGCCCTGGTCGGCGCATACCCGCAGGTTCTGAGACCGGCCCCCCTGGGGGTCTCACCTCGGGTGGGTCGGCCACCGACAACCCACAGGTTCTGAGACCGCCCCGTCTGGGTGGTCTCACCTCGGGTGGGGCAACCGCCGGCAACCCGCAGGTTCTGAGACCGGCGCTGCGCCAGGGTGATTGGTCGGTCAACGCCAGAATCGCCGGAGCCATCGCGGCGCATGCCGGCCGAAAGGTAAACCCCCGGGCTCCACTGAAGCTCCGGGGGTTCGTGGTGCGCCCCCTCGGATTCGAACCGAGAACCCATTGATTAAGAGTCAATTGCTCTGCCGTTGAGCTAGAGGCGCATGGTTTCCGCAACGGGGAACCGAGGATCAACACTAGCATTTCGATCCGTGCGCCACGAAATCGAAACGACGCCCCTGGCGACTATCCTGGGCAGGTGACGTCTGCCGCCTCCGACCTGCCCCGCGCCGCCACCGCGGATGCGTCTGCGACACCCGCTTTCGCGGCCGACCTCGCACTCGCTCTGCGGTTGGCGGATGCCGCCGACGCCGTCTCGATGCGCCGCTTCGATGCACCGGATCTGGACATCCGCACGAAAGCCGATCACACCCACGTCACCGAGGCGGACCTGGCGACCGAGCAGGCCATCCGCGGCATCCTCGCGACTGAACGACCCGACGAGGGCGTCTTCGGCGAAGAGTTCGGCAGCACCGGTTCCACCGCCCGGCAATGGATCATCGACCCCATCGACGGCACCGCGAACTATCTGAAGGGCATCCCGATGTGGGCGACCCTGATCGCGCTGGCGGTCGACGGGATGCCGCAGATCGGCGTGGTCAGCCAGCCCGCCCTCGGCAGACGCTGGTGGGGCGGAACCGCACTGGGCGCCTGGACCAGCACGCCGGATGGCGCGACGCGGCAGATCCACGTCTCGGAGGTGTCGGATGTCGCGGCCTCGAGCGTGAGCTTTCAGAGCATCGGGCAGTGGGACGAGGTCGAACGCCTCGATGACGTGGTGCGACTGACTCGCGCGGTCTGGCGAGACCGGGCGTACGGCGATGCGTGGCCTTACATGCTGCTCGCCGAGGGCCGCCTCGAGCTGGTCGCCGAGTTCGACGTCAAGGAGTACGACATCGCCGCGCACGTGCCGATCGTGCGAGCCGCGGGCGGCCGGTTCACAGACATCGACGGGGCCGATGCCATCGACACACGGTCTTCGCTCGCGACCAACGGCATCCTGCACGACGATTACCTGGCTCTGCTGCGCGGGTCACCGTGACGGCGGCACGGGTGCGACTGGGCGCCGCGACCGTGGCGCTGGCCCTGGCCGCCGCCCTCGCCGGGTGCACCGCAGCCCAGCCTGCCCCGACGACCTCGGCATCCGCGTCGGCGGGCGATCACGTGCCGCAGCCGTCGACCACGGTCCGAGGGTCCGAGGTCTCGGCGACCCCGGCCGGGGACCCGACGTGCGAGAAGATCATTCCGCAGACGACCGTGCAGACATTCGCCGATACCGGCTGGAGCTCGCGCGAGGAACTGTTCTATGTCGGCAACGTCGAGCTGCCCGGCGGCATCCAGTGCACCTGGGGCGACCCGAAGGTGCCGAGCGACCAGGTGCAGCTCTTCGGCTGGGCGCCCGCGACGCCCGAGCTGATCGCTGCTGCGAAGAAGGAGCTGCTGGACGCCGGTGCCGGCTGGACCGAATTCGACGAGGGCGGCGCGACCTACATCACCGCCGGCAAAGACATGATCATGAATCCCGACGATCAGGGCTACGGCATGACCTACCGGTTCGACAAGGACCAGATCACCGTGGCCGACACCAAGCAGGGGCTGCTGCTGGTGGAGTGGCCGCCCACGGGCTAGCCCGGACGGCTCGCCTCCGTCAACTGGGCCATCAGCTCGACGTGATCGGCCGTGCCGGCGAGCTCGATGATGCGCCCGGCTGCGACGCGGTAGATCGCGAACTCGGCCACGTTGACGTGCCGGCGCGTCGGCGCGACGCCACGGAACTCGCCGACGTGGGTACCACTGGCCCGCACGTGCGCAGCCAGACGGTCTTCCTCCACGACGAGCTGGATGCGCCGCCAGCGCCAATCCGGGAACGCGCGGAAGAGGTCGGCCATGTCGTCGACCCAGGCATCGGCACCGCCCGGCAAGTGCGCACGCCGCACCGATGGATCGACGAACCCGCGGATCGCATCGAGGTCATGCCGGTTGCAGGCATCGAGGTACTCGGCGAACCATTCGCGCATCTGGCCGGGCTCCACCCCCTCATTATCCGCATGTCACGGCGGATGTCGGTCGGATGTCTCGGCATGCCGGGCGCCGATATCCTGAAGAGATCGAACGACGAAAGGCGCGGCTCCGATGAGCACCGGCGATGGCACGACCCGTCGCATCGAGTTGACGCTGCACAAGCCGTGGTTCGCGCTGTATGCCGGCTTCAAGCCGACCCTGGTGATCGAAGGTCGGGGCCAACCGACGCAGTGGGGCCTGGGCACCTGGCAGGTTCCGGCCGATCGGCCCGCGGTGATCGGGCTGTTCCTGTTCAACCGGCTGTGGCGCTTCGGCCGCGCTGAATTCGCCATCCAGCCGCAACATGCACCGGCGCTGGTGTATCGGGCACCCGTGCTGCCGTTCGGCCGTGGCCGCATCCGCCTGCGCGGCGGCTCGCGCCGATAGCGAGGAGCACTCACACCTCGACGTCGGCCCAGCCGGCGATGTCGACGCCATGGTTGTCAGGTGATGCGAGCGTCCACCACCCCGGGCGCCGAGCTGTCGTCCACGATGCGACCGCCGGCGACGACCGCCGCCTGCACCCGTTGCTCGGCCAGATCGGCCGGCACCGACACGTCGCTCTATGCGTCCGGCCGCGACCCGGACGCGGATTGCGCAGCAGCTGCACGAATTCTGCTGGATCCGCGCTGCGGGCGGATGCCTCACCCATGGCATGTCCCCTCTCAGGTGCCCTAGCCTCGGCCGGTGCGCCTGCGAGCGACCCCAGCCGAAGTCTCCGACGTTGAGGTCGAACGTGAGTGGCACGGTCTCTCACGTCACGTGACCTTCCAGGCTCGGCTCGCTCAACGAGAGGGGTGACACCGAGAGCCGCGCGTTCACGCGGCTCTCGGGCCTCCTTCTGCAACAGCGGCTTGGTGGAGATGGGGGGAATCGAATTATGCCGAGGCACCCCGTTGTTCCGGCGATCTGGCTCAAAATCCGCGGAGTTCCGCGGAACTTCGGCCATGTCTTGGGGTGCTCAGTGGGGCTTGTTTTGGTTCGATCCCTCTTCGCCAGGCTGGTTGTGAGTCAGTTCACAATCAGCGAGGAGAGGTCAGATGTCGATCAGCGCGGGGTTCACGGCGGAGGAGATCCGCGAGTTCGTGCTCGAGTATCAGGCGCAACCGCAGGGACGGAAGGGTCCGTGGCTGTCGGCGCGTGGCGTGCCGTATGAGCGGTTGCGGCGGTGGCGGTCGGCGGTGTTCGAGGGCGACCTCGACCGGGCGCTGATCCCGCGAGAGAGTAGTCCTATGACTGTCCCTCCGAGCAACCGGACCGCGATCGCGAGAGCGCGGGCTGCGGAACGCGCCGCGCACGATGCTGAGGTTGCGAAGCTGAACGCGCGGGTGCGTGAACTCGAGCAGACCAACGAGGCATTGGGAAAAGCTATCGGGCTCTTGCATCAGATGAGCGAGCAAGAGCCCGCCGCCATCCCGACGACGCCGGGTCAGTCCGATTCCTCGACGCAGAGAACGACCTCGTCGGGGAGCTGACCGCGGTCACCGGGTCACAGCGGAAGGCGCTGCGACTGACCGGGGTGTCTCGGTCGACATGGCATTACCGAGGTCATCCGCGGGCGGGGGTCTTGGCGCCGGTGCCGCACGCGACGCGAGCTTATCCGTCGCGGATCGAGCACGCCGATCGGGAGGCGATCGCTGCGCTGATCACCGCCGGCTGGGAGAAAGGCCATTCGGTCGACCACGCATTCGCCGACGCGTGGGATGCCGGCATGATGCTCGGTTCGCGCCGCTCATGGTGGCGGATTGCCGCGACGATCCAGGACCAGTCCGCTCGTCCGGTCGCACCGACACGGCGCGGCACCGGCAGGCCCCCGCGCGAGGCGCCAGTGCTGGAAGCCACCGGCCCCGGCCAAGTCTGGAGCTGGGACATCACCGACCTGCGCACCCCGTGGCGCGGTGTCGCGTTCAAGGCGTACTCGATCATCGACATCTACTCACGCAAGCTCGTCGGCTGGCGAGTCGAAGAACGTGAAGTCGACGACCTGGCTGTCGAGATGTTCCGCGACGCAATCACCCGCGAGGGGATCCCCGGCGCCGTGCACGCTGACTCCGACCCAGCGATGCGCTCGACCGTGCTGAAGGACTACCTCCAGGAACTGAACGTCACGCAGACTCACAACCGGCCGCGGGCGTCGAACGACAACCCGTTCTCAGAATCGGAGTTCCGCACCATGAAGTATCGGCCGAACTACCCCGGCACCTTCGTCGACATCGAGCAAGCCCGAGCGTTCATGACCTGGTACGCACCCTGGTACAACTGGAACCACAAGCACTCCGGCATCGCCCTGTTCTCACCGAGCGAGGTCCACGACGGCACCTGGCGTCAGCGATGGGACGCCCGCGCCCGCACTCACCAGGCGTACTACGAGAAGCATCCCGAGCGATTCCGCAGACGGCCCACAACTCCCACACCCGCCAGCATCGTCGGCATAAACCTCCCGAAACCGGAACCCGAACGACTCCAAGCAGCTTGACATCGCCCGGATCCGACAGTCAGCCGACCAGCGATCGGGGCCGGCGGAGTGCTCGCTGAGAGCGGCTCCTAAGCGCAGCGCGAAGCGCGAAGTCTGGAAGGAGCGAGCAGTGAGAACGGAGCCGGGCGCGATCGCTACACTCTCGGCGTCGGGGCGCATTGAGCCAGGCGCGACTTCCTCCGGATCCTTCGAAATGGGGTCGCCAGTCGGCACGTCCGTCGCCCCCATGCACGACTCGGTCACTTCGTGTCTGACGGCGACGCGTCGGATCGTCTCGGTCTCATTCTCATCACGGCGCCGCAGGCAGACCGGCATCACTCATGGGTTGGTCGACCCGTCTCCGTGCGCTTCATAAGAGCCTGCCGACTCAGCCGGGTCCGTGCGCTCAGCGCTGCCCAACTCTGACCACGCTGACGTAGCCACCCCACCAGCTCGTCGCGTTCGCTCAAGAGACGCGTCTCGTCCCGATGCAGCTTCTCTAGGTCCCGCGATAGAGCGCCGAGGCGATCGAGCCCCGCGCGCTCAGTCCCCCATCGCCGCATCAGCCGGCGATCAAGGATCGCCCGGGCTTCCGCTTCGTGTCGGTCTCTCTCGGCGTGCTCGAACTCGAGCTTGCTCCGCGTTTCCGCGGCCTCGCGCTTGGCATTTCGGCGTCCCCGAGCCATGTAACCAAGTTGTCACGGGTCGCCGGTGTTTTCAACGCGACGGAGCGTGCCACTGAATAGTGCCTGCGTGCATTGCTTCTCGATTGCTTCTCGGTTGCTCGTGCGGGCAGCAGCGATCTGTTGCAGGTGACGAGACTGGAGCGGAGGGCTGTCGAGCTGCCGTCCCGTGAAGACCATCGGGGGCCGCGTAGGTGGGACGCTCTTTGGGCTTTCGTCTGTGCCGGTCGTACGAACCTCAGCTCTCATCACCACCGACTTGCTGGCCCGCGCACGCTTCCCGCCGACTGAGCGACGGACTTGCGGGCGTTGCCGGTCTCCGCGAAGGCAGACTTCCAGCCGCAATCCAAATGGCACGTCCTGCTGCCGAGGGCGTGTCACCCGATGGGTGATCCGGTCGAACACGGCCTCAACTCATCGGCCGGGCGAATCGCTCCAGTACACAAAGTCCACAATCTGTTAGACTGATGGTATGAACAGTGGCGATGGGCCCAAGCCATACCTGAACGTTCGTGAGACCGCGAAGCTCCTTGGGGTGCACGAAAACACCGTTAGGAACTGGGTCACAGCGGGCACCCTCGTATCAGCTCGTGTTCCTGGCTCGAGGCAGCATCGTTTTGCTCGAGAGGAGGTGCTGCGCCTTCAGAAGGAACGCGGCTCAAGCGCTTCGTCGGTCGCGCCCGCGCTGCGCACGGACGGGCCTGAGCTCATCACTGCCAACGAACTGAACACCTGGGCTGCTCGCGATGATGCAAAGACCGCCTTTCCCGAGTTTATTCGTCGTCTTCTCGCGGTGACTCCCGGGATCAGCAATCTTCAAGTCCGTGCCCACGAGGGTGTTGCTGCGTCTGGTTGGGACGGCACCGCCACGTCTGCAGGTAGTGCGTATCTTCCAGTCGGCGAGCTGCGCTTCGAATTCGGCACGGACGCCAACCCGAAAGGAAAGGCTCAGAGCGACTACGACAAGCGTGTGCTCGCGCTCCCCGCTGACGCGAGTTCAGTCTTTGTCTTCGCCACGCCGAGGAACTGGGCTGGCGGTAGCGCGTGGGCTTCCGATCGCGCCGCCGAGAAGAAGTTCTCTGGCGTGAAGGCCATCGATGCGCACGCTCTGGAGGGCTGGCTTCAAGAATCACCGTCCGTACATCGTTGGATTTCGGAGCGACTAGGCTACCGCCCGCGAGACGCACAGACCATCGAACGGTGGTGGCAGGCATTTCAGGGTCGCACGACGGTGGCGCTCCCGGCTGACTTCTTCACGGCAGGACGCACCGCTGAGGCCGACGAGTTGCGGGCAACCCTTACTGGTGCGGGATCCGGCGATGCGATCTTGGCCATTCAAGCGCCATGGCGCGATGAGGCGCTTGCCTTCACGTTCGCCGCCTTGGCTGCGCGAAACGACCTTCTGTATCGGGCCATTGTTGTCACCGAGAGCGCCGCCTGGCGGCGGCTGACCGAATCGCGGTCTCCTCTCATTCTCGTGCCGTTGTTTTCCGATGCGCCCGACCTCGCGGCCGCCGTCGATAACGGACATCGGGTGATCCTGATCGCCGAGCCTGGCGACATCATTCGAAACGCCAAGAAGATCGAGCTCCGCAAGGTAGACCGCGCAACCGCTCGCGAGGCGCTCAAGGCCGTCGTGGCCGACTCGAACAAGGCCGAGGCGATGGTGTCCCTCGCGCGTCGCAGTGTGCCCGCGCTCGTTCGTTCGATCGCGCGCGAGCCACGCTTCCGAGCCCCAGAGTGGGTCACCAACACCGATCAAGCCGCTGCCCTCGCACCACTCGTTCTGGTTGGATCGTGGACGAACGCTGAAGGCGACCTTGCAGTGATCGAAAGGCTGACCGGACGATCACGCGACGATATCGATCGCCTTCTGAAAAGTCTCGCAGGCCGTGCGGATGCACCGTTCGTTCGTTCGGGCGGCACCTGGCGTGTCACCTCGCCGGCAGAGGCTGCTCTTCTCCTCCTACCGACGCTCACTGATGGTGAACTAGCGAGGTGGGCCGAGGTTGTCACGGATGTCCTGTTGACACCGGACCCATACCAGGGCATGGATGCCGTCGCTCGTCTGACCGCGAGCACCCAACGCACCAACACGACCCATTCGGAGACGCTCAGGAAAGGCTTGGCCGATGGACTAGCGCTCGCCGCCGCGAGCGACGTCGAGCTTCCTGCTGACCTAGCCATGCAGGGGAGGGTCAGCCGGCTCGTTCACGATCTACTGCAAGCTGCAAACGCCGACGACACAGGAACGCCGTGGGCTCGACTGGCCAGTGTCCTGCCTAGCTTGGCGGAAGCCGCCCCGGAGGTGTTTCAGGATGCGGTTGAACTCGACTTGGACCGCGCCGACCCGATTCTGCGCACTATGTTCCAAGACAGCGGCGCGGACACTCTTTTCGGACCATCGTCGCCACACCCCAACCTGCTGTGGGCACTCGAGACGCTGTGCTGGTCGCCGACCTATTTCGGTCGGGCGGCAGCGCTTCTTGGAAGGCTGTCCGCACTGGATCCCGGTGGTCGGCTAAGCAATCGTCCGATCGAGAGCCTGCAGAATGTCACCGCGGGCTGGTTGCCTCAGAGCGGCGCGAGCGTCGACGACAAACTCGCCGTCATCGCGCGTCTCATGAAGCGCGAACCAGATGTCGGCTGGAAGCTTGCGCTCGGCGTCTGGCCTGATAGTCACGCAGTTGCTTTCCAGCCGCACGCTCCGACGTATCGCGACTGGTCGCCCATTCGGCAATCGGTCACCTATGCGGACTGGGGGCATTTCGTTCATGAGCTCGTGATCCTCGTCACCGCCGCTGCTGGGACCGACGCAGCATGCTGGAAAGAGCTGGTTCCGCAGATTGATGAACTGCCGCCCCAGGAACGAGTCGCAGTCCTAACCAGGCTCCGCGAGGTCATCGGCGCTCAACACTGGTCGCCCGAAGACGTGTATGCGGTTTGGGAAGCGCTGAGCAGCGAGGCAGATCGGCACGAGGAGTACTCCGACGCCGAGTGGGCTATGCCCGCTGAGAACGTGGCCACTTTCCGCGACCTTGCCGACGCCCTCGCGCCTACCCAGGACGGGCGACGGTTCTCCAGTCTCTTCGACTGGCGGGCTCACGTGCCCAATCTCAAGCTGGGCGACGAGGGATACGACATCGAACTTGCGCGACTTCAACGCGAGGCGCTCGACCAAGTACTTGTGCTCGGCTCAGACGCACTGCGCTCGCTCACCATCGATGTCAAGACACCCTATGTCGTGGGACGGCTGCTCGCAGGCACGGCCAACGCACCACATCAAGAGATTCTCAGGTGGCTGAGTTCATCGGAGCCCAACTTGAATCAAGCAGCGTTGAACTACGTGGGCGTGAAGATCCACGAAGGCGGGATGGAGTGGCTGAAGGAAGCCCTCGCAAGCCCGACGCTTCAGGAGGCCGAAGCTCGAGAGACGCTGATGGCGGCCGTGCCCCTCTCCCGCCAGTACTGGACTGAGTTGTCTTCGCTGAGCGAAGGACTCGAAGAGGCCTATTGGAAGCGAGCTCAGCCCTTCGCTGCGGCCTCGGACGATCGGGCGGAGGTCGTTCGGCGGTTCGTTCAACACGGTCGCCCCTGGGAGGCGATGGCACTTCTGAGCATCATGCTGCACGAGCATCAGGAACCGGAGATCAGTCTCGTCAAGGAGGTGTTCGACGCACTACGTCGAGGAACGGAGCCTCCTCAGGACACCACGATGAGCGGCTACTACGTCGGCCAACTTCTGAAATACATGGAACAACGGGTGCCCGACGACGACGAGCTCCCGGGCTACGAGTTCATGTTTTTTGAGCTTGTCCACGACCACGAGCCTTCGGGCGCCCTCTATCGAGCGCTGAGTAAGGATCCCACTGACTTTGTCAACATGGTGAGCGCCATCTTCCGCGCGGAAGGGGAGCCCAAGCGAACGCCCACACCACAGGAGCAGGCCTTCGCGCACCTATCCTTCTCAGTGCTCCGCAAATGGCGCATGCTCCCCGGACTCGCGGACGATGGCAGCATTGACGCCGACCACCTTACGGAATGGGTACGCGCCGCCCGCCTTGCCCTAGCGGATAGTGGGCGAGCATCGATCGGCGACGAGCAGATCGGGCAGGTACTTGCCTCGAGCCCTGTTGGGTCAGACGGGGTTTGGCCAGCCGAGGCCGTTCGGGAAGTGATCGAAAACGTTGGCAATGCACGGATCGATACGGGCTTGCACATCGGCAAGACGAATCAACGTGGTGTGACTTCGCGTGGCGTGTTCGATGGCGGTGGTCAGGAACGTGTGCTCGAACAGCAGTACCGGGAAATGGCTAGTAAGATCGCCACACGGTGGCCACGCACGGCTCGCATCCTGCGGGGCATCGCGGATGGTTATCAGCATGAAGCCCGCCGTCACGACGCAGAAGCCGAACGGATGGGCGACGACGGATGACGTTCTCTTCCCTCACCGATCATGGATCGCCGGGTGGCAGAGCAGGAGGGAGCCCGTCCGCAACGCATTCAAGATCCTTCAGTTCGAATGGCGGCTACAGGCTGGACCAACTGGGCTACTAGCCGGCCGCGTCAACCTGCCGGTGAATCCTTGCCACGAGACTTTCGACACGAATCCGCGCCGAGACAAGCCCTCGAGGCTTGGGAAGACCCAAGCTGGTCACGCGATCGGTCACCGAGTCAATCACTTCAGCAGCAACGTCAAACTGCCGTTGGACTCGGTTCCTCACCGATGTTCGAAGCTGAGCCGTGAGCTGCGCTTTAAGCAACGTCGTATCCCACGAGACCTCGAGAAGCATTCCCGCTGACTCGCGGAGTTCGTCATCGGTCAAGTTGTGGACGTTGCGGCTGGCTAGGAAGAAGTCGCTCCACTCGGCCAGAGACTCAGAGATGAGGGTTCAGGGAGTGGGGGCCGCGATCGCGGCACGCTCGATACCGACCGTGGGGCGACACCCGAGCGCCACCTCACTGGATATGTGAGCGACTTCCATTGGCCCGGTTTCTAGATGTGGACCGTGCCCGCCGCCAGAGCGGGCCAGCGAGCAATGCCAGGCCACTCCGCGACCCTGCGCCCTCGCGCAGTACCCGCAGGAGGTCCCGCTCCCGTTCACTGCCCGCAAGGGGATACCAATGGCGACCGAGGTCGCACCACCATGCATGCATCGCTGGCAGAAGTGTGCTCAGCCCGGAAGCCACGGTGCAGTGTCTACGGCTCGCGGTGCAGTGTCTACGGCTCGCGCTGTGTGCTGGGAATCATCGTCTGCCCCATCCACGGTTTCCGCTGCCGTCAGGTCGGGCGGGATCTCTGGCAACTCGATTCCAGCCTTCTTGAGGGCCGCATTTGCAACATCTCCGGGCAGCTCCGTCTACGTAACCCGTTCACAACCTCCCGGGGAACTACACCTAGGCCTCGACGTACTCCTGCCGAACCGCGCCCCGCGTGGCGATCTCGATGAATTCAAAGTCGTGGTCTGAGTTCAGGATGACAGCGTCGTTGACGACCGCGTATGCCGCAATGAGGCAATCGAACGCCGCTGCCGCACGCATGAGCCCGGTGTCCCATAGCGCCTGCTGGATGTCTAGGGCTTGCTGCTCGTCGGGGTGCTCCCATGCAGGCAGTAGCTGCTCCATGTCCGCGCGGAGTTCTTGGTACTCCAGTGGGCTCCGGGCCGAATGGCAGTACTCGAGGACTTGCGGCGGGCAGGTGATGATCAGGTGACTGGGTGAGAGCTCCCGGAGTCTTGTCGCAATCGCTTCGCTCGTTGCGGCCTTCTGCCAGATGCTGTTGTCGACGAGGTAGGTCGTCACTGGCCGGCAATCGCCGTCGCCGGTGGAATCGTCGGTGCGTCGATCTGGTCGGGCTCGAACGTACGGGCGATAATCCGCTCGACGGCCGCTGGCTGGCGACGGACGGCGATGAGAGTGCGCAGGGCGAGATCCACCGTCTCGCGATTGGAGGTCGTGCCGGCGAGCTCTTTCGCTTGGCGCAGCTCGTTGGGGTCGATATCGATTGACGTGACCGTCATGACTCCTCCTCCGGTTTGTATAGAACAGTATATAGACCTTTCGCCCGACTCCGCATCGATCTCACGCGCATGGCTTCCATCGCGCCAGATGCCCAAGAGGGTGCCATGTCCGCCTCCTGAGCTAGCCTGGCCGTCGAGGCGCATCATGGGCAGCATCACGGCGTATCAGGCGGCGGCCGGCCGCCGCTACCGAGTTCGCTGGCGCGACGACAGCACTCACCGCCAGGTCGAGAAGCGCGGGTTCCGGACAAAGCGCGAGGCCGAGATCTTCCTCGCCCGCACCGAAGTCGCCCGCACCGACGGCTCGTACACCGATCCGTCCGCGGCCCGAGCCGCCGTGGGCAATCACGGCACCGTATGGATGCGCAACAAGCGCCACTCCCTCAAGGCGTCGTCGTACAGCTCGCTCGAGACCTCGTGGCGCGTCTACGTCCGCCCTCGATGGGAAGACACGCGAATCGGCGACATCCGCGCGTCACAGGTCGAGCAGTGGATCCGGGAGCTCTCCGAAGGCACGGCACCGACGAATCGCACCAAGAGCAGCGGCGTCGCCGGCAAGCCGCGCTCGGCGACGGTCGTCTACCGCGCTCTCGGCGTGCTTGCCGGCATCCTCGACACCGCCGTTCGTGACGGGCGAATCCCCCGCAACGTCGCTCGCGGCGCACAGAACCTGCCAACCAAGCGCTCCGAGAAGCCGCGACGCTACCTGACGCACGCCGAGGTCGTCCGCCTCGCCGAAGCAGCGAGCACGTCGACCTATCGCACGCTGATCCTCGTCCTCGCTTACTGCGGCCTTCGATGGAGCGAGGCGATCGGCATGCACGTCCGCGACATCAACTTCGACCGGCAGCGTATCCAGGTCAATCGTGCGGCGGTCGAAGTCGAAGGACGCATCGTCCTCGGCGCTCCAAAGAACTGGGAGCGGCGGATCGTGCCCTTCCCCGAGTTCCTCGAGCCGCCACTCCAAGAGATGTGCACCGGCAAGGGTCCAGACGACCTCGTGTTCACCGACGCTGAGGGCAACCACCTCCGACGGGCGAAGACCAGCGTCGGGACCACGTCGTGGTTCGCCGCAGCGCTCGAACGCTCAGGCATCGAGCGACTCACGCCGCACGACCTTCGGCACACGGCCGCGAGCCTGGCGATTTCGTCCGGCGCCAATGTTAAGGCGGTGCGACGGATGCTCGGCCACAAGTCCACAGCGATGACGCTCGACACGTACGCCGACCTGTTCGAGGACGACCTGGCCGACGTCGCCGCCCGCCTCAACCAGGGTGCGCTCGCCGCGGACGTCAGCCGCATCATTCAGGTATGAATGTGGGCAAGCCCCGAAAGTGTGGGCAAATTGTGGGCAAATTGTGGGCAAATAAGGAATCGACGCTGGGTCCGAGCAAAGGAAGAGGGCCAGAAATCCGCGCGATTCCGCGGGTTTCTGACCCTCTTCCGTGACAGCGGCTTGGTGGAGATGGGGGGAATCGAACCCCCGTCCATCGCTGAGTCTCCACGTCTTCTCCGGGCTCATTCTGTGCAGACGTTCTACTCGGCTCCGACCTTTGTCACAGACACCTAAGTCGACGAGCCCAGCCTGGGAAGAGTCCCGCGCGACGTCCAGACGCCGTCGCACAGCAAGATTCCTAGATGACGCCAGGATCCGTACCGGAATCACATACGGTCTGACGGACTATCGAGCTCGCTTACGCAGCGAGGGCGAAGTCAGTGCGCTTTGCATTGGCACTTATTGTTTTGCAGGGAGCGTTCACGAGATAACCCTGCATCCTCGGCCCGCTTCCCGTGAATTCACAAGCGATGTCGAAACCGATCATCCCCGTGGATGCTCCGTGGGAGCGGCCGCTGTCACACTGTGGATTTGTCACACCCGGGCGTATAAAACACCCGAGCATCACAGGATACAACAGACCCGCCCCATCGGGAATTCCGGCGGCACCGCCGCATCCCACGGCTGCATGCCGCACCGTAGGCTCACGATATGGGCGAAGTGACGATCACCGTCCGGGGCGAGCACGGAGTGCTGCGGGCCACCGAAGAAGCCGTTGCCCGCATCACCGTCAGCGCCGAAGGCCCCGAGCGCCGCGAGGTCGTCGCCCAGGCCGTGCAGGTCGCGGTGGAGCGCGCCACGGCGTCTGCGCAGGCGCTCGGCCTGGCCGAAGTCATGCCGGTGGAGGTCGCGGATCTGGGCCTGCTCGCGCTGGAGTGCACCCTGCAAGGCGACGTTCAGGCCGCGCACCTCCAGGCCCACCTTGATGAGTTCGTGTCCCGCTTCAATCGCCGCACGGTCTGAGAACGCGGGCTGCTGTTCCTCCGGCTCCTCGAAAATGCTGTTGCCGCTTCCCCTGTCTCGTACAGGACCCTGGTCGCGAACCCCGAAACCACGCAGCCGGCCGCATCCGAGAGCCGCCATCCGGAACCCCCGGCAAGCCTCACCGATGACCCACTCGGCAGGCTATGTCGGCAGGCCATGTCGGCACGCCGCATCGTCACGGCAGCAAGACGGACGCCCGGTTCCCCGAAGCCCTTGACATCCTGTCTCGCTGCTCTACGCTCACAGTGCCGACAGGTTAGTCGCCGAGCCGGTTGCGGCTGCGCATGGCCCGCTCGGCCTCGCGCTTGTCCTGCCGCTCGCGCAGCGTCTGCCGCTTGTCGTACTCGCGCTTGCCCTTGGCCAGGGCGATCTCGACCTTGGCGCGGCCGTCCGAGAAGTACAGCTTCATCGGGATCAGGGTGTAGCCGCCGGCCGAGACCGCGTGCGAGAGGCGCACGATCTCCTCCTTGTGCAGCAGCAGCTTGCGGGTGCGCTTGGCGGCGTGGTTGGTCCAGTTGCCCTGCAGGTACTGCGGAATGTTCACGGCATCCAGAAATGCTTCGCCGCCGTCGATGTACGCATAGCCGTCGGTGAGGTTCGCACGCCCTTCGCGCAGCGACTTGACCTCGGTGCCCGAGAGCACGAGGCCCGCCTCATACGTCTTCTCGATGGTGTATTCGTGGCGCGCGCGACGATTGGTCGCGACGACCTTCTCACCGCGTTCCCTGGGCATGAGCTCTCCTGATCGACCGGTTGATTCACCAGACCGTGCGGATGCCGCATCCGGCACCACCGCGACCGGGCGCGTGGACGGCAGCCCATCAGTGTACCGCAGCGGCCGAGGCCGCTAGGCGCGCAGCCAGCGCCGGATCGCGATGCCCGCCGACACGGCCGCCAGCACCACGCCGATGATGATCAGCACCGGGACGACGTAGGTGACCTCGCGCATGCCCACCCAGGTCGTGATGAAGTCCACCCGGGAGCGCAGATAGCCGAGCACGCCGAACCGCACGCCCGCCCACACCGCGCCGCCGGCCAGCACCGACCCGATCAGCGCCGCGAAGACCCCCTCGAGGATGAACGGCGTCTGGATGAACCCGTTGGATGCCCCGACCAGCCGCATGATGCGCAGCTCGCGCCGTCGCGCATACGCCGACAATCGGATCGTGGTCGCGATCAGCAGCACTGCGGCGATCAACATCAGCGCAGCGATGCCGACGGCGACATAGGTCGCCACGGTCAGCGCCGAGAAGAGCGGTTGCAGCAGCTTCATCTGGTCTTGGACGGCCTGCACCCCCTTCTTGCCGGCGAACGCCTCGGTCAGGACCTCGGAGTTCTCGGGGTTGACCAGGTTGATGTAGAAGCTCGCGCCGAACTGGCTGGGCTGCAGGATGTCTTTGTAGTCGGCGCCGAGCAGTTCGAGCGCGTTCTCGTACGCCTGCTTGGGCGTCTCGTAGCGCACCTTGGCGATCAGCGGCTTCAGGCCCGCGCCGTCGAGCTGATCGCGCACCGCCTGGATCTGCGCGGCCGTGGCCTGGCCCTGGTCGCAGGTGGCCTCGCGGGCGCCGTCCATGCACATCGAGACCTGCACCTGCGCGCGACCCGACCAGAAGTCGCGCATCGTGCCGATCTGCGCCTGCATCAGGATCGCGGCGCCCACGAACGTGAGCGAGACGAAGGTGACCAGCACGATCGAGATCACCATCGACGCGTTGCGGCGCAGTCCCGACAGCGCCTCGCCGAAGACCAGTCCCGCCCTCATCGCGTCGGCCCCACTTCGTCGTCGGTGTCGTCCAGGCCAAGTCGGTCGGCCAGTCCCAGCTCGTCGATGTTCACCCCGTCCACGGTCAGGGGGTCGGGCGCCGCGAATGACGTGGATGCCGCGGGTTCGGCCTGCTCGGCCGGCTGCGCCGCGGTGGCCGGGGCGGGTGCGGGCGCCGCAGCACCGGCATCCGCGGGCACTGCCGGAGGCACGGGCGGGGGTGTCGGAGATGCAACGGGTGTCGCCGGCGCCGTGGCGCCCGCCGGCTCGGCGGCGGCGTCGTCGACGCTGCGCGCCGGGATGCCCTCGACCGTCTCGCGGTGCACTTCGAGCACCGCGGTCAGAGCAGCCACGGCCGCCGCGCCCCGCTCCGGGGCGGGCGCGAGGCTGGGCAGACCCGAGGTGTCGCCGTAGCCGCCGCGCCGCTCGTCGCGGACCAGTTCGCCCTGGTGCAGCTCGATCACGCGGCGCTGCATCTGGTCGACGAACCCCGCCTCGTGAGTGGCCATCACGACGGTGGTGCCGGTCGCGTTGATGCGCGCCAGCAGCCGCATGATGTCCACCGACGTACCGGGGTCGAGGTTGCCGGTCGGCTCGTCGGCCAGCAGCACCTGCGGGCGGTTCACGAGCGCGCGGGCGATCGCCACGCGCTGCTGCTCGCCGCCGGAGAGCTCATGCGGCAGCCGCTTGCCCTTGCCGTCCAGGCCCACCAGCGCCAGCACCTCGGGCACCGATTGACGGATGAACGCGCGCGAGGAGCCGATCACCTGCAGCGCGAACGCCACGTTCTGGAAGACCGATTTGGTCGGCAGCAGCCGGAAGTCCTGGAACACCGCGCCGATATGACGACGGAAGTAGGGCACCTTGCGGCTGGACAGGGTGCGCAGGTCGCGCCCGAGCACGACCACACGACCCTGGCTGGGCGACTCCTCGCGCAGGATCATCCGCAGGCACGTCGACTTGCCCGACCCCGAGGGGCCGACGAGGAAGACGAACTCCCCGCGCTGCACCTCGAAGTCCACACTGTTGAGCGCGGGCCCCGCGGTGCCGCGATACCGTTTGGTGACGTTTTCGAAGCGGATCATGGCTGTACGAGCCTAAGCGGGACGATCCGGATTGCCCGCAGCGACACCGCGCGGCATCCGATCAGTCTTCGGTCTTGCGCTTTCGCCAGCGGATGCCCGCCGAGATGAAGCCGTCCAGGTCGCCGTCGAACACCGCCTGCGGGTTGTTCACCTCGTGGTCGGTGCGCAGGTCCTTGACCATCTGGTACGGCGCCAGCACATAGGAGCGCATCTGGTCGCCCCAGCTGGCGGTGATGTTGCCGGCCAGCTCCTTCTTGGTGGCGGCCTCCTGCTCCTTCTGCAGCAGCAGCAGGCGCGACTGCAGCACGCGGAGAGCTGCAGCGCGGTTCTGGATCTGCGACTTCTCGTTCTGCATCGACACCACGATGCCGGTGGGCAGGTGCGTGATGCGCACGGCGGAGTCGGTGGTGTTCACCGACTGTCCACCCGGGCCCGACGAGCGGAACACGTCCACACGCATGTCGGTCTCGGGGATGTCGATTTCGGTGGCCTCTTCCATCAGCGGAATGACCTCGACTGCGGCGAACGACGTCTGCCGCTTGCCGGCGGAGTTGAACGGGCTCATCCGCACCAGCCGGTGCGTGCCGGCCTCCACGCTCAGCGTACCGAAGGCGTAGGGCGCGTCCACCTCGAATGTGGCCGACTTCAGCCCGGCCTCTTCGGCATAGGAGGTGTCCATCACGGTGACCTTGTAGTTGTGGTGCTCGGCCCAGCGCAGGTACATCCGCACCAGCATCTCGGCGAAGTCCGCAGCATCCACCCCACCGGCGCCGGCGCGGATCGTGACCACGGCGGGCCGCTCGTCATACTCGCCGTCCAGCAGGGTCTGCACCTCGAGCTGGCCGATCACGCCGTCGAGGCTGGCCAGCTCGGCGCGCGCCTCGTCGGCCGAGTCCTCGTCGCCCATCTCGTTGGCGAGTTCGACCAGCACCTCCAGGTCGTCCAGCCGCCGCTGGATGCCGCGCACCCGGGCCAGCTCGGACTGCCGGTGGCTGAGTGCGCTGGTGACCCGCTGCGCTTTCTCGGGGTCGTCCCACAGGTCGGGAACGCCGGCCTCGGTGCTCAGCCGGGCGATGTCCGACTCGAGCCGGGGCACGTCGACCACCGCCAGGATGTCGGCGAAAGTGGAGCGCAGGGCCTGGATGTCGGCAGACAGATCGAGTTCGAGCATGACACTCCAGACTATCGTGGATGCGGTGACCACCGATTCCCCCGCCCTGAGCGTCGGCTCGGTGCTGTGGCGGTTCGGTCCGATGATCTACGGCCCGGCGTTGCTGTTCGCGCTCGGCGAGGGCGCGGTGATCCCGCTGATCCCGGTGATCGCCACGAACCTGGGCGCCGGCGTCGCGCTGGCGGCACTTGTGTCGGCAGCGCTGGTGGTCGGCCAGCTGTGCGGCAATCTGCCGGCCGGGTGGGCGGTCTCGCGCATCGGCGAGCGACTGACGATGGCGATCGGCGGCACGGCGGGCATCGTCGCCAGCATCGCACTGCTGATCGCCCCGAACCTGGTGACACTGACGATCGCGGTGTTCATCCTCGGCTTCTGCGCGGCGGTGTTCGGGCTGGCCCGGCATTCGTTCATGACCACGCGCATCCCGCTCTCGTTCCGCGCCCGCGCGCTCTCGATGCTGGGCGGCTCCTTCCGGCTCGGCGTGTTCATCGGACCGTTCGCCGCCGCGGGCCTGCTGGCGATCTTCGGTGACGAGCATGCCGCCATCTGGTTCACGCTGGTGTGCCTGGTGGGCGTCGTGCTGCTGGTGCTGCTCGGCCCGGATCCCGAGACGGATGCCGCCGCCGCCCTGGCCCGCACCCAGGCGCACACCGAGCCGCTGCTGGAAGAGGACACCGGCGAGGCCATCACCGGGCCGATCCGGGTGCGCACCCCCGATTCGCCCGGCGTCTTCCGCACCATGTGGCAGCACCGGCGCGCGCTGGCGCGCGTGGGTGCGGCGGCCGCCGCGCTGTCGGCGACCCGGTCGGCGCGGCAGGTCGTGCTGCCGCTGTGGGGCGTCTCGATCGGGATGGACGCGCCCACGATCGCGATCGTGGTCGGCATCTCGGGTGCGCTGGATTTCGCACTGTTCTATGCGAGCGGGCAGGTGATGGACCGGTTCGGCCGGCTCTGGGCGGCGCTGCCGGCGATGCTGATCATGGGGCTCGGCTTCATCGCCCTGTCGTTCACCCACGACCTGTCGCAGGCCGCGGCGTGGTTCGTGGTGCTCGGCGCGGCGCTGGGCGCGGGCAACGGCATGTCCAGCGGCATCTTGATGACCCTCGGCGCCGACCTCGCGCCGCAGCGCGACCCCGCGGCCTTCCTCGGCTCGTGGCGCACGCTCACCGACGCCGGCGGCGCGGCGGCGCCGCTGCTGGTCTCGGCGATCACGGCGCTGTTCTCGCTGACCCTGGCCACCGGCATCATCGGCGGGGTCGCACTGCTGGGCGCCGTCGGCTTCATGCGCTGGCTGCCCCGGTACGTGCCGTACCGCAGCTAGCCGGGCGGGCGGCGGCTACCGCAGCGCCGTACGGCTGGTGGCCGTGGCGTGCAGCACGATGCCGTCGGGCACGAACACGGTCAGCACCGGCGGATGCCACGCCTGAGCGACCCGCACCCGAGACGACAGCCCGTCCGGCGTCCCGGCCGACACCAGTCGGGCTCCCCCGCCCACCTCGGCGATCAGCGCGCTCGCCTGTTCGCGCACTCCGGCATCGGTCAGCCGCGCCGTGGCGTCGGTGCCGGCCAGGCTCAGCGTGAAGCCGTCAGCGCCGGCCAGTGCGGCGGAATCGGCGAGCGCGTCCAGCTGCTTCTGGGCGAGGTACATCGACGTCGCATCCGTGCACACCAGCACCGCCGCCAGTGCCAGCAGCACATAGCCGAGCGTCAGCGGCAGGATGCTGCCGTCGTCGCCGCCGCGCCGGATGAGCCTCACTGCGCACCCCGCAGCCGTGACACCCGCTGGGCGGACGAGGCCTCCACCGGAATGCTCGCCAGCTCGTCCAGCCCGAGCACCGGCGGCACCAGCGGCAACCCGACCCGCGCCCGCAGAGTGACGACCAGAGTCGCCCCGACGCGCGGGCACTCCCGGCCGGCCGGCCGGCAGGACAGGTCGAGGGTCAGCGAGCCGGCATCCATCTCGTACTCGTCGACGATCGATGCCAGCGCGGCGTCCGCGCGGGCGCGCGCGGCGTCGGCGTCGGGGGCGGTGGCCACGGCGCGCGCGATGTGCCGCGCGCCGGCGGCCACGCCCAGAGACTGGCCCTGGATCAGCCCGAGCGAGATGATCAGGTACACGATCGGCACCAGCAGCACGACTCCGAGCAGGATGAACTCGAGGGGTGCGTTGCCGGCGTCGTCGGGGGCGCGCACGCCGACGTCAGCCGAAGCTCTCCGCAGGAGCATCCGCCGTCACCTCCAGCATGCGCGGCATGCCGAGCAGGCCGACCAGCGGCAGCGGCACATGCACGCTCACCCGCACCGTGGGCTGCCGGCCGAGCATCGCGTGGGTCGCCGTGACATCGGTCGCATACGTCGGACCCACCGCTCGGGTGATCAGCGTGCGGGTGCGTGCGGCGCCATCGGCCAGCGTCTCGTCGGCCAGCGCGGCCCGATAGGCGCCTTCGACCGCCGCGTCGTGCACGACGTTGCGCACATAGACCACCAGTCCGAACTGCAGCACCCCCAGGGTGAGCAGCGTCAACAGTGCGCCGACGAGGACGAACTCGACCGGGCTCGAGCCGGTGTCGTCCCCGCCGCAGCGCAGTCGGCGGGCGATGGTGCGCATCATGGTTACAGCCCGGAGACCTTGCTGATCGCCTGTTCGAACAGATCGGCCAGTGCGGGTCCAGCCAGGGCCCAGATCACCACGACGAGCCCCGCCGTCATCAAGGTCACCAGCACCCAGCCGGGCACGTCGCCGCGGTCGTCGGCGAGCTCTGCCGACCAGGCACGGCGGACCCTGTCCCAGGCCGAGCGCACCAAGGGTGCGGCGCGGTTAGCGATCTCGTGCATCGTTCTCTCCTTCATTCGACGTCGTGCACCTTCACCCGATGCCCAGGCGCAGCATGAACACACCCGGGAAGATGGCGAACAGAACCGACAGCGGCAGCACACCGAACACCAGCGGCAGCAGCATCAGGATCTCTTTGCGCCCGGCGCGCTCGATCAACGTGCGCTTGGCGTCTTCGCGCGCATCGGCGGCCTGGGCCTGCAGCACCTGCGCGAGCGGCGCACCGCGGTCCAGCGCCGCGACCATGTGGTCGATCGCCCGGGTCAGCGCCGGAACCTGCAGCGCCCGTGCGAGGTCGTGCAGCGATTCGGCGAGCGCCGATCCGGTGCCCACCCGCAGCACCAGAGCGCGCAGTTCGGCGGTCAGCTCCCCCGCGCCGACGCCGCCGGTGCGGCGCAGTGCATCCAGGATGCTCTCGCCCGCGGACAGGCACAGCGCCAGGAACTCCAGCACCGTCGGCAGCTCTTCTTCGATGCGTGCGACCCGCGCACGCGCCGCTCGGGTGAGCATCAGGTCGCCGGCGGCGGCACCGGCGGCCGCGCCGACGATCGGCACGACCACGGCCGCCGGGATGAACCGCCCGGTCAGCACCAGCACCACCAGCAGCAGACCGCCGGCGGCCAGGCCCACCAGGGCCCACGCCAGCTGGCGCGCCCGGAATGCCGCGGCCCCGGCGGCATCGGCGGGCCGGCCGGCCTGCCGCAGCCGGCGGGCGACGGCGTCGCTGCCTCCGACCAGGGCGGCGAGCCGTCCGGCCAGACTTCGCCAGAGCAGAGCCGGCGAGAGCACCGGTGCCAGCGGCGTCAGGCCCTGCGGGTCTGCGATGTCCCGGATGTAGGGGGCGATGCGCCGCTCGAGACTCGGCGCACCCCAGCGCGGCAGCAGCACGAGCAACAGGCAGACGCCCACGCCCAGCGTGCCGCCGAGCACGATCGAGACGGCGGCGTCGGTCGCCGCGGAGCCGATCACCCGAACCACCTGCGCGGCTCGGGCAGCCGGCCCAGCCGGATCATGATGCGGTAGGCCACGAACGACACGGCCGCGCCGGCGACGATCATGGCGATCCCTTGCGGGCTGCCGTATGCCTCGGCGCCCTCGGGCCGCATCGCCAGCAGCGCCAGGATGACCCACGGGGCGACGACCCCGAGCACGGCGGCGCCGCGGATCCAGGACTGCCTCGCTTCGACCTCCGCACGCAGGGCCGCGTCGGCGCGCACCGAGCCGGTCAGCGCCCGCAGCACCGGCACCAGTTCGGTGCCGCCGACCTGCCGCGCCATCCGCAGCGTCTCGATGATGCGGTCGGCGATCGGATCGGACAGCGCGATCTTCAGCCGTGTGATGCTGGAGTCGAAATGCCCCGACGCCGCGACATCCCGCGCGAAGGCGGCGAATGCGGGGCGCAGTGCCGGGGAAGCGGAGGTCTGCAGCGACGCGACCGCGTCCGGCAGCGACATCCCGGCGCGCACCGAGGCGATGAGCAGTTCGCAGATATCAGGCCAGAGCGCCCGGCGCGAGTGCAGCAACCGCAGTTGACGCGAGCGCAGCCAGAACAGCGGTGCGGCACCGCCGACGACCGCGGCGAGCACGGCGATCGCGGGCACCGGGATGATCAGCCAGGCCACCGATGCCGCCACCAGCGCCAGCAGCACGCATACGGCCAGCGGCACCTTGACCGGCACGTGGGCGTAGCCGGCGGCATCCATCAGCCGATCCAGCGCGCCCGGCTCGTGCCCGCGGCGCGCCGCCTGCCGCGGCCACAGCCAGGGCGAAAGCACGAGCAGGATGCCCGCCGCCAGCACCGCACCCCAGACCAGCGTCACGATGCGCTGCTCCGGCGCCGGCGATCGGACGATTCGTACACCGTGCGCACGTCGATGACGCCGTCCACGACCCCTCCGGTCGGTGCGACGACCTCGGCCACCCGGCGCGTGCCGTCGGGCTCGCGGACACAATGCGCGACCAGATCGACCGACGAGGCGATCGCCGGCAGCACGAAGCCGGCGTCGATGTTGCGCGCGGCCAGCAGCGGCAGCGCGGCGAGCTTGACGAGTGCGTCGCGGGCAGAGTTGGCGTGCACGGTCGCCGCGCCGGGCACGCCGGTGTTCAGCGCCAGCACCAGATCGAGCGCTTCGGCGTCGCGCACCTCGCCGACCACGAGCCGGTCGGGCCGCATCCGCAGCGCCTCTTTCACCAGGCGCCGCAGCGTCACCTCACCCGTGCCCTCCAGGCTCGGCTGCCGCCCCTGCAGGGCGACGACGTCGGGCACGTCCAGTGCCAGCTCGAAGGTCTCCTCGACGGTGACGACGCGGGTGCCGGGGGCGCTCTCGCCGATCAGCGCACCCAGCAGCGTCGTCTTGCCGGCGTGGGTCGCCCCCGACACGATGATGCTGGCCCCGTCCCGCACCGCGTCGCGCAGCAGCCCGGCGCCGCCCCGGGTGAGAGAACCGCCGTCGACCAGGCCCGCAAGTGTGCGGTGCGCCGTGAGGAACTTGCGCACGTTCACCGACCAGTGCCGGCGGGTGATGTCGGGGATCACCACGTGCAGCCGTGAGCCGTCGGGCAGTGCGGCGTCGACGAACGGCTGGCTCAGGTCGACCCGGCGACCGGTCGCCTGCAGCATCCTCTCGACCAGATCGCGCACCGCCGCGTCGGTCAGCACCAGCGGCACGCGCTCGGACGCACCCGCCCGCGCGACGAAGATCTGGCTGGGCGAGTTGATCCACAGCTCTTCGACGGTGGGGTCATCCAGATACGCCTGCAGCGGTCCGTAGCCTGAGACCGATGCCAGCACTTCGCGCACGCACCCGTGCTCGTCGTCGATCGGCTCGAGCCCCCGGGCCAGCGCATAGTCGTTGTGCCGACGCACCTCGGTCCACGCGATCTGAGCGGCCCGGTCGGGGTCGCGGGCCGGATCGGACTGCTCGTCGCGCAGCCGGTCGCGCACCCGCTCGGCTACCGCGCGCACCGGGTCGGGCCGGCCGCCGAGGCCCCGCGCCGCGGCTCCGCCGCCGGCTGCGTGCGCGATGCTCATGCCAGCATCCTCGCAAGAATCACGGGACCGCCGCGGGAGTTATCCACAGGCCGGCGCTCGGCGCATCCACAGGTAGCGCATGCGGTGCGCTCACTAGACTGAACCTGCTTGCGGGAGTGGTGAAACTGGCAGACACGCAGGATTTAGGTTCCTGTGCCTCCGGGCGTGCGGGTTCAAGTCCCGCCTTCCGCACGGATGCCGCATCACCGCGGTGGTCCGCTGGACTTCCTTGCCTCCCGATGACAGGAATGACGTGCACGCAGCAGGACTCATCCCGTGGCTCAGCCCCGAGAACATCATCAGTGCCGCCGGACCCTGGGCGCTGCTGGTGGTGTGCTTCATCGTGTTCGCCGAGACCGGGCTGCTGGTGGGGTTCATCCTGCCCGGCGACACGCTGCTGGTGATCTCGGGATTGCTCACCAAGACCACCGACATCTTCCACCTGAACGTGTGGGCGGTCGCCATGCTGATTGCGGTCGCGGCGTTCGTGGGCGGCGAAGTCGGCTACCTGATCGGCGCCAAGGGCGGGCCGGCCATCTTCGAACGCAAGGAATCGGGCCTGTTCAGCCGCAAGAACGTCGAGCGCACCAATGCGTTCTTCGAGCGGTACGGCCCGATGACGGTCGTGCTGGCGCGGTTCGTGCCGGTCGTGCGCACATTCGCCCCGGTCGCCGCCGGCGTCGGACGCATGCCGTGGCGGCGATATTCGCTGTACAACCTGGTCGGCGCCGTGCTGTGGGGCTTCGGGCTGACCATGCTCGGCTACGGCATCGGCTTCATCCCCTGGGTCGCGAACCTGGTCACCCAGTACATCGAGCTGATCCTGATCGGCGTCGTGGTGCTGACCATCGCGATCACCGCGTGGCACTACTTCCACGAGCGGGCCAAGGCCCGGCGCGACTCCGTGCACGACGAGGGCTGAGACCCCGGCGGCCGGCTACGACCCGGTCTGCTCGCGCGCCGCGCGGGCGCGCTCGACACTGGCCTGCAGGGCCGCCATCAGGTCGATGACCTCTCCCCCGGGCCCCTCGTCGCCGGCCTGGTCCGTGCGGTCTCCGAACGTGTCGGCGGTGTCCAGGGCGTCGCCCTTGGCCAGCTTCGCGTCGATGAGGGTGCGCAGCTCCTGCTGATACTCGTCGGTGAACGACTCCGGGTCGAAGTCCGCGGCGAACCCTTCCACGAGCGCGGCCGACAGCGTCAGCTCCTTGTCCGAGATCTGCACCGGCTGATCCAGCACCGGGAACGCGGCATCCCGGATCTCATCGGCCCACCGCATCGTCTGCAGCGTCAGCACCTGGCCGCGCACCCGCAGCGCCGCCAGCCGGGTCTTCTGCCGCAGCGTGAACCGTACGATCGCGGTGCGGGCGGTGCGCTCGAGCGTCTCGCGCAGCAGCGCATAGGCCTTCGGCGAGGTCGAGTCGGGTTCGAGGTAGTAGGGGCTCTCGAACAGCAGCGGGTCGATCTGATCGGTCGGCACGAACTCGACGACCTCGATCTCGCGGCTGCGCTCGGCCGGCAGTGCGGCGAAGTCGGCCTTGGTCAGCACCACGGTGCGCTCACCGTCGTCGTAGGCCCGGTCGATGTCGGCGAACGGCACGACCTCGCCGTCCAGCTCGCAGATGCGCTGGTAGCGAATGCGGCCGCCGTCGGCACTGTGCACCTGGTGCAGCGACACGTCGTGGTCTTCGGTCGCGGCATATACCTTGACCGGCACATTGACCAGGCCGAAGGTCAGCGCGCCCTTGAAGATCGCCCTCATCGCCCCAGTACACACCGAACCGCCGCCAGACGCTAGAGCCCAGCCCGGCGAGCGGGCAGGATGGGGGGATGCCGGGCGATGAGCAGCTGGTGCAGATCGGCGGCAGGCGCCTGCGCCTGACGCGCCTCGACAAGGTGCTCTACCCCGCCGCCGGCACCACCAAGGGCGAGGTGATCGACTATTACACCCGCATCGCGCCGCTGCTGATCCCCCATCTGACCGGCCGCCCGGTGACCCGGCTGCGCTTTCCGGACGGGGTGGACCACGCCCCGTTCATGGCGAAGGACCTCGAACCGGGCGCCCCGGACTGGGTGCACCGGATGCCGGTGGCGCACACCACCGGCACCAAGGCCTATCCGCTGGTCGGCGACGTGCCCACGCTGGTCTACCTGGCCCAGGTCGCGAGTCTGGAGCTGCATACCCCGCAGTGGCGGTTCACGCCGGAGGGTGAGCGCGGCAACCCGGACCGGCTCGTGCTCGATCTGGACCCGGGCCCGGGCACCGGGCTCGCCGAGTGCGCGCAGGTCGCCCGGTGGGCGCGCGCGATCCTGGTCGGCATGGGGCTGGAGCCGCACCCGGTCACCAGCGGCAGCAAGGGCATCCACCTGTACGCGGGCCTGGACGGCGCCCAGACCAGCGACCAGATCGTCGCCGTCGCCAAGGCGCTCGCGCAAGCGCTCGAAGCCGACCACCCCGACCTGGTGGTCAGCCGGATGGCCAAGGAGGCCCGGACGGGCCGGGTGTTGATCGACTGGAGCCAGAACAACGGCAGCAAGACCACGATCGCGCCGTACTCGCTGCGCGGGCGCGCGCAGCCGTGGGCGGCGGCGCCGCGCACCTGGGACGAGCTGGACGACCCCGCGCTGTCCCAGCTCACCTTCACCGAGGTGCTCGAACGGGCCGAGCGCATCGGCGATCCGCTGGGCGCGCTGGGCTTCCGCGCCGGCGGCCGGTCGGCGGCATCCGGCCCGCTGTCGGCCTACATCGCCAAGCGCGACCCGGCGCGCACGCCCGAGCCGGTGCCCGACAATCCGCTCGCGGCCGCGACGCCCGCCGGCCAGCAGCCACGGTTCGTCATCCAGGAGCACCACGCCCGCCGGCTGCACTGGGATCTGCGCCTGGAGCACGAGGGCGTCTTCGTCAGCTGGGCGGTGCCGCGCGGGGTGCCGGCCACGACCGGGCGCAACGGCCTCGCCGTGATGACCGAGGACCACCCGCTCGAGTACGGCTCGTTCGAGGGTGCGATCCCGCGCGGCGAGTACGGCGGCGGCACCGTCACGATCTGGGACGACGGCCGCTACGACGCCGAGAAGTGGCGTGACGACGAGGTGATCTTCACGGTGCACGGCCGGCCCGGCGGCCCGCTGGGGTCGGTGCGGCTCGCGCTGATCCGCACGCAGGGTTCCGGCGAGAAATCGAGCTGGCTGCTGCACCGGATGAAGACGGATGCCGAAGGCCGGCCGCAGCCCGACGGCCAGCCGGTCGTGGCCAGCGCCCAGGCCGACCCGGTGGCGCCGGATTCGCCGCCGGCCGCGGTGCCGCGCCGCGAACTGGCGCCGATGCTGTCCACCACGGCCGCCCGCGCGCTGGCGCGCGCGACGGCCGGCCGATGGGGGCCGTGGGCCGAGGTGAAGTGGGACGGCATCCGGGCCATCGGCGTGTGGGACGGCACCCGGCTGCGACTGTACGCCCGCAGCGGCACCGACGTCACCGCCCGCTACCCGGAGCTGTCCGGCGTGGACGCCCGGCTGGCCGCGGCATCCGCGGTCGTCGACGGCGAGATCATCGCGCTGGATGCCCGCGGCGTGCCCAGCTTCACCCGGCTGCAGAACCGGATGCACCTGACCAAGCCCCGCGAGATCGCCGCCGAACAGGCGCGCACGCCGGTGCGACTGCACCTGTTCGATGTGCTCCGCGTCGACGGCGCGGATGTCGCGGCCCGGCCGCTGCGCGAGCGCCGCGCGCTGCTCGAACGGCTCGCCGCGGACGCGATCGGCGAGATCGCCGTGCCGCCGGTGTTCGACGACGTCGACGCCGCTCTGGCGACCAGCGCACGACTGGGACTGGAGGGGATCGTCGTGAAGAACCCGGCATCGGCGTATCGCCGCGGCGTCCGCTCCCCCGACTGGCTCAAGGTCAAGCTCACGCGCACGCAGGAGGTCGTGATCGGCGGCATCCGCCCGGGGCGCGGCGGGCGCGCCGGGTCGATCGGGTCGCTGCTGGTGGGCGTTCCGGAATCGGACGGGCTGCGCTACGCCGGCCGGGTGGGCACCGGGTTCAGCGACTCGATGCTGGCCCGGCTGGACGAGGTGCTGGCCCCGCTGCGCACGGAGGCGAATCCATTCGTCGGGGTGCCGGATGCCGACGCCCGCGACGCGCTCTGGGTGCGGCCCGAGCTGGTCGGCGAGGTGGAGTTCGCGCAGTTCACCCCCGGCGGCATCCTGCGCCACGCGAGCTGGCGCGGCCTGCGGCCCGACAAGGCGCCGGATCAGGTGCGCCGCGAGGAGTGAGCGGGCGGTGCGAACCGGCGCGAAGTCTCACCAGGGCCAGGATCGGGAGATCGCGAATCCGACCGAGGCCGCGACGAACAGGCCGACGATCGCCCAGCCTTGCCAGGTGCGCGGGCTCCATCCGAAGCCGACGCTGCGCCGACGGAACCAGGGGCCGTTCGTTGCCAGCGTGCGCTCCTCCGTGCCCCACGGTACGCGCACCGCGCGGCATGAGCGGGACCGCGTCAATGGTGCGCGTCGTGGTCGGTGTGGCCGGCCGGCTCGATCTGGAAGGTGGAGTGGTCCACGTCGAAGTGATCGGCCAGGCACCCCTGCAGCCGGTTCAGGATGTCGCCGGCGGCGCCACCGTGCAACACGTCGTCGTCGACCACGACGTGCGCGCTGAACACGGGCGCGCCGCGGGTCAGCTGCCACACGTGCACGTCGTGCACGTCGCGCACGCCGGGGGTGGACAGGATGTGGTCGCGGATCACCTCGACGTGCATGCCCGCCGGCACTGACTCGCCCAGCACCGACACCACTTCGCGCAGCAGTCCGAGGGCGCGCGGCACGATCATCGCCGCGATCAGCAGCGACGCGATCGCGTCGGCCGGCGCCCATCCGGTGGTGATGATGATGACCGCCGCGACGATCACCGCGGCCGATCCGATCAGGTCGCCCATCACCTCGAGGTATGCGCCGCGCACATTGAGGCTGTGCCGCTGCGCGGCCGAGAGCAGCCACATGGCGACGGCGTTGGCACACAGCCCGATGACGGCGACGACCAGCATGATGCCGCCGGCCACCTCGACCTCGGCCGCGTGCACGAGCCGCAGCACGCCCGCCACCGCGACCCACACCGAGAGCACGATCAGGATGACCCCGTTCACGAGCGCTCCGAACACCTCGGCGCGCTGATAGCCGAACGTGCGCCGCGCGTTCGCCGGCCGCGCCGCCACGATGCTGGCCACCAGCGCGATGACCAGGGCCGCGGCATCCGTGAACATGTGCGCGGCATCGGCCAGCAGCGCCAGCGATCCCGACAGCGCCGCGCCGACGATCTGCACGATCATCACGATCGCGGTCAGGCACAGCGAGATCGCCAGCAGCCGACGGTTGTCGGCGCCGCGGATGCCGGGGGCCCTATCGTGCATGCGACCAGGCTAGGTCACCGGATGCCGCGCCCTGCCCGATCACGTCCAGCCGGGAATGAGTCTGCGGCTCCGACTCACCTTGGGAACATTGGGAAGTAGCCCGATTCTGGGCATACGTGCCCAAAGTTGATGGGCACGCTAGGTGTTCGAAATGACTCCTGCCACGTAGCACTACGCAGGAGGAACAACATGGAGAAGCCTCGACACCTACCCAGCGGGAAATGGCAGGGACGTGTCACCGGAGCGGATGGCAAGCGCCACTCTGCCGGTGTACACACAAGCAAGCGGAAGGCACAAATAGCTCAGGCTCGGAAGCTGGCAGAACTGGCAGACGCTGCCCGGGATGCCGAGACGCCGACGACGAAGACACCCTTTATTCGATACGCCGAGAAGTATCTTTTCAGCCGTCGCCCCAGCGAGGTCGGCGGGCTGGCCCCGTCGTCGTATTACAAATATCAGAGAAGGTTGCAAGGAAAGCTCATCCCGGTTTTCGGTCACCTCGCGATCGAAGAGATCACGACGCGGCAAATTCGGGAATGGTGGGCTGATCAGTCGTCGGCACCGAGTGAACGAAAGTCGGCCTACTACCTGCTGCACTCGATTCTGGAAGTGGCGCTTGACGATGAGCTGATCAACCGTAACCCGTGCCGAGTCCGAGGATCGGGCAAGAAAGCATCCAAAACCAGACCGACGTTCACCGAAGAGCACATCGCCCAGCTCTACGCCGCTACGGAAGATCTGCAAACTCGGGCACTTGTCGCGCTGCTGGCGGGCACGGGGCTGCGGATCGGTGAAGCCGTCGCCCTTGACTGGGACCATATTTCGTTTTTCGATCAGCGGGCGGATGTCGTCCGGCACCTGACGTGCGGCATACTGCTGGAGGGCACCAAGGGGGGCAAGGAAGAGACGAGGAGTCCTTCACTGCCCAGATGGGTTACCGACGAGTTGGCGGGCCTGCTGCGCGGCACTGACGGCGTGGGGGCGATCTTCCGCAACATGCGGGGCACACGTCTGTCGGTCGATGGCGCGGAGCGGATCTTTCGCAAGTTGCGGGCATCGGCTGGGCTGGAAGCGATGCACCTGCACGACATCCGGCACGTGTCACTGACCGCATACGCGCGGCAACCCGGTGTGACGCTGGCCGACGTGATGGCGCGAGGTGGGCATAAGTCGGTGATCGTCGCTGCCACCTACCAACACTCGGACGACAGCCGCGATCAAGCCATCACCGCGACGTTGCCTAACCCGCTGCTGAGGAAGGTCTGACTTATGCCCACGTACAACGAAGCCGCGCTCGCCGCATCCGCCGCCCTGGGAACCCTGATCGAGCTGACCCAGCAGATCAGCGGAGCGGGTGACACACTCGACATGCTCGGAGCCGTGCGACTGGTCGAGATCCAGGCCGAGAACGTGCGCCGCGCCATCGTCACTGAGGCACGCGCCGAGGGTCTGACCTGGGAGCAGATCGGGGACGCGCTCGGCATCAGCGGGCAGAACGTCCACGAGACCTACAGCGCGCCGGTGATCCAGGCCAACGCCGACAGCTACGTCTGAGCGTCGAGCGGGCGGATATCGTGGGGTCATGCCGAGATCTCGCCGCCCCCGAAAGCCGAAACCGCCCGTCGTCCTTGCCCCGGAAGTCCTGTACGGCCTCCGCGAGCTGGTCGAGCAACTGCGGCGAGATATGAACCAAGATGTCGGCCAGCTGCTGGAATTTATCGAGCGCGTCGAAGCTGACTATTGGCGCTTTCGAGACGGTCGGCCGATGGTTAAAATCTCGCAGCGCAGACCGCTTTGGACGCCTCCCGGGAGGATTCCAGACGCCTGCGCCCCGAGCTAGCTGGACGCATGCTCCCTGGCATCAGCACTTCGCTGTCTGCGCTCCGCCATCGCTTCGCCTTTGGCCATTTCATGCCCCAGGGCGTCGCTAACTGACTTGGCGAACCTGCGGAGCCGGACGACGTGGGCGAGACCGTAGACGCGCGCCGTGCTCCGGAGCTTATCTACCTGCAAGAGCGTATAGACCCGCCCGGCCCGATCCTCCCGCAACTTCTCACATTCACGCTGCGCGGCGGCCAACAGCTCGGGAGTCGATGCGCGGTTGACCGCATCGACCACAACGCTACGTTGACTGTCGAACTCGTATAGGGCCTGCGCGAGATTCCCGCTCGTGTGATACTGCGATGCCGCAAGCACGGATCGCCACTCCTCAGTTGCTCGTCGTTCCCGTTCCATGAGCGCTGGGTCATGCTCGACTCTTACTGTCACCGATCCCTGTGCTTTGTTAGCCATCTCATCGGCTCGACCCTGTATGTCTTCAATGATGTGTGCACTCACGATGCCGATCTCAGTTACAGCGGCCACAGCCCGGATGCCAAACGCCCGTTGCACCGTCGCCTCGCGCTCATTCATGTCGATCAATCGCCCCGGAGGGCTGAACGTGCCGAAAGCCACGCACCGATCGCAATTCCGGAAATACCCAGCAATGCGAGCACTAGGGGCACCACGAGCACCACAAAGAGGTCATTTGAAGTCACGCTCGCATCATGGCATGACCTGGCCGAGCGCGCGTGGTCAACGACAACGCCCCCAGCACGGGGCCAGGGGCGAGGTCGAGAGAAGGGTCGCCTACAGGGTCGCGATGACTCGGTAGAGGGTAGCGGGGCTGACGCCGACCATGCGGGCGATGTCGGCGCGGCTGTGGTCGCCGGATGCTACGAGCTTCTTGATCGTGGCCAGCTTCTTGACGTCCACGACGGACGGTCGTCCGCCGATCTTTCCCTTCGCCTTGGCGGCGTCGAGTCCGGCGCGAGTGCGCTCGACAATCGTGTCCCTTTCAAGCTGAGCGAACGCCGCCATGATGGTCAGCATCGCCTGTCCCATCGGGCCACTCGTGTCGATCTTCTCGGTGAGGCTGTGGAAGCTCGCGCCCTTGTCTGTGATCGTCTTGACGGCCTCCAGCACGTTCATGGTGTTGCGCCCCATCCGGTCGAGCTTCCACACGACAACCTCATCGCCGTCTTCGAGTCGGTCGATCAGTTTGTCCCACTCGGGGCGCGACGCGAGAGTGCCGGACACGCCTTCGTCGGCGTACACGCGCTTGATTCCCTCCACCCTGGCGATGGCGTCGCGCTGGAGGTCGGCGTTCTGGTCCTTGGTGCTGGTGCGGATGTATCCAAACGTCGTCATGCGTCAATGGTCTCACAACTCATCTCGCATAACAATAGGTTATGCGAGATACTTTTGAGAGATTGGATCGAGCCGGATCGAGGACGGATCGACACTCTCACCCGTCCATGGTTTTTGCGAGACTCCTACGTCCAATGCCTTGACTGCCAGGATAGGAACGACGCGAAGGAGTCAGCGTGGAAACCGGCAGATACGTCAACTGGGAAGATGGCCGCGAGGAGTTCGAACGAGTCGTGGAGTCGCTCATTCAGCGGACCTGGAGTACGCGCGACGACGGCCACGCGTACGTCATCGACGGGCGTGGTGGCGACGACGGCCTGGACGTCTACGTCAGCAGGGACGACGAGATCGTGCAGGTCTATCAGTTGAAGTTCTTTCCGGAAGGCATGTCCGGGGGCTTCAGGAAGCGTCGGGAGCAGGTGAAGCTATCCTTTGAGCGTGTCGCTGGGCTGGCGAACCTCGAGGAATGGACACTGATAACACCCAGAAATCCCACCGTGGCGGAGTTGAAGAGCACGCTCGCTCTCCGAAGAGGGCGGACGGTACGCATCCAGGTCTGGGGCAGGGGGGAGCTTGATGAGGCGATTGCGAAGCATCCCGACCTGCTCGCCGCCGCTACGCGCCGCCCGCTCCTCGACGCCTTACGTGTGGCCGCGCACGAGTCGGCGGGCTTGGGTGGAGTGGGTGACCTAGCAGAGAGAGCTTTGAAGCTGGGTCAGCTCGCCGACAGTAGAAGCCCCTACTGGGGAGTCAAGGTGACCACGGATGGGCATACTGTCACACAGAGTCTCTTCGCGAAGCGTCCTGACGCGTCAGAAAAGGAGCCCATCAAGCTCCGATTTGCCCCGACGTTTGGGGACGAGCACAAGCCACTCCTGAAGGAGTTCACAAGACTTGTCGAGTACGGCGGATCGAGAA
The DNA here is from genome assembly GCF_039537285.1 of Microbacterium kribbense. Classification (NCBI taxonomy): domain Bacteria; kingdom Bacillati; phylum Actinomycetota; class Actinomycetes; order Micrococcales; family Microbacteriaceae; genus Microbacterium; species Microbacterium kribbense. The sequence continues at coordinate 152,033 of NZ_BAABAF010000004.1, read as the reverse complement.
GCCTCCTCTTGCCACCTGAAGTCCTGGGGGTCTTCGAAACGCTTGGTCCCGAGTGGATCGCTGATCGGTCCAAGGGAAGCTTGGAGATCCAGCCGCAAGCCCTCCCCAAACCGCTCCCGGCTGAGATCCGCGTCGTGAGCGCGAGGGGCGGCCTGCTGGCATCGTTGCCCGGTGAGATCCGACTGATCTCCTCGGGTAGTAGAGGCATAACGGTCGAGGGTCAGTTCCTCACATTGACCATCACTTTTCGGGTTCCTAGGGACGCGGAAGGAGGAGAGGCCGACTTTAGCTATGACCTTCATTCGATGACGGCGACTTCCGCACTCGCACTGTTGAAGTTCATAGATCTCATCGAGAGTGGCGAGATGTGGGAGCTGCACGGTGCGGAGCGCAGACTCTTCGGAATGGAGGGACCGACACGTCGCACCCGAGGAAGCGACCCTCTTCCGGCAGACACCTTCGAGATGGTCGAGGACCTAGCAGTTCTCGAAAACGCCTACGGCGTGACCTTCCCGTTTCCTGCGGCCATCACGAATAAGGATCGGATCGACGTAAGAGTCGCCAGGATGTTGACAGAAGGTCGCGCGACATACTCCCCACAGCTCGGCGCGCTGACCGCGACCATTAGCGCCACGGCTGACCCTAGGGAGATTGGCGAACTCGGAGATCCGCATGCCATCGCCGCCTCGTTTAGCGACTCCACGTTTACGGTCCTCAACCGCCCGCTACCCATCGGGACTCTGCGGATGTATCACCCTTCTCTCAGAGCCACGGACATCCGCGCGCACATCACGGCCATCAAGAGTGGCAATGGAGAGGGACGTCTGCTCGTGCTTGAACCTTCGGATGGGACGCCCATTCGAGTCTGGCTCGAAGAACGCTGGACCGATCCCAACAAGAGAATCGTCCCGGAACCGTGGGGGCTGGAGGGAATCACAGAGCACGCCGGGCTGGGTCTCATCGCCACGGCGGCTGAGCCGAGGGTCGCGGACGACGACGCAGCTGAAGGACGCCCGCACGCCACGTGAAGCTGTTGACGCGCCGACGTATGTACCCACCGGGAAGCCTGCAAGCACAGGTGGTAAGGGCCACGGAGCGGGGCGGGCAAGAGGTCGTCGCCCCCTTTGGAGGCGGCTTCCCCGCCCCGTGGCCGGTCTGTGTGAAATTGGAGGATCGGTCAGCTCTGGCCGAAAGCGTGCGAGCGGATCAGAGCGAGGAGAGGAGTCGGCATGCCGACGATTTCGCCATGACTCGTCATCACGTGCACACTGCCGTCGTAACCGAGCACGTATGCGAGCTGGCCACGCTGCGCGAGCTGGCACCGGTAGCCGGGCGGGAGACCGTACGTCGCGTGCCCGACTCGGACGGTTTGCGCCTGGCCTGCGAATGTCGGCTTTACGACACGGAGAGTGCCCAGTGCGTCCTGAGCGGCTCTGTGCGCCGTTCTGCGGGCCTGGAGGGTGTGCACGGTGTCACTGGCCCACTGGAGACTCTGAGGCGCTCATACGGGCGAGGAGCTCTGCGAGGTCATCCAGCGACATCGAGGCGATGCCGTCAGCTCCGGACCGACCACGACGATAACTGACCACTGCCACGGGGTCGGCGCTGCCCGCGATCTGCGCATCGCGCTGCCCTGCATCGATGTACTCACCGATCCGCGCCATCGAGGGCGTAGATGTCACCTCGACCCAAAGACCACTAACGGCGAGGTCTGGGTGCAACGCCGCGTCGTCGGCCATCGCATCGGCGAGCCGTGAGTAAGTTTTTCGCGGAAGGATCGCGGCGGGCACGTAGTGAGACTCCAGCACGGCGGCCACAAGCTCAGAGAAGATTTTGTGCCTGGCCGCATGACTGTAGCCAACACGCGACATGTCAGTTTCCCTTCTTGGCAAGCCGGGCGTCCTGCTCAGCTGCCAGTCGCACCGATGGATCGGGTGCACTGTTCAAGGTGTGCGATGTGCTGGTGGCGGTGCCATATCGCGCTTGCACGTCGTTGAGGGCTGCGGCGCGACGGCCTGGGTTTGGCTCCATCCAGGCGGCTCGGCGGGCGGCTTCGCGGGCCTCCGCATGCTCGGGGGTCCCGGGCGTCGTCATGAGGAAGTCTTCGTCTGGTCGTCCCAACATCCAGCGGATCTCGCCCCATTTGCTGAGTTGCGCTTCGGTGTCACCGGCGAGCGCGAGGCCGGACGGTTTGCCGTTCCGACCCTTGCTCGCGTCGATCATATTTCGTGTCAACACAATAACCTGACCGCGGCTGACGACGATGCCACTGCTGCTCCAGATGCTGCCTCCACTGTGCACGATCTCGCCCGCTTTGAGGGCGGTCACTTCGTCACCTGGCCGGACTGCTCGGGGCGTCGGAATCTTGTTTGTAGTCGGCATTATGCGATCTCCCGGGTAGATGTTTCATGATCTGTAGTCGGTTCGTTTCGGAGCATCGCCGCGATCTCTGGGATACCTTCGGCATCTGCTGCTGCGGCCAGGATCTCGGCCAGCTCGGGGTGCTGCTCCACGGCGCGGTCCACAGCGCGGGCAAGGCCTGCCGCCTGTCGTGCTGTCTCCAGTGCTCGTCTGTGGTCGTCGGCCAGCGCGTCATGATCGATCTTGAATCGGTCCGCCATCGCCTCCAGCGCTCTCAGCTCGGAGTCACCCAGCCGTGCGCCCAGCCACGCATTCCCGGCTGCGTACGCCCCTATGCGACCGGTGCGGGCGTCGTCGGCAATGCTCGCCATCCGGTCCACCAACGCGAGCGCGCGAAGCTGCGGCGACGATTGCATGGCGTCCACCACGCCGGGGGTCATGTGTTTAACGTGCCGGTACAAGATGTCGCGGCTGACTCCGAACTGGCGGGTGAGCTGCGCTATCGGCACACGTGATGCGAGTGCTTCATCTATCGCTGCTGCCTGAGGATGACGGCATGCTCGGCACTCGCGGCTATAGGCTCGCGCCGGTATCGCTGTCGTCGCCATACTTTTAGATATCGGCCTCTCGCCTCACAACTCAAAACTCGTGTTCATCGACGTTCTATGGGCGCTCGCCGCATGTGGTCCACGGGCATTCGTGGACGGCCCGTGGACCACGCCGTGCTACGCGGGCAGGATGCTCGCGAGAGCGTCGGTGAGCGATGCCTGCGAAATCAGCTTCTTTCCCGTGGAGTCGGCAGGACGGAACATGTCGCCCTCGCGCTCGACCGATCCGTAGATGCTCGTGGGTGAGAGAGCAGTCCATGACTCGGCGGTCACGGTGTGCCGTGCTCCCCTCTCGCGGGTGACAATCACCGTTGTCATGAAATGCGAACCGTACCGCCAAGCGAAGAAATCGTCCGCGTGGGACGCGGCGCTGAAGGCGCTCATCGGCTGTGCGTCGTGATCAAAAAAGTAGGTTGTCATGATTTTCTCCTTTTCGTTGACGGTTGCAACTCAACCCTCATTGAGTAATACGGGGATGTGGCGCAGATAAACAAGTGAATCGAGAAAATTTTGAAATGGCCTGCGCATCCGCTCAATAGAACTTCTGGATCATCTCCTCATCGGTCAAATTCTCTCCCCAGTTTTGGCCAGCTACTGAGTTCTACGTGCGTCGCGACGCATTGAACAGCACGGGCGACTTACATGCGCCGGAGACGCGCCAGAGCTGCCGCCGATAGGTCGCGGCTTCCGCTTCGTGGATGAGCGCCAAGGCGTCGGCGTCGCCCCGTGTGAAGGCATCGGCGCTGAGCATGGCCAGCGTGCGAGTGCCTGCCTTCGGCCCGGTCGTGATGTGTTGTTTCGTGATGTAGCGGGCGGCGACGTCGAGCTGGTCCAAGGGGACGACTCGCACGTGCTGACCTGCTGCGCTCGCCGGGATGCCCAGCCGGGCGGCGGCGGACAGATAGCGGTCTCGAAGGGCGACGGCAAATGTCTGCGCCTCAGCTCGGGAGAGATGTTTCTTGAAAATGAAAAGTTCGTGCCCGTGCGGATGCCAACCGGAATCGGGCCGTTCGATCTCGACTACACGGGCGTATCCGTCTACTTTTGATGAGAGCCAGCCGGAAGCATTTACTGCTGCGTGAAGCTCGGCCAAGTTGCCGATGAGCGGCCCGAGGGCCGCATCCGGCGTGCTGGCCAGTGTGTATGTCCAGAGAAGTGCATAACGGGGCCGTGAAGCTCTCAGCGCGGCTATCAGCTCTCGACGCTGACGGCGGGCACGGCGACCACTGCAGAGGGCGCACAGCGCCGAGCGGCAGGACTTGCCACCCACGCGACAGAGGCGGATGCCTCGCCGTGTCGTGTACTGACGCTGTCCGCCGTTGAGCTCATATTTAGAAGGTGTGGAAGAGGGAGCGAAAAAGAAGGCGTCTGTTGATGAATTAAAGAGGCTAGACCGCGTGCGGTCCGCTGCGGCTGCGCGATCGACTGCGGCGAAGTGGTCGGCGCTCGCGCGGGTCAGCGGGACGCGGCGCTGGGGCCGAGGAGAGTTGCCAGGTAGAATGAGCATCACGATCAACTTTTTTTGTGACGCCCTCGGATTTGCAGTCCGGGGGCGTCGGTCGTTCGGCCCCTAAAAGGTTCGTCGCTGAGTGATATCGCCCTGAGCGCCGAAATAACACTTTAAGTCTCAACTTGAGCGTGAAGGTTGGCGCTCGCTGCCTCCGCTGTGCAGGGCGTCCAGGCGCGACTTAGGCCGAGGCCACCTCAGCCGGTGCTCGCTGCTGATGCGCTCAGAGGGGGCATCCAGGGAGGCTGAGAAGACCGGCTTGAGCGGGTCGCTGGAGCCGGTGAAATCATCGGCGCGTGCCCATTTCGTGCCCAAAGTGCCGGGCATGCGCTAGTCTGACGGCGCAGGAAGTCGCGGATATTTCAAGAAATATCGGCAGTCAAGAGCCAAAACTGAGAATGAGTCTGATTCTCAGTCTCGGCCGATGCCTCCGGCCCGGTATCACAGCAGTCGCAGCAGCGGCCCGAGTGCCTCGAAGGCCCGGGCGCGGTGCGAGGCGACGGCCTTCTCGTCGTCGGTCCACTCCCCGACGGTGCGCTCGATGGCCGTCGGCTGCTCGTCCGGGATGAAGATCGGGTCGTAGCCGAAGCCGCCATCCCCGCGCGCGGCGGTCGCGATCCGGCCGGGCCAGATGCCCTCGACGACATGCTCGGCGCCGCCGGGCAGCACCAGGGCGATCACCGACGTGAAGTGCGCCGTGCGGTGCGGGTCGGCGATGTCGCTGATCTGGTCGAGCAGCAGGTTCAGGTTGGCCACCGGGTCCTTCCGGTGGCCGGCCCAATAGGCCGAGAAGATGCCGGGGCCGCCGCCGAGCACGTCCACGCACACGCCGGAGTCGTCGGCGAACGACGGCAGCCCGGTGTGCGCGGCGGCCGCGCGCGCCTTGATAAGCGCATTCTCGGCGAACGTGACGCCGTCTTCGACCGGTTCGGGGCCGTCGTAATCGAGCAGCTGGAATTCGGGTCGCGTCGCGGCGACGACCTGGGCGAACTCGGTGACCTTATGCGGATTGTGCGTGGCCAGGACCGCGCTGGTCACTGCTGCGCCGCCAGTACCGTGGTCTGGATGTCACGCAGCTGCGCACAGCCGTTCACCCCGAGCTCGAGCAGCCGGTCGAGCTCGCTCTTGTCGAACGGCGCGCCCTCGGCGGTGCCCTGCACCTCGACGAACAGCCCGCGGCCGGTGACGACGACGTTCATGTCGGTCTCGGCGCGCACATCCTCGACATAGGCCAGGTCGAGCATCGGCTCGCCGTCGATGATGCCCACCGACACCGCGGCGACCGAGTCGAACAGCACGGTCGCCTTCTGGCCGATGAACTTGCGCTCCCGCCCCCACGCGATCGCGTCGGCCAGCGCGACGTAGGCGCCGGTGATCGCCGCCGTGCGGGTGCCGCCGTCGGCCTGCAGCACGTCGCAGTCGATCACGATGGTGTTCTCGCCGAGCGCCTTGGTGTCGACCACGGCGCGCAGCGCGCGGCCCACGAGTCGCGAGATCTCGTGGGTGCGGCCGCCGATGCGGCCCTTGACCGATTCGCGGTCATTGCGGGTGTTGGTCGCGCGCGGCAGCATCGCGTACTCGGCGGTGACCCAGCCCTTGCCCTTGCCGGTCAGCCAGCGCGGCACACCGCCCGTGAACGAGGCCGTGCACAGCACCCGGGTCTTGCCGAAGCTGACCAGCGCCGAGCCCTCGGCCTGCGCGCTCCAGCCGCGTTCGATCGTGACCTCGCGCAGCTGGTCGACGGCGCGGCCGTCGGCACGGGTGATGTCAGTCATGGATGTCCTCTCGGGGGTGGATGCCGCTACCGCGGCAGATCGATGACGCCGGTCTGCACCAGCGTGACGCTGCGCACCTCCCGGCCCATCAGCCGGTGTGCGAGTTCCAGGAATTCGTGGGCCGAGTCGCCGGTGGCCTCGTAGTCCCGCCGGGCCCGGGCATCCGGCCCGGCCAGCAGGTCGCGCGAGACGAGCTGGCGGTACACGTCCTTGGCGGTCTCGGTGTCGCTGGAGACCAGCGAGACGTCGGCGCCCATCACATAGCTGATGGCGCCCTCCAGGAACGGGTAGTGCGTGCAGCCGAGCACCAGGGTGTCTACTCCGGCGTGCCGCAGCGGCGCCAGATAGGACTCGGCGACGGCGAGCACTTCGGGGCTGTCGGTGATGCCGGCCTCGACGAACTCGACGAACCGCGGGCACGCCTGCGCGAACAGGTTCAGGTTCGCGTTCACGCCGAGCATGTCCTGGTAGACGCCCGAGCCGATCGTGCCGGCCGTGCCGATCACGCCGATGCGGCCGTTGCGGGTCGTCGAGATCGCGGTGCGCACGGCGGGGCCGATCACCTCGACGACCGGCACGTCATAGCGCTCGCGCGCGTCGCGCAGCATCGCGGCCGACGCCGTGTTGCAGGCGATCACGAGCATCTTCACGCCCTCGTCGACCAGCGTGTCGAGCACCTCGAGCGCGTAGCGGCGCACATCGGCGATGGGCTTGGGGCCGTATGGCGAGTGCGCGGTGTCGCCGATGTAGCGGATCGACTCGCGCGGCAGCAGTGCCGAGACCGCACGGGCGACGGTCAGCCCGCCGACCCCCGAGTCGAAGATGCCGATCGGCGCGTCATTCACAGTCCACCAGCCTAGCCGCCCCGTCGCGCCCGCTAGGCTGACCGCCATGACCGACCGCAGCACCGCACTGTTCACCGACCGCTACGAGCTGACGATGCTCGAGGCGGCGCTGCGCAGCGGCACGGCGCAACGGCGGTGCGTGTTCGAGCTGTTCACCCGGCGGCTCTCCGGCGGGCGACGGTTCGGGGTGCTGGCCGGCACCGGCCGGCTGCTCGACCTGATCCGCGACTTCCGGTTCGACGACGACGAGCTGCGGTATCTGCAGGACGACAAGGTGGTGGATGCCGCAACCCTGGCGTTTCTGAAGAGCTACCGGTTCCGCGGGTCGGTCTCGGGCTACCGCGAGGGTGAACTGTACTTCCCCGGCTCGCCGGTGCTGACCATCGAGGGCACCTTCGCCGAGGCCGTGATGCTGGAGACCCTCGCGCTGAGCGTGCTCAACTACGACTCGGCGGTGGCCACCGCCGCCGCACGGATGGCGATCGCCGCCGGCGACCGGCCGCTGGCCGAGATGGGCTCGCGGCGCACCGGCGAGCGCTCGGCCGTGGCCGCGGCCCGCGCCGCCTTCATCGCCGGGTTCGACGCGACCAGCAACCTCGAAGCCGGGCGGGTCTGGGGCATCCCGACGATGGGCACCGCCGCCCACTCGTTCACGCTGCTGCACGAGCGCGAGCAGGACGCGTTCCGCGCACAGATCGAGGCGCTCGGCACCGGTACGACCCTGCTCGTGGACACCTACGACATCCGCACCGGCGTCGACACCGCCATCCGGGTCGCGGGCCCCGGGCTGGGCGGCGTGCGGCTGGATTCCGGCGATCTGCCGATCGTCGCCGCCGCGGTGCGCGCACAGCTGGACGGGCTGGGCGCGACCGGCACGAAGATCACCGTGACCAGCGACCTCGACGAGTACGCGATCGCGACGCTGGCCGCCGCCCCCGTCGACTCGTACGGCGTGGGCACCTCGCTGGTGACCGGGTCGGGCACGCCAACCGCGGGCATGGTCTACAAGCTCGTGGCGCGGCAGGCCGCCGACGGCTCGTGGGTCGGGGTGGCCAAGTCCTCCGCCGACAAGGCATCCAAGGGCGGCCGCAAGACGGCGTTCCGGGTGCGGGATGCCGGCACCGCCACGCAGGAGCTGATCATGGTCGCGGACGGGTTCGAGCCGGCCGGCACGGCGCCCGAGGACGCCGATGCCCGGGCCCTGCAGGTGCCGCTGATCGACGGCGGCGACATCGATGCGTCGTTCGAGGGACCTGCCGGCGTGCACGCGGCGCGTGCGCATCACGCCCGGGTGCGCGAGGAGCTGCCGGTGCGAGCGCTGGCGCTCAGCCGGTCGGGCCCGGCCATCCCCACCGTCTTCGTCGACGTGGCGTGAGCGTGCTCAGCGGTTCATCGACTCGTAGATCTCTTTGCACGTCGGGCACACCGGGAACTTCTCCGGGTCGCGGCCCGGCGTCCACTTCTTGCCGCACAGCGCGCGCACCGGCTTGCCGGTGAGAGCCGATTCGAGGATCTTCTCCTTCTTGACATAGTGCGAGAAGCGCTCATGGTCGCCCGGCTCGAAATGCTCTTCCTGCAGCAGCTCTTCGAGCTCACGGTCGAGGGTGGCCACGCCCCCGGAATCAGGGTGGTCGATCGGGGTGCTCATAGCGGTTCATTCTACCGGCGCCCGTCCGCCCCGGGACCGTACTGGGTTCAGGCGGCCTCGGCGAGCTCGAGCAGCACCGCGCCCCGGCGGTCGAAGACGGCGGCCCCCACCCCGGTGCCGATCAGCAGCACGGCCACGCCGACGCCCACCCCGCCCCAGAACGCGTAGTCGGCGTAGCCGATGTCGACGGTCAAGGCGAGCCATCCCCACCACAGCGCGGGTGCCGCCACGATCAGGGCGGCGAGCAGCACGAGCGCCTGGGCGACGACGCCGGATGCCTCGGACCGCTCCGGCTGCTGGAACGGGCTGTCCCCGGGCCGGGGCACCGGGTAGGGCGCGGCCACCGAGGCCACCGAGGACAGGCCCAGCCCGCCCAGGAACAGGCTCGCGCACACGCCGACCAGCACCGGCAGCATCGCCCACCGATCGTGCAGGGCGACCACGATCGGGATCGTGATCGCCAGCACCGGGATGCCGATCAGCAGGATCGGCACGAGCCGGCCGATCCGATCCGACACGCCGCGCACGCCGGCGGCGATGTGCATCCAGACCGCCGTCGAGTCGTAGGCAAGGTCGTTGTGCGGCAGCCAGCCCAGGAACAGCGCCATCATCGGCACGGGCACCAGGACGACGTAGGACAGCGGCACCCCGACGATCAGCAGCGGCACCATCGTCAGAAGCGCGGCGATCGGGATGATCAGGATGTTGACGAGGTAGCGGCGGTCGCGCAGCCAGTAGAGCACGCTGCGCGCGGCGATCGCGCCGGTGGGGGTGCCGGGGGCGACCGCGAACCAGCCGAGCCGGCCGCTGCCGCGCGCCAGGGACGGTCGCTCGGTGGTGTGCAGCGCCCGGTGCACCAGCGACCACCAGGCCAGCGCGAGCCCCACGAGGGTGGCGACCGCGATGGCCAGGCTGCTCCCGGCGACCGCGGCATCGGTCGCCCAGCGCGCCGGAACCGTCCAGGCGGCGCCCATCGGGGTGTCGCCGAGGATGTCGGCGACCGCGGCGAGCCGGCCGGGCACGCGTCCACCCCACTGCAGCGATGCCAGGAACACGCCCACCGGCACCACGACCACCAGCAGCGCGACGACGAACAGTCCGGTCAGTTCGCGGGAGCGCCGCTCGCGCAGGAACAGCGCGGCCAGCGCCATGCAGACCCGTGCGGCCAGCACGCAGGTGGCCGTGCCCAGCACCACCCCGACGATCGCCGCCGCCACCGGCACGCCGTGGGCGGCCCACAGCAGCACGAGGCACACCGACAGCGCGGCGATGGCGGCGATCGGCACGCTGATGAGGCCGGCCAGCGCCAGGATCGCCGCGAGCGGGCCGGCGGGCGCGTCGAACAGCCGGAACCGGCGCGGGTCGAGCGGGTCGACCGCCCCGACGATCAGCGGTGCCGCGGCGAAGCCGAGCGTGAGCGCGCTGCCCCCGAGCACACTGACCACCAGAGCGACCTCGGCCGAGGAATCGCGCAGCGACAGCAGACCCATGCAGCCCAGCACCGTGGCGGCGGCAAGGACTGCGAGCCCGAGCAACGTGCGCACCGCCGGGCGCACGCCGGCGCGCAGCGGGGCGACGAGCATCGCGAGCCTCAGTCGGAGAACGTGTGCAGCCATTCCAGGCCCTCCACGTCGCCGTGCGCACCGGTCAGCTCGACGAAGCGCTGCTCGAGCGTGAGTTCGCCGCGCACGTCGACGACGGTGCCTTCGGCCAGCACCTGTCCGGCCACCAGCACGGCGACCCGCGAGCAAACCCGTTCGATGACCTCGAGGCCGTGGCTGGAGAGGATGACGGTGCCGCCGTGGGCGACGTAGGTGCCGAGGATGTCGAGGATCACCGCCGATGAGACCGGATCGACGGCCTCGAACGGCTCGTCGAGCACGAGCAGGAGCGGTGAGTGGATCATGGCGCCCGCCAGCAGCACCTTCTTGGTCATGCCGGCGGAGTAGTCCGAGACGGGCCTGCCGAGCGCCTCGACGAGGTCGAACGCGCGGGCCAGGTCGGCGGTGCGACTGTTCACGACGGCGGCATCCAAGCCCCGCAGCACGCCGCAGTAGTACAGCAGCTGGCGACCGGTGAGCCGGTCGAAGGTGCGCAGCTTGTCGGGCAGCACGCCCATCAGCCGCTTCGCCTCGCGCGGGTGGCGGCGGGCATCGATGCCGGCCACCTCGATGGTGCCGCGATCGGGGCGCAGCAGTCCCGAGATCATCGACAGGGTCGTGGTCTTGCCGGCGCCGTTCGGGCCGACCAGTCCGTACATCGTGCCCGCCGGCACAGTCAGGTCGATGCCGCCGACGGCATCGACCTGGCCGAAGGACTTCACGATGCCGCGCAACCGCAGTGCGGGCTGCTCGGACGCCGCAGCCTGGGCCGGGCCGGGAGCGAGCGTGGCGATCGGATCGGCGAATTCAGGCTCGGGTTTCGGCTCGGACTCCGACTCCGGCTCAGGCTCCGGCTCAGGCTCCCGGGCAGGCTCTGGCTCCGGTACTGGTTCAGGCTCGACCTCGGGTTCCGCAATCGATTCCGGCTCGAGCTCCCTTGCGCGTTCCGGGGCCGGCTCGGACTCCGGAGTCGGTTCCGCTGCATGCGACGGCAGCGGCGGCTTGTCTGGGACGGTCCGGCGAGCCGGTGCCTGCGGTGACGCCGGCCGGCGCTTCTTCGACGGACGGTTCGACTTCGCTTTGGGCTTCGGCCTCTGCTTCGGGGCGCGCGCCGGCGTGACGACGGCGTCGGGCTCCGGCATCCGCAACCCGGCTGCCAGGGCTGCCGCCTGCGACGCCGACAGTGCCGGCTTGGGCGGAGCCGATGCCGGCCGCACGGGCGACGCCGGCGCGCGCTCATCGACTGCGCGAGGGTCGGGCGGCACCGGAAGGGAGGCTGTCACCGACCAAACGTATCAAGTGCACCTGGGCGGCCACCGGCTGAGAAAACGCCGTGTGCTTGATCACGGAAACACAACTTCATAGCAGATTCCATGGTGCGCGGCACTGCATCAGATACAATCGAAGCAAGCACGAAGGGGTGTCTGTCGACATGCGTCGGCATCCCAGACACATACCTCAGGAGCTGATCTTGACTCTTCAGACTGTAATCCTCGCAGCCGGTATGGGTTCGCGCCTTGGTCGCAGCCTGCCGAAGTCACTGACCCGGCTCAGCGATGGCCGCAGCATCATGGGCCAGCAGCACGACAACATCCGTGCCGCATTCGGCAAGGGCGCGCGCATCACGACCGTCGTCGGCTACCGCGCCGAGACCATCGTCGAGGCGTTTCCGCAGGCCGACTACGTCTACAACGACCGTTACGACCAGACCAACACCTCCAAGAGCCTGTTGCGCGCGCTGAGCGCCACCGGCAAGGGCGGTGTGCTCTGGATGAACGGCGACGTCGTCTTCGACCCGCGCATCCTCGGCCGCGCGATCGCACTGATCGAGCGCGACCAGTCGTTCGTGACGGTCAACACCGACAAGGTCAGCGACGAAGAGGTCAAGTACACCGTCTCGCAAGACGGCTTCGTCAAGGAGCTGTCCAAGACCGTGCGCGGCGGCATCGGCGAAGCCGTGGGCATCAACTACGTCTCCAGCGGCGACAAGCGCGCCCTCATCCGCCAGCTGCACCGCGTCGACGACCAGGACTACTTCGAGCGCGGCCTGGAACTGGCCATCGCCGAAGACGGGATGCGGCTGCTGCCGCTGGACATCTCGGACCTGTACGCCGTCGAGGTCGACTTCGCCGAAGACCTCGAGCGCGCGAACCTCTACGTCTGATCCGGTGCGCCCGCTCGCCGGTTGCGGGCAACGGTCAGACACGCCCGCATAGGATCGGCGTGATGGCACGCAGAATCCACCGCATCGACTCACTCCCGGACGACGCTCCGTGGGCAGGCGGGCTGCCGCCGGAAGGATCCGCCGAGCACCCCCGCATCATCCGTGCCCTCGACCGCGTGCTGGCGGTGCAGCGACCGGCGGTGATCGCGCATCTGCGCAGCATCCGGCTGCGCCATCCGGAGGCGACACCGGCGGCGCTGGTGCGCATCCTAGAGCGCCGATATCTGGCGGCCGTCGCCACCAGCGGTGCCGCCGTCGGTGCCACCGCCGTGGTGCCGGGCATCACCACGGGGGTGACGCTGGCCCTCAGCGGCGTGGAGACGATCGCCTTCGTCGAGGCGACCGCGCTGTTCGCCCAGTCGATGGCCGAGGTGCACGGCATCCGCGTGGACGACCCCGACCGGGCGCGCGCCCTGGTGCTCACCCTGATGCTGGGAAAAGAGGGCGTCGACCTGGTCGCGCAGCTGGCCCGGCAGGCGTCCGGCAAGGGGCCGGCGCGCGGCACGTACTGGGGCGAGCTGATCACCAGTTCGCTCCCCCGCGCCGCGATGGGGCCATTGGTGGATCGGCTCAAGAGCATGTTCCTGCACCGTTTCGCCACCGCCGGGGGCGCCTCTGTTCTCGGCAAGGCCCTGCCGTTCGGCGTCGGCGCCGCCGTAGGCGGGGTCGGCAACGGCATTCTCGGCCGGCGCGTCGTGATCGGCGCACGCCGCGGCTTCGGCGTGCCGCCGGAGACCATCGTTCCCGAGATCGAGCCGCGGCCGGGGGCGATGCGCGTCGAGCACGCGCTCGGCCACGGTCTGCGGCGGGCAGGCAGCGCCGCTGCAGGCGCCGGCAGCTTCGTCGGGGGCGCCGGTGCGACCGCCGCCGGCAAGCTCGGCGCCGCCGGTCGTGCCGCGGGCCGCGCGGTGACCCGCCGCCGCGACTCGTCCACCGATCCGCACTGAGCAGGCCCCCGTGCGCGCGGATCCGCGCCGTGCTGGGCCGCGATGCCCCACGAGCGCCCCGTCCGCGAGACAATGACGGTATGGGACTTTTCGCATCGCGCCCGCAGGAGCCGTTCGAGTGGGCGGGCATCCCCTCCGAACCGCTGCGCGACCGCACCGAGGCGGAGTATCTCGACGAGCCGCCGACCGACCCGTTCGCGATCACCACCAGTCCGGTCGGCAACTCGATCACGATCGAAGTGGTGCCGGTACCGCCGCAGGACAGCACGCCCGCTGCCGACGACGACGAGCCCGACGGAAGCGACCCTGCCGACTGAGTCGCTGCGTCGACTGAGTCGGCACCGGGCAACGCTTCCTCCCCAACCCGGCCGAATCCGGCGGTCACCGCCGGTTCTGCACAGATCGACTGCTCGCACCCTGCGGGCAGTGGGCGCGTGGCCACCATGGGGCATGACCGAGTCACCGACGATCCTGACCTCCGCCACCGGCGCCGACTTCTTGGCCGCATTGCCGACGCTGCTCGGGTGCACCGTGCGCGAGAGCGTCGTGGTGGTCCCCTTCCACGGCACGCGCACGATGGGCGCCATGCGCATGAATCTGCCGCCCGCCGCGGCCGATCCCCACGACGGTGATGCGCTGGGTGCGGTCGCGGTCGGCGCGATGAGCCGCGTCGACGACTGCGACGCGGTGCTGCTGGTCGTCTGCACCGACGAGACCTTCCCGGTCGCCTTCCCCCGGTGGCAGGGACTGATCCAGCGGCTCGACGACGCATTCGACGCGGCCGGCTTCCGGGTCAAGGATGCCCTCTGTGCGAGCGCGGACGGCTGGGCGAGCTGGCATGAGAAGGCTCCGCCGCTCGAGGGACATCCGCTGTCCGAGGTCGACGCCAGCCCGCTTGCGGCACAGGCGGAGCGGTTCCGCGGCGGCACCCCGCTGCCGGCGCACACGGATGCCGCCGCACTGCCGCCGCGCGAGCCCGAGCTCGCGACCGCACTGACTGCAGCGCTCGAGGATCTGCTGGTCGACGCCGCCGAACCAGACGCCTTCGGCCGGTACGAGCCGGTCGATCTGGACGACGCGGTCACGTTCGTCGAAGAGCTGCTCGAATTCGAGCCGGATGACGTACCGGTGCGAGCGCTGGCACGGCTTGCCGCCTTCAGCGTGCTGCGGGCGCGGCGCGACGAAATCGTGCTGCAGATGGCGTTCGGGCGCGCGATCGGGCAGCGCGCCCGGCGCGAGGCCGACGAGCTGCACGAGGCGCAGCGGGTGACCGGCCAGAGCATGGACGAGGTCGTCGCGGCCCGCTACGGCACCGGCAGGGGTGCCGCGGCCAGCGTATCCGGCGGGCTGTTCACGGGCACCAGTCGGCGCCGGCCCCATGTGGAACGGATGCGCCGGGCCCGCCGGGTGCTGGGACGGGTCATCGTGAACCTGCCGGAGCATCTGCAGCCCGACCTGCGGTGCATGCTGGCCTGGCTGGAGTGGGGGCTGGGATCGGGCACGGCCGCGGGAGCGCACGTCGACGCGGCGTTGCGCATCCGACCCGACCACTCGCTCGCCGGGCTGCTGCACACGCTGTTCTCCGGCGGCCGGCTGCCCGAATGGGTCTACGTGCACCGCGCGACGGACGTGGCATGATCGATTGGTGCAGGACGACACGCCAGGACACCGCGATGCCCCCGTACCGGCCGCCGGCACCGGGGTCTCGTTCGTCATGCCCGTCCTCAACGAGGCCGGCTACCTGCAGCGGGCGGTGCAGACCGTGCTCGCCCAGGAGCTGGACGGCCCCGCCGAGCTCGTCCTCGCGCTCGGCCCGTCCACGGACGGCACCACCGAACTCGCCCGCCGGCTGGCTGCCGGCGATGACCGCATCGTGCTGGTCGACAACCCCGGCGCCGACATCCCCAAGGGACTGAACCTCGCCATCCGCGCGAGCACCCACCCCACCCTCGTGCGCGTGGACGCGCATTCCGAGCTGCCCCCCGGCTACACGCGCGCCGCCCTGGCGATCCTTGCCGGAACCCGGGCCGCCAACGTCGGCGGCGTGATGCGTGCCGACGGCCGCACGCCGTTCCAGCGCGCTGTCGCACGGGCGTACAACTCGCCGATCGGACTCGGCGGCGGCGCCTACCACGGCAGCGCGAGCGCCGGCGAAGCGGAATCCGCATACCTGGGTGTCATGCGCCGCAGCGTGCTCGACGAGGTCGGCCTGTTCGACGAGACGATCCGCCGCGGCGAGGACTGGGAGCTGAATCTGCGCATCCGCCGCGGCGGCTACCGGGTCTGGTTCGACCCGGCTCTCTCAGTGACCTATTGGCCACGCGAGAGCTGGGTGCGCCTGGCCCGTCAGTTCCGTGCGACCGGCGCCTGGCGGGGCGAGCTGGTCCGCCGCTACGGCCGGCGCAATTCACTGCGCTACTTCGCGCCGCCGGCGCTGCTGGTCGTCATCGCGCTGGCCGTCGTGCTCGGCGTGCTGCAGCTGACCCGGGTGCTCACCGGCTGGCCATCGGCGGTCGCCTCGATCGTCTACCTGCCGCTGGTGGCCTATCTGCTGGTGATCGTGGGCGTCGCCCTCAGCGGCGCTGGCGGCACCGGCCGCGCCGGCTGGCGCGACACGCTGTGGACCATGATCGTCCTCCCCACCATGCACCTGTCGTGGGGCGTCGGGTTCCTCGGCGGCGCGTTCACCGGCGCGCGCGACACGATCGACACCTCGCGGCTCGGTTCGCGCAACACGCCGCTGCCCTAGCGTTCAGCGCGCGATCAGCCCCTGGTCGAGGATGCGCGCGAGCACCCGCTCGGCGGCGTGGCCGTCCTCGCGGGCGTTGAACCGGTCCCGCCACCGCGCATAGTCGGTCGCGAAGCGGGCCGGATCGTGATCGGCGATCGCGGCGACCAGCTGCTCCTGCGTCTGCACGAGCGGTCCGGGTGCGTGCGCGGCCAGATCGAAGTAGAACCCCCGCAGGTCGCCGCGGTAGTGGTCGATGTCGGGCACCAGGAAGAAGATCGGCTTGCCGGTGACCGAGAAGTCGAACATGACCGACGAGTAGTCGGTGATCAGGATGTCGGCGGCCAGCATCAGCTGCGCCGTGTCGCCGAACGCCGTGACGTCGATGACCCGCGCCCCCGCGGCATCCCGCCCCGGTGCCAGGGTGCGGGAGTGACCGCGCACGAGCACCACGGCCCCGGTCTGCCGCGCCAGGGCTTCCAGGTCGAGGAAGTCGACGATCTGCTCGCGATCGTCGCGCCAGGTGGGCGCGTACAGCAGCACCCGCTCGCCGGTGCCGATGCCCAGCCGCGCCCGGGCAGCGGCGCCGTCTCCGCCCACGAGCACGTCGTTGCGGGGGTAGCCCTCCACCCAGATCGGCCGGCGTCCGAACGCATAGGCGCGACTCAGGATGCCGGCGGCATACGGATTCTGTGCCAGCAGCACATCCCACCGCCGCGACTCGCGGACCACCGCGAACGCCCGCCGCAGGTCGAACCCGTGCCGGTGCAGCGCGAGGCGCTTCAGCGGCGTGCCGTGCCACGTCTGGATGACGTGCTGCCCGCGGCGCCGCTCATACCTGCGCCGCAGCCAGTCATTGACCACCAGCAGACGGGCAGCACCCCGCGCGCGCCACCACTGCGGGCTGCCTTCCACGATCGGCACGGCCCCGGGCGGCACCGGCACCGACAGGTCCACGACGCTCCAGTACCGCGTCACCTCCGGTGCCACGCGCGCCAGCTCGCGATCGATCGCCAGCGGGTTGTCACTGGCGTTGCGGCCGTAGAAGCTCTCGAAGAAGACGGCGTTCTCCAGCTGCGCCGAGGGCCTCGTCGCATATCGCCGCTCCAGCGCCGCCTGCGCCTCCCACGAGTCGTAGACGGGGTCCGTCGGCGGCCCGATCTGCACGCGGCCGTCGCCCAGGCTCGCCCGCAGGTCGCCGAGCACGGTCACCGGCAGCGCCGCGGTCAGCTCGACCGGGTCGCCTGCGGCGCCCGGCTCGATGTGCACGTCGTAGTCCCCGGTCGGCAGCGGCAGCAGCGGTCCGCCCCAGCGCGCGGCCCGCAGCGGCACCACGGCCCGCCAGGTCTTGCCGCGGCCGGTCAGCCTCGCAGTGACCACGGCCCGTGCACCGACCAGATCCACGCGCTGCGGGCGCGGCCCGGTGCCGGTCAGCACCAGTGCCGGCGCGGGATGGGTCTCGAACCGCGCGTCGGTCATCGTCGCCTCCGGTGTGCCGTCCCGGGCTCCAGCCGCGCGCGAATCGCGCGATAGACCCGGGTCGTGTTGCCGCCGTCGTCGAACGCGTGCATGCGCGCGCTCAGCGCCGCGGCCCGCGCCGTCCGCACGGCGCGTGCGGCGGCATCCGGGCCCCCCAGCAGCGCGTCCAGCTGCGCCACGACGCCGCCCCAGTCCGACTCCCAGTCCGTGCCCGCGACATCCTGATAACGGCCGTAGAGGCCGCGCCGCAGCGCATAGGCGTCGAGGTCCGGCGCGAGGTACACCACCGGCAGCGGCACCAGCGCCGAGTCGAACGCGAGCGATGAATAGTCGGTGATCAGCACCTGCACGCCGGGCAGCGCCGGCGTGATGTCGACGATCGTGTCGCTGCCGACCGATCGCACCCGATCGGTGGGCGCCGGAGGCAGGTACGCGCCGGCGCCCAGCGGGTGCGAGCGCACGAGCAGCACGGCATCGCGCCGGTCCAGCACCTCGATGATCTGCGCCCACTCGTCCGCCGACGGCACCGCGGGGTCGGCCGCGCCGTCGCGCCAGGTCGGGGCGTACAGGATCAGCGCTGCGCTCCCGGTGGGCCCGACCGCATCCGTCAGCAGCCGCCGTGCATGCGCGGCCCGAGTGTCGACGGTGCCCTGCGAGAGCACGTCCACGCGGGGCTCCCCGGTGACCGGGACGTGCGACTCGGGCAGTGAGAACGCCGACTCCAGTCGCCCCCGCACCAGGGGCGAGGCCGCCGGGATGAGGTCGATCCGGCGTGTCGTGGCGCGGTACAGCATCCCGATCATCCGGCGCACGAGCCCTGCCCCCGGCATCCGGCGCAGCCCGTCCGGCACGCGCACCGTCTCGGGCGAGTCGATGCCGATGCGCTTGAGCGGGATGCCGTGCCACAGCTGCGCGATGAACGCGCCGCCGGTGGCGTAGCGGTTCACGTCGCCGAAGCCGTGCGTGATCACGACGACGCGCGCGCGTGCGGTGCGCCAGAAGCCGCGCACGGAGTGCTTGGCGACGGTCGGGATGCCGCGGGCGGCGCAGTCGCTGAGCTCGCGCGGCGATCCGGCCAGCCACACCGTCTGATGGCCGTGCGCGGCGACCTCGTGCCACAGCGCGAGCGCGCCGTCGCCGACGCCGGCACCGCACCCGAACACCCACTCGTCGCGCGAGCGCGGGATCAGGATCGTGGCCAGGCGCCCGGCTGCGTACAGCGGGATCCGCAGCAGTTTGGCCGCGTTGCCCGCACCGAACGAGAAGGACGCCACCCCGCGAGCCTATCGTGGGGTGGCGTCCGTTCCCTGCGGGCTACTTCAGGCTGCCGAGGGTGGCCTGCACGGTCTGCGTCTGACCGTCGCGCACGAACGTCACGCTGGCGGTGCTGCCGGCCGCGGCCGCCCGCACCTGGGCGGTGAGGTCGACCGCACTGCCCACGGGAACCCCGTTGAACGACGTCACGACATCCCCCGCACGCAGGCCGGCCTTCGCCGCTCCCCCACCCGAGGTGACGCTGACGATGTCGGCGCCGGTCATGGTCGCGCTCGGCATGCTCGCTGCGTCGCGCACGGTCGCCCCCAGCAGGCCGTGCGTCGCGTGCCCGCCGTCCATCAGCTCCGCCGCCACGCGGTGCGCGATGTCGGAGGGGATGGAGAAGCCGACGCCGATCGACCCGGACTGACTGGACGAGGACGTGCTGCCGGTGGAGGCGATGGCCACGTTGATGCCGACCAGTTTGCCCGCGCTGTCGACCAGTGCACCCCCCGAGTTGCCGGGGTTGATCGGTGCGTCGGTCTGGATGACGGCGATCTTGATCGACTCGTTGGCCTGCTGTGTGGGCGGCTGCTGGCCGAAGTCGAAGTAGAACGGGCTGTTGCCATTGTCGCCGTTGCCGTTGCCGTTGCCGTTGCCGCCGTTGTCGGTGTTGTCGCCCTGGCGGGGCGCCGCCGACGACGCGATCTCGATCGATCGGTTCAGCGCGCTGACGATGCCGGTCGTGACGGTGTTGGCAAGGCCCAGCGGAGCGCCGATCGCGACGGTCTCATCGCCGACGTTCAGCTTGCTCGAGTCGCCCCAGGTGATCGGGGTCAGGTCGGTGGCGCCGCTGACCTTGATGACGGCCAGGTCGTAGATCGGGTCGGTGCCGACGACCTTCGCGGAGAAGATCCGGCCGTCCGAGGTGGTCACCGAGATGCTCGGCGACGCCGTCTGGCCGTCGATCGTGACCACGTGGGTGTTGGTGAGGATGTAGCCGTCCTTGCTCAGCACGACGCCCGAGCCGGTGCCTCCGTTCTGCCCGGACGAGACGCTGATGGTCACGACGCTGGGGAGCACCTTCGTGGCGATGGCCGTGGTCGCGTTCACGCTCTCCGTGTTGTTGACCGTGACCACCGACGGGCCGGCGGCCGGCGACGCGCCGACGGGGCCCCACAGGTTGGCTCCGGCCCAGGTGGCGCCCAGGCCTGCCGCGCCGCCGACCAGAGCCGCCGCCACGAGCAGTCCGACGACCTTGCCGGCACCGGAGTTCTTCTTCTCGGTGCGCGCGGGCGCACTCTCCGGTCCGACCGGCTGGGTCTGCGGGGCCGGGCCGACACCGAAGCCGGCGCCCGGGTACGGCTGGGTCGGATACTGCCCGGCCGGGGCGGCCTGCTGCCCGGTCGGATAGCCCTGGCTGGCGGGCGTCGTCGGTGCGGGCGGGTATGCCGGCGCCGGGTATCCGGCCGGTGCCGCCGGCTGTGCCGGCGTCGATGCGGCCGGCGCTGCCGGCGCGACGGCCGGAGTCTGCGGGGTCGTGGCGTCACCCGAAGCATCGGGTGTCTGCGGCGCGTCTGCCGCCGAACCGTCCTCGGGACGGATGTCCTGGTTATCGCTCATGGGGTGCTCCTTCTGGCTGACACCTGCCAGCATGCCGACCGATTCTGTGTTTTCCTTATGCCGACATTGGGATGTACCTATGCGGGTAGCGTGGTTATCGTGCGAGATATTCCAGGCGCCTGGCGCCGTGTGGCCCAAGGCGCCGGTCTGCTCGGCGCCGACGGTCAGACCGCTCCCACCATCTTCGCCGAAATGAGCGCTCTTGCCGAGCTCACCGGCGCGGTGAATCTGGGCCAGGGCTTCCCCGACGAGGACGGACCGGCCGAAGTGCTCGAGGTCGCCCGCCGGGCGATCGCCGACGGCGCCAACCAGTATCCGCCGGGGCGAGGCATCCTCGATCTGCGCACGGCCATCGCCGAGCACCAGCAGCGCTTCTATGGCCTGAACCTCGACCCGCACCGCGAGGTCGTGGTCACTGCCGGCGCCACCGAGGCGATCGCCGCGGCCCTGCTGGCGCTGGTGGACGGACCCGACGACGAAGTGGTCGTGTTCGAGCCCTATTACGACTCGTATGCGGCGTGCGTGGCGCTGGCCGGCGCGCGTCTGGTGCCGGTGCCGCTGCGCTGGCCCGACTTCCAGCCGGACGCGGACCTGCTGGAGGAGGCGGTGACCGATCGCACCCGCATCATCCTGGTCAACGATCCGCACAATCCGACCGGGACGGTGCTGGGCGCCGAGGTGCGCGAGCAGATCGTGCGTCTCGCGCAGCGGCACGACGCGCTGATCGTCACCGACGACGTCTACGAGCACCTGATCTTCGACGAGCCGCACGTGCCGATCGCGTCGCTGCCGGGCGCCGCAGAGCGCACCCTGACGATCTCCTCAGGCGGCAAGACGTTCTCCACGACCGGATGGAAGATCGGCTGGGCCGCCGGGCCCGCGCACCTGGTCGATGCCGTGCTGGCCGTCAAGCAGTTCCTCACCTACGTCAGCGGCGGCCCGTTCCAGCCGGCCATCGCGGCGGGCCTGCGCCTGCCGGAGTCGTTCTTCACCGGTGTCGCCGCGGCGCTGCGCGCCAAGCGCGATCTGCTCGGGGCGGGGCTGCGCGAGGCCGGCTTCGACGTATCGCGGCCGGCGGGCTCGTACTTCACGGTCGCCGACGCCGCACCCGTGGGGGCCACCGACGCTGCCGCGTTCTGCCGCGACCTGCCCGACCGGGTCGGGGTCGTGGCGATCCCGATCACGGCCTTCGTCAGCGCCGCCCATCGCGACCGGTTCGCGACCCTGGTGCGCTTCGCGGCGTGCAAGCGGGTCGAGGTCATCCGCGAGGCCGCGGCGCGCCTGCAGCGCCTGGCCTGACCGGGACCCGCGGGCGGCTACTCTCCCGCGACGACGCGGAACCGGCGCAGCTGCAGCGCCGGATTCAGCTCGCGCACGCGCCGGATCAGGTCCGGGTCCAGGTGCGCGAGGGCGACGTCGGTCGAGGTGCCGACGGACGCGATCACGACGCCCTGCGGGTCGACGACCATCGACTGGCCGACCCCCAGCGGCGGCGGGTGGTCGGCGCCGGCGACGAAGACGGTGTTCTCGATCGCACGGGCCTGGATGAGGGTGCGCCAATGGTGCTCTTTGACGGGCCCGCGCACCCACTGCGCCGGCACCAGCACGACGTCGGCACCGGCATCCACCAGCGTGCGCGTGACTTCGGGGAAGCGCAGGTCATAGCAGGTCTGCAGGCCGAACGTCAGGCCGTCGGCCGCGAACACCTCGGGCGGAGCCAGCGGTCCCGGCTCGATCCAGTCCGACTCGCGCTGGCCGAACGCGTCGTACAGGTGCAGCTTGCGGTACCGCGCGCGCACCCCGCCCGCGTCGACGGCAACGAGCGTGTTGTGCACCCGGCGGCCGTCGCTGCCGTGCTCGAGCAGCCCCGCGACGAGGTGGATGCCGTGCCGGGCGGCGAGCCGGGTCAGCGCGGCCGTGAACGGGCCGCCCACGTCCTGCGCGTGGGCAGCGAGCGACGCGTCGAACGGGTCGATGAAGGCGCTGGAGTATTCCGGGAACACCACCACGCGCGCACCGCGCGCCGTGGCGATGTCGGTCAGCCGGGTGATCTCGGCCAGGTTGGCATCGGCATCCGCCGTCGGCGCGAACTGCGCGACCGCGACGGCCACGGCTGGTGCGGCGAGGCCGGGTTCATCGGGCATGGGTCCATCCTCGCCCGGGCGGCGGCATCGGGCAACTGCGGCCGGGCGCATGCAGCGGGGCATACGCTGAGAATGACGGCCGGGACCGGCCGCAGAAAGGAATGCCATGAGCCACTCCCCGTACCCCGAGCGCACCGCCGAGTTCACCGCCCAGCGCGATTCACTCGTTCCCGAGACCGCCGCAGCGTTCAAGGCGTTCAGCAAGCAGGTGTTCTCCGCCGGATCGCTGGATGAGAAGACCAAGCAGCTGATCGCGGTCGCCGTGGCCCACACCACGCAGTGCCCCTACTGCATCGACGGTCACACCAAGCTCGCCTCCCGCAGGGGCGCCACGGACGAAGAGATCATGGAGGCCATCTGGGTCGCCGCCGAGATGCGCGCCGGCGGTGCCTATGCGCACTCGGTCGTCGCGCTGAACGCGCTGGCGTCCGAGCACGCGCGGCACGCACCCGTCGGCTGAGAAAGCCGCCGATGCCGTCTTCCGCCGAGCACCGGGAACACGTGCTGTCGGAGGCGCCGACGCAGGCGGATGCCGATGCCTACAAGCTGCGCTCCACCCTGGTCGCCAAGGGCGTCGGGGTGGTCACGGCGGTGGCGGGCCGGTGGGATCATGCCGTCACGGTGACCGACTTCCTGTCGGTGTCGTACGACCCGCCGACGATCGTGGTGAGCCTGTACGAGCTCAGCCGCATCGCCGACGCCGTGACCGATGCGGGCAGATTCGGCCTGAGCCTGCTCGCGACCGACCAGCGGCGCATCGCCGACTGGCTCGGCGAACAGGGTGCGCCGCTGCCCGGCCTGCTGGACCAGGTGCCGCATTTCCGGCGCCAGCCGGGCGCCCCGGCGCTGATCGAGGGCGCGCTGGCGTGGTTCGATCTGCGGGTCGTGGCCGTGCACACCGCCGCCACGCACCGGCTGGTGGTGGGCGAGGTCACCGCCATGAGCGAGAGCGTGCCCTGGGCGCTGCACCCGCTGGTGCGCTGGCGCTCGCAGTACGGGCCGTGAGGCACCGCCCGGATGCCTCGAAGGACCCGATCTCTGTCGAGATCGGGTCCTTCGTGTGGTTGCGGGGGCAGGATTTGAACCTACGACCTCTGGGTTATGAGCCCAGCGAGCTACCGAGCTGCTCCACCCCGCGGCACGTTGAAAAGCTTAGCATGCCGCGGGGGTGGGGCCGAATCCCGGCTACTTGTCGCCGGAGAGCTGCAGCAGCGTGTTCAGCGCCGCCGTCAGCTTCGCCTGCGCGGTGCCGTACGCCGCCCAGTCCTGGTTCTGCAGGGCGGTCTTGCTGGCATCCATCGCCTGCTTGGCCTCTTGCAGCGCGGCCTGGAACGCCACCGAGGTCGCCGGGTTGGTGCCGCCGGTCTGACTGCCCGGTGTCGACGTGCCCGAGGGATTCGGCGACGGCGATGTGGTCACATTCGTGTCACCCGTGGTCGCCCCCGAATCGCCGCCGAACAGCGAGTCCAGAGCCTGCGCGAGGGTGTCCTCGAACGCGATCTTGTTGCCGAACGCGACCAGCACCTTCTGCAGCGCCGGCAGCTGGGTCTGACCGGAGGACTGCACGAACACCGGCTGCACATAGAGCAGGCCGCCGCCGACCGGCAGGGTCAGCAGGTTCCCCGGCAGCACCTGGGACTGCCCCTGTTTCAGCAGGTTGATCAGCTGCGAGACACTGGGTTGCGCGTTGAAGTTGTTCTGCACCTGGCCGGGCCCGGGGATGGGCGTGCTCGCGCTGATCTCCAGCATCCGCAGCTGCCCGTAGTCCGGGGATTTCACGCCCGCCTTGTCGCCGGCGTTCGAGTCGACGGCGAGATACCCCATCAGCACGTTGCGCGAGTCGGCGCCGCTGGTCTCGGGGATGAAGCTCGTGAACATCGAGTACTGCGGCGCGTCCTGGCCGGGCATCTTCATCGTCAGGTAGTACGGCGGCTGCAGCCGGTCGGACTGCTGCGGGTCGTCCGGCGTCGCCCAGATGTTGTCGCCACGGTAGAACGAGTTCACGTCGGTGACGTGATAGATGTTCAGCACCGAGCGCTGCACCTTGAACAGGTCGGTCGGGTAGCGCACGTGGCTCATCAGCTCGCCGGACATCTGCGAGATCGGCTTGAGCGTGTTCGGGTAGATCTTCTGCCAGGTCTGCAGCACCGGATCGCTGGGATCCCAGGCGTACAGCGTCACGTGCCCGTCATAGGCGTCGACGGTGGCCTTGACCGAGTTGCGGATGTAGTTGATGTTGTCCAGCGCGAACGTCGGGGTCGGGTTCGAGGAGTCCGCGATCGCCCGCGACAGGCTCGTAGTGTGCGAGTACGGGTAGTCGGCGCTGGTCGTGTAGCCGTCCACGACCCACACGATGCGACCGTCGACCACGGTCGGGTAGGTGTCGTTGTCCAGCGTCAGGTACGGCGCCGCCTTCTGCACGCGCAGCGCCGGGTTGCGGTCGTAGAGGATCTGCGACTGCGGGTTCACGCTGTTGGAGAACAGGATCTGCTCGGACTGGAACTTCAGCGAATAGATGAGTCGGTTGAACCAGCTGCCGACGTTCGGGCCGCCGTTGCCGCTGAAGGTCGTCTTGACCTCTTCGGCGCCTTCCGTGCCCGACAGGTAGTCCAGCTCGATCGGCGTCGAGCCCTTGCCGCCGCCGACGATCGAGTACTGCGGCGAGTTCTCGCCGAAGTAGACGCGCGGCTGGAAGTTCTGATCTGACAGGAAGCCGGTGGCCGGGATACCGCGCTCCAGGAACACCGGCATCCCGTCGTCGGTGCGCGCATTGCCCTTGGCGATGACGACGCCGTAGCCGTGCGTGTAGATCAGCGCGGTGTTCTGCCAACTGGCATCCACGCCCAGGGCGCCGATGTTCAGCTCGCGCACCGAGACCACGGTGTCCTGCGACTGGCCGTCGATCTCGTACCGGTCCACATCCAGCGGGTTCTTGAAGCCGTAGTACGGCCGCACCTGCTCGAGCTGGCGCACGGTCGGGTTGATGATCGCCGGGTCCATGATGCGGATCTGCGCCGTCGTGGCGGCATCCGAGCGCAGCTGCCCCTTGGTCGCGTCGGTCTTGGCGGCGAACGGGATGTCGTCCATGCCGCTGATGCCATAGGCGGTCTTGGTCGCGTCCATGTTGCGCTGGTAATAGGCCTTCTGCAGGCTCAGCTCGTTCGGCTTGACCTGGACGACGTTGACCACCCACGGGTAGGCCATGCCGACCACGATCGCCGAGATGATCAGCAGCGCCGTGGCGATCAGCGGGTAGCGCCAGCGACCGATGAACGCCGTGATGAAGAACAGCACCGCCACGATGGCCGCGATGATCGCCAGGATCATCTGGCCGGGGATGACCGCGTTGACCTCGGTGTAGCCGGGGCCGGTGATCAGGCCGTTGTCGGCCACCAGCGTCTTGTACCGGTCCAGCCACAGGCTGGCGGCCTGCACGAGCAGGTAGAGTCCGGCCAGCGCCGCGAACTGGATGCGCGCGGCACGAGAGATGCGCATCTCGCGCTGTGCGATGCGCACCGAGCCGTACAGGTAGGCCACCACGGCCGTCACCAGCAGACTGATCAGCAGCACCGCCGAGGTGAAGCCGAGCACCGAGCTGTAGAACGGCATCGCGAACATGTAGAACCCGGTGTCCAGGTGGAACTGCGGGTCCTTCACCTGGGTGGGCACGCCGTTCAGCCACATCGCGGTGGTCTCCCACTGGGTGGATGCCGCGAACCCGGCGAAGAAGCCGAAGAAGGCCGGGATGCCCCACATCGCCAGCCGCCGCAGCGGCTCGACGACTTCCTGGTAGCGGTCCAGCTGCGAGCTCAGGCGCGCGTAGACCGGCCGCATCCGGTAGGCGAGCTGGATGCACAGCCAGACCGGCACGGCCATGCCGAGGAAGCCGATGGCGAACATCACCACGCGCGCCAACCACTGGGTGGTCAGCACCCCCTGGAAGCCCAGCTGGGTGTACCACAGCCAGTCGGCGTAGAGGTTGGCGAAGATGAAGAAGGCCACGACGAGCGCGGCGATGATCACCAGCGATATCGCTACGACGCGACGGGAGCGGTGCGGTGTGGCGGGTGCGGGGGCGGAGGTGGACGTCACCCCCTCATCCTAGGCAGGGGTTCACTGACCGTGTGCCACACGTCAGGGTGTGCAGACCGGCAGCGCGTTCAGATCGGTGCCGGTGCGGATGGCCGCCACCGCGTGCAGCGAGTCGTCCAGGGTCTTCACCGCGAACACGCGCAGACCCTGCGGGATGTGCCCGACGACCTCGTTGCAATTGGATGCCGGGGCCAGGAAGTACTGCGCGCCGGCCCGTCGTGCCCCGAACAGCTTCTGCCGGATCCCGCCGATCGGCCCGACCTCGCCGGCGGCGTCGATCGTTCCGGTCCCGGCGACCGTCGCGTCGCCGGCGAGGTTTCCCGGCGTGAGCGCGTCGATGATGCCCAGCGCGAACATCATGCCCGCCGAGGGACCGCCGACGTTGTTGAGCTGGATCTGCACGTCGATCGGAAAGTCGAAGTCGGTGATCAGCGTGACGCCGATCAACCAGGTGGCCGCCCCGTTCACCGTGGTGCGCTGGGGGGTGACCGAGACCGACTTCTGCACGCCCCCGCGGTCGATCACCAGTGCGACCGGTCCACCGGCGGCGTCGGCGATCACCGTGCGCAGCGTATCGGCGTCGTCGATCGCGGTGCCGTTGGCACGCACGATGACATCGCCCTTGCGCAGAATGCCGGCCGCCGCCGACCCGTCGATCAGCGAGTACACCGTGATCTTGGACACGACGTGGTAGCCGAGGTCGATGAGGGCGGCCGCGGTGGCCTCCTTCTGCGAGTCGACCATCATCGCGGTGGATTGCTGATCGCGCTCCTTCTGGCTCTGCCCGGCCGGGAAGGCCGCCGCCAGCGGCAGCACCGCCTGCGACCGGTCGAACCAGGCGGCGGCCAGCTGCACCCAGGACGGTGTGCGCGCCGGGCTGCCGACGGTCTGCACGGTCAGCAGGTCGAGCGTGCCGGTGGACGGGTAGCTGGTCGCGCCGTGCACCGTGATCAGCGGGGTCTGCCCGCCGGAGCCGTCCGGCGCCGCGCCCAGGGTGTTGAACACCGGACCGGGCTGCTGGATGACATAGGCGGTGGGCAGGAAGGTGAGCACCAGCAGCACCACGATCGCGAAGGTCAGGCACCAGCCGCCGACGGCCGCCCCGCGCCCCCGGCTGCCGCGCGGTGCCGGGCCGACCGTCACGTTCTCGTCGAACAGCGCCACATCCGACCTTCCGAAGTCCCTCGTTCGCGACCGGCGTACAGGCGCAGCGCCTCGGACCGGGGATCATCGTGATCCGTGCGACTAGCGTAGAACCACCGACCCACCCCCTGCTGAAAGACGGCTGAAGTGGCAGATGACGACCGCAATTCCGAGGATGACTTCGAGCAGCTGCTGCGCCAGCTGTTCGGCGGCGCCGGCGTTTCTCCTGACCCCGAGCAGCTCGAGCAGCTGCGGGCCCTGGGCGTGGATCCGGCCATGATGCAGAACATGATGGCCCAGCTGCACGCGGCGTTCAAGGACGCCCCCGAAGGCGGCATCTCGTGGGACCTCGCGAAGCGTCAGGCGCTGCACACCGCCAATCAGAGCGACCGCGGCGTCACCGGGGGCCAGCGCGGCGAGTTCGACCAGGCCTTCGCGCTGGCCACGCTCTGGCTCGGCGAAGTCACGGCGATCTCGGACCTGGCCGCCCCGGCGCAGGCGATCACGCGCGGCGGCTGGGTCGAGGCGACCCTGCCGGTGTGGCAGGAGCTGGCCGAGCCGGTCGCCACCAGCATTGCCGACGCGATGACCGAGGCGATGCGCAGCCAGGCGCCTGAAGAGATGCAGCAGCTCATCCAGGGTGCGGGCCGGGCGATGCGCACGATCGCCGGCAGCCTGTTCGCCACCCAGCTCGGACAGGTCATCGGGCAGCTGTCGCTGCAGGTGGTCTCGGGCGGGGATGTCGGCATTCCGATCATGCCGGCCGGGCAGGCGGCGATCCTGCCGCAGAACTTCGCCGACTTCGGCCGTGACCTGCAGGTGCCCGAAGACCAGCTCGCCCTGTACCTGGCCACCCGTGAGCTCGCGCACGCGCGCCTGTTCCGGCACGCGAAGTGGCTGCGCCTGCACGTGATCGCCCAGGTGTCCGGGTTCGCACGCGGCGTGCACGTGGACACCGACGCCCTGGCCGATCTCGCGTCGCGGTTCGACCCGGCCAACCCGGACGAGCTGCGCGAGGCGCTGCAGAGCGGCGCCCTGCTGCCCTCGCACAGCGAGGCGCAGACCGAGGCGCTCACCCGGCTGGAGAACCTGCTGGCCACGATCGAGGGATGGGTCGAGGTCGTCACCGCCGATGCCACCGCACGGCTGCCTTCGGCCGATCGGATCGCCGAGGCGGTGCGCCGCCGACGCGCGGTCGGCGGTCCCGCCGAGAAGGCGCTCGGTTCGCTGGTGGGCCTGGAGCTGCGCCCGCGCCGGATGCGCGAGGCGGCGGCGATGTGGCGCGCGGTCACCGAGGCCGTGGGGGTTGCCGGCCGCGACGGGCTGTGGGACTACCCCGACCTGATGCCGCAGGCATCCGACATCGACGATCCGTCCGCCCTGATCGAGCGGCTGCGGGCGCACTCTCGTGGCGAGGCCCCGGCGCGCGATGAGATGGATGACGCGCTGGACGCGCTGCTGCGCGGCGACCTGCCGCCGGCCCAGGGCGAAGACGGGCCGGATGCCATGAACGCGGACGACGCGGACCCGGGCCACGACGGCCCCGAGGGGCCGCGTCCGGTCTGAGCAGCCCGGCACGCGCGCATCGGCTCCTCCACAGGCGGCGGATCCGGCATCCGACGCAGCTGCCCTGTGGATAGTCGACATGCGCCGTGCGGGCGGGCCCACAATCGGAGCATGATCCTTCTCGACCCCGCATTTCCCCCCGTGTGGCGCTCCCCCGACCGACTGCAGTTCGGCGCAGACGGCGTGGCGTGCCTGGACGATCCCGCGCCGTGGCAGCAGCGCCTGGTGGGCGAGCTGCAGCGCGGCGTGCCCGACGCCGCGCTCGGACTGATCGCCGAAGCCCTCGGCGGCAGCGCGGCCGGCGCACGCGCTCTGGTCGATCGGCTGGCGGCGGTGCTGGCCACAGCGCCGGCACCCGCTCCCCCGACGGCGCACCTGCAGTCCGGTGCGAATGCGCCCGGCGGCACCGCACCGGGCATCGCCGCCGCGCTGCGCACCGCCGGGATCGACCTGGCGCAGAGCCCGGAGGCCGGTGCGGCCGTGGTGCTCGTCGGCTCGCACGTGATCGACCCGCGGCAGCTGACGGTGCTGATGCGCACCGACACGGCACACGTACCGGTGGTCTTCCATGCCGGCGCGGTGACCATCGGACCACTGGTGCGACCGGGCCGGACGCCGTGTCTGATGTGCGTCCAGGCCGAGCGGTGCGACACCGACCCCGCCTGGCCCGCCGTGGCCGCGCAGCTGCTGCAGCATCCGCTGCCGGCGCCGACGCCGGCGCTGGCCGCCGAGGCCGGACTGCTGGCGGCGCGCCTGCTCAGCGAGCCGGACGAGCCGGGCGCTCGGTCGTACGCGGTGACCGTGCACGCCGACTCGCCGCGCCGCTCGTGGCGGGAGCATCGACCGCACGCAGAGTGCGCGTGCCGATCTCCTGAAGAAATCGCGACGGCGCCCGCGGCGCCCGTCCCGCACCGCCGTGCGACCACGACAGCGACAGGCTTCGCGCGGAGCGCGTGATGCCGACATAGGCCAGCCGCCGCTCCTCGTCGACCTGCGCGGCCGTCGTGGCGTACGAGATCGGCAGCAGTCCCTCGGCCACGCCCACCAGGTGCACGTGATCCCACTCCAGCCCCTTGGCCGCGTGCAACGTGGCCAGCGTCACGGTGCGCATCGCCGGCTCGTGCTGGTCCTTCGCACGCGAGCGCAGCTCGTCGGTGAACGCGCGCAGCGACGTCTCGGCGGGGGCCTCCTCGGCCAGCCGCAGGATCGCCCGGCGCGCCTCCCACGCGTCGCGCACGGCACCGCCGGCCGGCGGCGGGTCGTCGGTCAGGCCGAGCGAGCGCAGCACATCGCGCACGGATGCGACCAGCCCGGCCGCCGGCAGCGGAGCCACCGACGCACCGCGCAGCGCGAGCACCGCCTGGCGCACCTCGGGCAGGTCGAAGAACCGCTTGCCGCCGAGCACGGTCGCGGCGATCTGCTGTTCGGCCAGAGCCTGCAGCAGCGGTGCGGACTGCGCGTGCGAGCGGTACAGCACCGCGATCGTCCGCGGGTCGACGCCGGCGCGCACCTGCGCGGCGACCGCGGCAGCCACCCCGCGCGCCTCGGCGGCGTCATCCGGATAGCCGGTCAGCTGCGGGAGCGCACCGGGTTCGGCGGAGCCGGCCGCGCTCAGCCGCAGCGCCCCGGGCCGGCCCTGCATCAGCCCGTTGGCGACATCCAGGATCGGCGGCGCCGACCGGTAGCTGGTCTCCAGCCGCACCACCCGGGCGTCCGGGAACCGGCGCGGGAAGTCCAGCAGGTATGACGCGTCGGCGCCGGCGAACGAGAAGATGGTCTGGCTCGCGTCGCCCACGACGCACAGGTCGCGCCGGTCGCCCAGCCACAGCCGCAGCAGCGCGAACTGCAGGGGCGAGACGTCCTGGAACTCGTCGACGGTGAAATGCCGGTACTGCTCCCGCACGGCCGCCGTCACCCGGGGCTCTGCCTCCAGCATCCCCGCGCATGCCAGCAGGACGTCTTCGAAGTCGAGCTGCCGGCGTTCGTCCTTGAGCTTCTCATACGCCCGCTGCAGGTCGATCAGCGCGTCCAGGTCCA
This sequence comes from Microbacterium kribbense, assembly GCF_039537285.1. NCBI lineage: Bacteria > Bacillati > Actinomycetota > Actinomycetes > Micrococcales > Microbacteriaceae > Microbacterium > Microbacterium kribbense. The sequence goes on along the minus strand of NZ_BAABAF010000004.1, from coordinate 120,451 downwards.
TCCCCGGCACGCCCTGCGGCCGCGCCGCGGGGTAGGCATCGATCGAGCGCATCGTGATCTTGCGCCACTCGATCTGCGCCGCGACATCGCGCAGGGTCGGGGTGTCCAGTCGCATCCCCAGCCCGTCGGCCGCATGCGCGAGCAGGCGCACCTTGTTGTCGACGATGGCCGGCGCGGTGTCCTTCGCGACGGTGGGCCAGAAGAAGTTCAGCTGCGCCAGTGCCGCCGCGTGGAAGGTGCGGGCGTGCACGCCCACCACGCCCAGGCGCCGCAGCCGCCCGCGCATCTCGCCGGCGGCCTTGGTCGTGAAGGTGACCGCCATCATCCGGCTGGGCGTGTACGCCCCGGTGTCCACGCCGTGCGCGATCCGGTGCGTGATGACCCGGGTCTTTCCGGTGCCGGCGCCGGCGAGCACGCAGACCGGTCCGCGCAGGGTGGTCGCCGCCTCGCGCTGGCGCTCGTCCAGACCCGCCAGTGCGTCCGCGCTCACGCCCGCTCCGCGTACCAGTCGGCGATCAGCCGGTAGGCGATGGATGCCGGCCCGGGCAGCAGCACCCGGTCGTCGTCGGCCCGGCCGTCCGCCCATCCACCGCGGTCCAGTGCCGCACCGATCTCGGCGCGGGTGAACCAGCGCACCGCGGCGATCTCGTCGCCGTCGGCGCGCGCCCGGTCGTCATCGAGCGCGCGCACCCGGAAGCCCAGCATCAGCGATCGCGGGTAGGGCCAGGCCTGGGACCCGCGGTAGCGAATGTCACCGGCGGCGATGCCCGACTCCTCGTGCAGCTCCCGCAGCACCGCCGATTCCAGCGACTCCCCGGCCTCGACGAAGCCGGCGAAGCACGAGTAGCGGTTCGCGCCCCAGAGGGCATTGGACCCCAGCAGCAGCCGGTCCGGCCGGCTCGCGCTCTCGACCGCGACGATGATGGCCGGGTCGGTGCGCGGGAAGTGCTCGCGCCTGCAGCTCGGGCAGCGGCGCGCCCAGCCCGCCGAGTGCCCCTGCAAGCGGGTGCCGCAGGCCGGGCAGAACGCCGCCTCGCGCAGCCAGCGGCCCAGGCTCACCGCGGTCACGAAGGCGTCGCCGTCCTGGGCGTCCAGCCCGCCGCCGATCGCCCGCAGCGGGCCCCAGCTCGCATCCGTGTCGCCGGCTTCGAAGGCGGCAGCCAGCAGGGCTGTGCCGTCGCCGGCGCGGCCGAGGAACATCCACTGCGCGCCGCGGGGCACTTCGGCGGGAGCGCGGTAGTGCAGTCGGCCATCGGCGCCGCACTGGGCGGCGTCGCCGCGGACCACCAGCACGCGGGTGGCGGCATCCGCGCGCAGCTTCTCGATCAGCTGCGGATCGGTGCGCTCGGTGGCGCTGCGGTCGAATCCGGAGTGCCCCAGGGCGGGGATCGGAGCCAGTGGATGTGCAGTCATCGATCCCTCCGTGCCGGGCGTGGCGAAGCCTTCCGTGGCCGGGCCCGACCTACTCTTGGGGGCATGGCACGCTCCCCACTCACTCTAGCGGCGACGGTGACATCGGCTCTGCCGCAGGCTTCGGTCGTGGGCGTGGCCGCACTCACCGAGCATGCGGCCGGGCGGTACGACACCGCGGTGGCGGACCTGGCCGACGGGTCTCGGGTGGTCGTGCGGGTCGCGACGGATCCGGATGCCGCCGCCGAGCTGGTCGCCGAGACCCACGCGCTGCGCGCGCTGACTTCGGGCGTGCGCTCGCTGCTGCCGTTCCGCGCGCCGGTGCTGCACGGCCAGACCGTCCTGGACGGGATGCCCGCCGTCGTGGTCAGCCACCTGGAGGGCTACCGGGTCGATGCCGCGCACGTGCCGGCCGGCCCCGGCGCCGCGACGTCGCTGGGCACGGCCATCGCCGCGGTGCACTCCCTGCCGGTGTCGGTCGCCCGCACGCAGCCGCTGCCGATCAGCACTCCCGAACAGGTGCGCTCGCAGCGCAGCCGTCTGCTGGACCGGGTCGCCGGCAGCGACCGCGTGCCGGTGTCGCTGCTGGCCCGCTGGAGCCGCGCGCTGGCCGAGGACCGGCTGTGGCGGTTCGAGCCCACCCTGACCCTGGGCGGCGTCGGCGCCGACGCGTTCCTGTTCCACGACATCGGCGACGAGCCGAGGGTGTCTGCGCTGCTGGACTGGCATGGTCTGCGGGTGGCCGATCCCGCCGAGGATCTGCGCTGGCTCTCGGCGGCGCCGGCGGCGGCCGACGACGTCGTCGACGCCTATCTGGCCGCCAGTGTGCGCACCCCCGACGCGGCGCTGCTGACCCGGGCACGGCTGTATGCCGAGCTGGAGTTCGCGAAGTGGCTCGTGCACGGGCACGACGAAGGCCGGGACGACATCGTCGACGACGCCGTCGCGCTGCTGACGACGCTCGCCGACACGGTCCTGGGGGACGACCTGCTGACCGAGGACGGCGTGGACGTCGAGGATGCGATCGCCCTGCTCGGGCGGGTGCCGGCGCCCCAGGGCGGCGCCACCTCGATGGAGACGGATGCGTTCGGCGCCGACGACACCGCGTTCTTCACCGACTCGGTCGCCGAGCCCACCGAGCCCGGCGAGCCGGGCCCGGACCAGACCGGTCCGGTCGGTGCCGGGCCGGATGACGATCCGGACGCCACTGCGCCGATCACGGCCTCGGACTGGGTGGGGCGCGGCGGTGACGCGGATGCCGTCGCCGACGCCGATCGGGCATCCGAGGCCGCGCTGCGCCGGTGGGCCACACCGCAGTAGGAGCAGCCGCGCTCGCGCGGTCAGCCGCGCAGGATCCGGTCGTGCGCGACGTAGTACAGCGTGACGTCGATCTGCTCCAGCGGTACGCCGTGCTTCTCGTGGTACGCACGCCGGTACAGCTCCAGCTGCAGCAGGCGCGACTCGCGCTCGGCGGCATCCCGCGGCGGCGCGCCGGTCTTCCAGTCCACGATCTCGATGCGCTCGCCGTGCCGATAGACGGCATCCAGCTTGCAGATCGCCAGATGCTCACGGTCATCCAGGCCCACGAATCGGAAGTCGATCTCGGTCTCGACCGCGATCGGCTGCCGATCCGCCCACTCCGACCTCTCGAACGCGGCCTTCAGCTCCTGCAGCGCCTGCTCGTCGGCGGCGGCGAGCCCGGCCGAGTCGTCCTCGTCCTCCCACAGCGGATCGTCCAGCCGACCGCTCGAGCCCACCAGCCCCGAGCGCCGCTCCACCCAGGCATGGAACAGCGTGCCCAGCCGGGTCTGCCGGTACGGCCGCTCCGGCATCGGCCGGGCGATCGATGCGAGGGTCCCGGTGTAATCGGCCACGAAGTCCTTGTAGCGCGAGGCGGGGATGCGCACCGGCGCCCGCCCGGCCGACGGCTGCTGCCGTGCCGCGCGCTCGGCCAGCAGCAGGGCGAGGTCGTCGTCCGGCTCGTCGCGCGGGGCCTCCTGCGCCGCGCGCACGGCGTCGGACGCTGCCTGCACGCGGCCGCGGCGCGCGCCGAGCGGATCCAGCGGCCACTGCAGCAGCCGGCGCCGGCCGGTGTACGGGTTCTCGCCGGGATCGGCATCGGGCAGCACGACGCCCAGCGCAGCCCCGATCTCGTGCAGGAACGGGCTCGGCCGGCGCGCCTTCAGGGTGCCGGCCCACGGTGACGCCGTCAGCAGCAGCGATTCGCGCGCCCGGGTGACGGCGACATAGGCGAGGCGCCGATCCTCGTCGATCTGCCGGTTCCGATTCGCGGCCACGAACGCCGCCAGCCCGTCGCGCAGGTCCTGCTGGGTCTGGGCGGTGCGCCAGCCGAACTGCGGCAGCCACGCGCGGTCGCCGCGGAAGGGGTACGGCAGCGCGCCGAACCGCAGCCAGCCGGCGGTGTCCCGGGCCGCGACCGGCAGCTCGTCCTCGACCATGCGGACCACGGCGACGGCATCCCATTCCAGGCCCTTGGAGCCGTGGATGGTCAACAGCTGCACGACGTCGTCCTCGGGCGGTTCGGTGCGCGGAGCGAACTCGTCGAGCTGTTCGGCGTGGTCCAGCCACGCCAGCAGGCTCGGCAGCGAGCCGCTCTCGTCGGCGGCCAGGAACGCGTGCACCTCATCGACGAACGCGCGCAGCTGGGCGGAGGCGATCCGTGCCGGCCCGCGCGCCTCGTTGGCCGCCAGTTCCACATCCAGCCGCAGCTCGAGCTCGATCAGCCGCACCAGTTCGGTGATCGGCAGCGCCGCGCTCTGCCGCAGCCCCGCGAACACCGCGCTCGCCTCGCGCAGCCGCGCCCGGGCGGCCGGCGTGAACGCGGCCAGCCAGCCGTGCTCGTCGTTGTGCCGCAGCACGAAGTCGAGCGCGTCCACCAGCGAGCTCTGCGACTGCCGGGCCGCCACCTCGGGCGGCAGTGGCTGCAGCGCCTCGTCGTGCCGGCTGATCCGCTGGGCGAGGCTGCCGAGCTCATGCAGGTCGGCCAGCCCGATCGCCCAGCGCGGCCCGGCCAGCAGCCGGATCAGGGCGGAGCCGGCGCCCGGGTCGGCGATCACCCGCAGCGCGCTGACGACGTCGGCGATCTCGGGGGTGGACAGCAGACCGCCCAGGCCCAGGATGCGGTGCGGCACGCCGCGGGCGGCCAGCGCATCCCCGAAGCGCACCATGTGCCTCTTGCTGCGGAACAGCACGGCACCGGTGGTGGTGCGCCCGCCGGCCGCACGCGCGGCGCGCACCCGGTCGAACCACTCCGCGACCGTCGCGGCCTCCTCGTCCAGATCGCCTCCGACGACGATGCGCACCTCGCCGTCGGGGGCGCCCGGCCGCGGTCGCAGCTGTCCCACCGGAACCGGGGCCGTGGCCGCCAGCGGCGCCAGCACCGCCGTCGCGGCATCCAGCACCCGCGTGCTGTTGCGCCAGCTGGTCATCAGCGCGTACCGACCGCACGTCGTGGTGGTGGAGAACGCCGCCGCGAAGCCGCCGAGGTTGCCGGCACTGGCGCCGCGCCAGCCGTAGATCGCCTGGTGCGGATCGCCCACGGCCATGACGGCGCCGTCGGCGAACAGCGCCGCCAGCAGCTCGGTCTGCACGACCGAGGTGTCCTGGTACTCGTCCAGCAGCACGACGCGGTAGCGCTGCCCGATCTCGGCGGCCACCGACGGGTGCGCGCGCACGATCTGGCAGGCGCCGGCGACCTGGTCGGCGAAGTCGAGCACACCCAGCCGCAGCTTCTGCGCGTGGTATGCCCGGGCGAGGTCGACCAGCAGCTCGAGCGCGCCGACGTCGGTCAGCGCCTTGCGCACCGGCGCGTACATCGTGACGCTCGCCCGCTCCGACGGCAGGTCGTACAGCGGCTGCAGACGCTGTGGGAAGGCGGCCAGCTCGTCGAGGTCGACGAGGTTGTCGACGCTGTCACGGGCGATGGCCAAGGCGGCGTCGATGATGGTGCTCGCGGCCCGTCCGGTCTGCTCCAGCCGCTCGTCGTCGCTGGCGAACACGATCCGGCGCATCAGCAGCCAGGCCGCCGATTCGCTCATCACGACGGCCTCGGCGTCCCGCCCGATGCGCACCGCGTTCTCGCGGACGATGGCGTCGGCGAAGCTGTTGTAGGTGGCCACGGTCGGCCGGTGCAGCAGCGACTGGTCATCGGGCGCCTGCGGCTGTGCGCCGGTGCGAGCAGCAAGGCTCGCGAGCAGTTCGCGGCGCGCACGCTCGGCGCCGCCGGCGCGCTCCAGTTCACCGAAGCGCTCCAGCGCTCCGTCGGCGTGGAGCGCGGGCAGCTGCGGCAGCAGTCCGAGCCGCTCGAACTCGCCCAGCCGGGCCAGGCGCAGCTGGATGCGCTCGGCCAGCTCGCCGGCCGCCTTGCGGGTGAAGGTCAGGCCCAGCACTTCGTCCCGGCCGACGATGCCGTTGGCCACCAGCCACACCACCCGTGCGGCCATCGTCTCGGTCTTGCCGCTGCCGGCCCCGGCGACCACCAGGGCCGGGGCGAGCGGGGCGGCGATGACCTGGGCCTGTTCGGCCGTCGGCGGAAACTGGCCCAGCGCCGCCGCGATGACCTCGGGAGCCAGCGATCCGGCGATCACGACGCGCTCACCGCCCCGATCGTGTGGATCCGGCACAGCCCGTAGCTGTGGTCGGCACGACAGTGCTCCTCGTACGGCGCGCTGAACGTGTCGGCGCGCATCACGTCCACCGCGGCGCGGATGCGTCCCAGGAACGCGGTGCGGCTCTCCTGGTCGAACGGGGGCTGCCAGGGCTCGGCGTAGTCGCGGGTCTTCGCATCGCCGCGCAGCACCAGCAGCTTCGCCCCGCCCGGCGCGAAGCCGTCGGCACCGGCGATCGCACCGGACTCGAAGGCGAGCTGGTAGGCGGCCAGCTGCGGGTTCGCGCGCACCCCGGCGTCGGTCTTCGGCTCGTTCTTGCCGGTCTTCAGGTCCACGATCACGACCCGCCCGTCGGCCGTCAGCTCGACGCGATCGATGTAGCCGCTGAGGATCGCGCCGTGCGGGGCATCCGCGTCGATCGGGATCGGCACCTCGAAGTGCCCCTCGGCATCCAGCAGCCGCCCACCGGCGTCGTCGAACCGGCGCAGGTAGAGATGCAGCCGGCGCACCAGATCGCGCGCCTGCCGCTGCGCGGCATGGTCGAGCCATGGGGCATCGAAGGCCAGCTCGCCCCACCGCTCGTGCACGTATGTCCACAGCGCCTGCTCATCACCGCCGGTGGCATTCTCCAGCGCCGCGTGGATGATGGTGCCCAGGCCCGCCGTGCTGCCGCCGGAGTCGGCGCCCAGGTCGCCGAGCACCCAGTTCAGCTGGCAGGTCTCCAGCGCCTCCAGGCGTGACGGCGAGACGCGCACGGCCTCGCGCCGCAGGTCGCGCAGCGGGGCCGACGAGGTGGGCCCGGCCACGCCGTACCACTGCTCGGTGTCGGCACCGGCGACGCCCGCGTCGGCCAGCAGCGCCAGCTGCCGCGCCGCTCGCCCGCGCACGGCCTCGGGGCGCGGGCGCGGGTCGGTGAGGGTGCGCCGATGCAGCGCCACGAGCCCCCGCAGCGACAGCGGATGCTCGGCCAGCGCGCCGGGCGGCGTCGGGTCGGGCAGGAACTCGAACAGCACGCTGGGTCCGGTGTCATCGTCGTCGACCGCCGTCACGATCAGCGCGGTGCGTGCCCGGGACGCCGCCCGGACGAACAGCCGCAGCTCGTCGTGCAGCGCGTCGCGTCGCCGGTCGATCGCCTCCGGCGCCGAGGCGCCATCGTGATCGTGCCCCGCGACCTGGGCCAGCCGCCAGGTGTCCAGCAGGCTGCCGCGCAGCCGGGTGTTGGGCCAGACGCCGTCCTGCACGCCCGCGATGATCACCGTGTCGTACTCGGCGCCCAGCGCTCCGGCCGGGGTGAGCACGGCGACCGCGCCGCCGGCCGCGGATGCGTCGAGCCGGTCTTCGGCGACGTCGCTGTGCGCGATGGAGCGCACGAACGCCATCGGGTTGCCGGATGCCGCATCCCGCCGCTCGCCGTACCGCTTGGCGGCCTGGAACAGCGCCACGACGGCGTCCAGGTCGCGGCCGGCCTGCTCGGCCAGCGGACCGCTGCCCCGGGCCGCCTGCGCCCACGCGCGCTCCAGCCCCGACCCGCTCCACACCGTCCAGAGCAGCTCGTGCGCCGTGGCGCCGTCTGCAAGCGCCGTGCGCACCTGGTCGGCGCAGCGGGCCACCCGCGCCGCGCGGCGTGCCTCTCGGGTGTCGACCAGATCGAACTCCACGGCGTGCTCCAGGCCCGATCGCAGCAGCTCCCCCGCCGACCGGTCGCCCCCGCCGCGCAGCTCTGCATGGCGCAGTGCGGTGCGCAGCCGGCGCAGCTGCACCGGATCGAGCCCGCCCACCACACCGGAAAGCGCCTGCTCGACCAGCTCTGCGGTCCACTCCTCGGCCGGGGTCGCGGCCAGCTCGATCACGCGCAGCAGGTCGGCCACCGGGCGCAGCCCGCCCAGTGCCCGGCCGGGCCCGCTGGCGCGCGACGGCACCTCGCGCGCGGCCAGCTCGACCTCCAGTGCGGCGACCTGGCGAGTGTCGTGCGCGATGACCGCGCACTGGTCCCAGGCGATCCCATCCCGCACGTGCCGTTCGCGCAGCAGCCGGGCGATGACGTCGTACTCCTCCGCCTGCGAGCGCATCACCAGGGCGCGCACCGAGCCGTCCGCCGCGGCGCCCATGGGCGCCCGCCGGTGCGCGACGACCCCGGCTGCGCCGATGTGGGCGGTGACGGCGCGGGTCAGATCCACCATGGCCGGGCTCGACCGATGCGGCGTGGCCAGCACGTGCACCGGTCCGAGCGCCGCGGCCAGGCGCGCGAAGTTGTGCGGCGTCGCGCCGCGGAAGGCGCCGGCGCCGACATCCGGGTCGCCGAACGCGAGCACCGGCAGCCCGCGCTGCCGGCACGCCAGGCACAGTTCGACACCGCCCAGCGTGAGCTCCTGCGCGTCGTCGACGAGGACGGCGCGGATCCGGCCGACAGAGCCCAGCACCGCATCCTGTGCCGTGCGCAGCAGGCCCACGGCCTCGCGCACCAGGCCCGCTGCGTCGCGGTGCGCGCCCCGCATGTCGGCGCGCACCTGCAGGTACTCGGCGAAGAACGACGCCATCGCCGTCCAGGACGCCACCCCGAAGCGCTCGGCGAGGGTGCGCAGCCGGGCCGGCTCGACGCCCTGCGTGATGCATTCGGCCAGAAACGCCCGCACCTCGCTGCGGAATCCGCGGGTGCCGCGGATCTCGGCGCCCAGCTCCGCCGGCCAGCGGCCGGCGCCGGATGCCTCGTCCTCGGCGTCGCCGGAGAGCAGATCCTGGATCAGCTGATCTTCGTCGCCGCCGGTCAGCAGCTGCGGCGGCTCGCCGCCGGCGTGCACTTCGGCGCCGCGCACCAGCCGGAACGCGAACGAGGCGATCGAGTGCGCGAGGGCCCCCGAGGTCGCACCGCCCACGGCCAGGCCCAGCCGGTCGCGCAGCACCGTGGCCGTCTGGCGGCTCGGCGTGAGCACGAGCACCTCGTCGGGGGCCAGACCCGCGGCCACGAGCGCCTGCATCCGTGCGATCAGCGCCGTGGTCTTGCCGGTGCCGGGTGCGCCGACCACCGTGCCGACGGCGGCGGCGGGCAGGCTGACGACGGCGCGCTGCTGCAGGTCGAGGGTGTGGTCCATCCCTGCCCACGCTAGCGGGCGGCCCCGACATGGCGGTCCCGCCGGGCGCCGGCCCGCGTTCGCCGAGAGCGTGCACGCGGCGCGGCCGGGGCCCGATGACCGTGTCGTAGAGTTGCCAGTGCCCCCAGACGTGCATGCAGAAAGGCTGTGATCCGTGGAGATCCGCATCGGTATCGTCAACACCGGACGTGAGCTGAACTTCGAGACCGGCGATTCCGTCGACGCCGCGCGAGAGCAGGTCACGGCGGCGCTGGAGTCATCGGCCACCCATGTGACGTTCCGGGACACCAAGGGCAACACCTTCATCGTTCCGACGGCGAACCTCGCCTACATCGAGCTGGGCACGGAGGACGTGCGCCGCGTCGGGTTCGTGGCCTGATGCAGATCGTCCTCGCCCTCATCTACGGGGCGGCGATCGGCGCGCTCGCGCACTACACGATGCCCGGCAAGGACACCCGTGGCTCCGCGCTGACGCCGATGCTGGGCGCCGTGGTCGGTGGCGCGGTGTGGACGATCCTCACGTGGGTCGGCATGCACCCCGGTGACGCATGGCTGTGGCTGCTCGGACTGATCGTGCCCGCTGCGGCGGTCTTCGGCGGTCTGGCCGTCATCACCCGGATGCGCATCGTGCACGACCGGCGCGAGCGGGAGCGCCTGAACATCGCCTGAGGGCTCAGGCGGTGAACCCGATCGCGCCCATCCGGCGCGAATGGGCCGCCAGCAGTTCGGTGAACACCGGCTCCATCTGCTCTTCCTCGGCGACGTCCAGGATGTGCTCGCGCAGCGCGCCGCGCGCGATCAGCAACGTGTCGCCGACCAGGCGCCGACCCCACATCGCCAGCAGCGAGTGCAGTTCCGGGTCGAGGGTCATCGCCTGCGCGATCAGCGTGACGATGGCCTGCCGGTCGTCGTCGGACTGCAGGATGCGCGCGACCCGCGCGCCGATCTCGCCGTAGCTGCCCGACAGCGCATCGTAGAAGTCATCCAGCATCCCGGCGGTGATGTGCACCGCGAGCATGGTCTCCTGCGGACGCCGGCCACGCGTGGCCACGCGGAACGCGTCCAGCGGCTCGCGGAAGGGCAGCATCAGCGCGGTCGGATCGTCGCCGCGCTCCCGGATCAGCGCCACGATCTCCTGGTGCTTGGTCAGCGCGGCGCCGGCGGCGCGCGAGAGCGCCTCCTTGTGCGCGAGCTCGGGGGTCGTGGCGATCAGCTCGCCGAGCGTCTCGAAGTAGCCGAGCTGCAGGTAGGCCGCCTGCCCGAGGAAGGTGTCCACGTCCGGCGCCAGCGCTTCGAAGGCGACGCGCGTGGCGTCGCCGAACTCCCCGCGAGAGCGCAGCCGCAGCGTGCGCTCCGCGGGTCTGCGGCGCTTGATCCACCCGAACACGACTCCAGCCTACGGGCCCGCACCGCCCGCGCCGCGCGGCGCCCGGTGGCGCGATCGGCCGCTCCAGTAGGATCGAATGCGTCCCGGCGTTGGAACGGGGCCCCGCGCCTGCGATAGACCTGCAAGAGATGAGAGGGCGTGGACGTTCATCCGGTGGCCTGAGGGCCGCCCTCATTAAGACAGGCACACATATCGTGACGACATTCGCCGAGCTCGGCGTGGATCAGGACATCATCGACACGCTGGCCGCACGCGGCATCGTTGATTCCTTCCCCATCCAAGAGCAGACCATCCCTCTGAGCATGCCCGGCCAGGACATCATCGGCCAGGCCAAGACGGGCACCGGCAAGACCTTCGGCTTCGGCATCCCGCTCGTGCAGCGGCTGGGCCCGTTCCCCGGACCGGGGGTACAGGCCCTGGTGGTCGTGCCCACCCGCGAGCTGGCCGTGCAGGTGTACGAAGACATCGACATGCTCACCACCGGCCGCCCCACGTCGGTGGTCGCCATCTACGGCGGCAAGGCCTATGAAGGGCAGATTGAGCAGCTGCGCGCGGGGGCGCAGATCGTCGTGGGCACTCCCGGGCGGCTGATCGACCTCGCCGGCCAGCGGCTGCTGGACCTGTCCAACGCCCACGAGGTGGTGCTGGACGAGGCCGACAAGATGCTCGACCTGGGGTTCCTGCCCGACATCGAGAAGATCTTCCAGAAGGTGCCGGAGGTGCGGCACACGCAGCTGTTCTCGGCCACCATGCCCGGTCCGATCGTGGCGCTGGCCCGCCGGTTCATGTCCAACCCGATCCACATCCGCGCGTCCGACCCGGACGAGGGGTTGGCGCAGGCGAACATCCACCACATGGTCTACCGCGCGCACTCGCTGGACAAGGACGAGATCATCGCCCGCATCCTGCAGGCCCGCGGCCGGGGCAAGACCGTCGTGTTCACCCGCACCAAGCGTGCGGCGCAGAAGCTCGTGGACGAGCTGAGCGACCGCGGGTTCAATGCCGTCGCCGTGCACGGGGACATGAGCCAGGAGGCGCGCGAGCGCTCGATGGCGGCGTTCAAGTCCGGCAAGCGCGACGTGCTGATCGCCACCGAGGTGGCCGCCCGCGGCATCGACGTGGACGACGTCACGCACGTGATCAACCACACCGTCCCCGACGACGAGAAGGCCTACCTGCACCGGGTCGGCCGCACCGGCCGGGCGGGCAAGACCGGCATCGCCGTCACCTTCGTGGACTGGGAGGACCTGCACAAGTGGGCCCTGATCAACCGCGCGCTCGACCTCGGCCAGCCCGAGCCGAAGGAGACCTACTCCTCCAGCCCGCACCTGTATGAGGAGCTCGACATCCCGGAGGGCACCAAGGGCCGCATCGCGACCGCGCCGAAGACCCAGACGGTGCGGACGCCCCGGATGCACCGACCGGGCAGTGCGGTCGATGCCGCCGCCGAGGGCGAAGGCGGCACCAAGCGCCGTCGCCGCCGGCGCCGCGCCGACGAGGCGGGCACCGTGGGCGCCAGCTTCGCGCCGGATGCCGCCGCCGACGAGTCCGAGCCCGAGGGCGGCACCCCGTCCGCGCCCGAGGCCGAGGCCGAGGGTATCGGAACCCATGACGGCAGCGGCCGTGAGCACCGCGACGGCAAGCCCGCCGCAGCGCGCCGGCGCCGTCGCCGTCGTCGTTCGGGCACCGGCTCGCCGACGCCCGGCGCCTGATCGGCGCCGGGATCTAGGGGTACACCGGGGCGGCACCTCTCGCGCGGTCGATGATCCGCGCGACCATGTCGTCGCTCGTGGTGTGCTCCCCTGGCACGTTGGGCTTGCCGGCGCCGTGATAGTCGCTCGAGCCGGTCACGATCAGCTCGCGCTCCCGGCTCAGCCGCCGCAGCTCGCTGACGCCGGGCTCGCGGTTCTCACGGTGGTCGAGTTCGAATCCCGCCAGGCCCGCAGCCAGCATCTCCGCCAGCAGCGCCCAGGGCAGGACACCTGCCCGGCCGGCGGGATGCGCGATGATCGGCACTCCACCCGCCCCGGCGATCAAGGCCACGGCGGTGACCGGGTCGGGCGCGAACAGCGTGACGTAATAGGGCCCGTGCGGGCTGAGGATGTCGGTGAACGCCGCCGTCCGGTCGGGCACATGCCCACGCGCCACCAGGGCGTCGGCGATGTGGGGCCGACCGATCGTGGCGCCGTCGGCGGTCTGCGCCGCGACGTCGTCCCAGCTCAGCGGGTAGTCCCGAGAGATGCGGTCGACCATGGTGCGCACCCGTTGTGTCCGGGCGCTGCGCACCCGGTCGGTCATCCCGCGCAGCGCCGCGTCGTCCGGATCGAACAGGTAGGCCAGCACGTGCACGCTGCGCCCCCGGTATCGCGACGACATCTCCATCCCCGGCAGGAATGTCATCTGCAGCGACCCTGCCGCCGCCGCCGCCTCGGCCCACCCGGAGGTGGTGTCGTGGTCGGTCAGCGCCACCGTGCGCAGGCCGTGCTCGTGCGCGGCGCCGATCACGCCCGCCGGCGGCTGCGTCCCATCGGAGTGGTCCGAGTGCAGGTGCAGGTCGCTCGGGCCGGTGAAGATGTGGTGCGCCATGCACTGACAGTAGCGCGCCGCGTGCGCCGATCTCTCAGCCTGCTGACCTAGAGTCGCATCGTGCTTCGCCTCTTCGGGACCCTGGTGACGGTGCTGTGCGCGATCGCGGTGGCCATCCTCACTTGGCCGCAATTCTTCCGGGTCGAACGGGTCTGGCCGATCGCCCAGATCGTGTCCTTCCGGGGCATCCTGGTCGTCTGCTTCGCCGCCGCCTTCGTGCTGATGCTGCTGTTGATGCTGATCCGCCCGATCCGCCCCCTCACGGCATCCCTGGCCGTGATAGCCCTGGTCGGCGCCGCCGCCGGCGGCGTGATCGTGTTCAGCCGGGGCCTGGGCACCGACGCGCTGCCGGCCAAGGCCGCGGCAAGCCTGCGGGTGATGACCTGGAACACGGAGGGCGCGGCGACGTCGCCGGAGACGATCGCACGCACCGCGGTGGCGATGGACGCCGACATCGTGACGCTGCCGGAGACCACGATCGACACCGGCGCGAAGGTCGCGGTCGCGATGCGCGGGCTCGGCCACCCGATGTGGGCCTATCACACCCAGTACGGCGCGCACGGCTGGGATGCCAGTTCCACGACGATGCTCATCTCGCCCGACCTGGGCACCTACTCGGTCATCGAGTCCTCCGCCGACGGCAGCAGCAACACCTCGACGGTCCCCTCGGCGGTGGCGATGCCCACCGACGGCAAGGGGCCGATCATCGTCGCGGCGCATGCCGTCGCCCCGCGGCAGGACTACATGGCCGCGTGGAAGCACGACCTGCAGTGGATCGCCGATCAGTGCTCGGCCGGCAACGTGATCCTCGCCGGCGACTTCAACGCGACCGTCGACCACATGGGCGGCTTCGGCGTGGACGGCGGCCTGATGGGGCGCTGCCGCGACGCCGGTGACGCCACCGGAACCGGTGGCGTCGGCACCTGGCCCACCGCGATGCCGGCCCTGGCCGGTGCGCCGATCGACCACGTGATGGCCACCCCGGACTGGACGGTGACCGGATCCGTGGTGCTCACCTCGCTGGACGGCAGCGGCAGCGACCACCGCCCGCTGATCGTGCAGCTGGACCCGACCGGCGGCGGCGCGAAGTAGCCGCCCCGGGCGCGGCACCACCGCGCGTGCGAGACTTGAGGCATGAGCACGACAGGCGACGCCCCCGCGGCCACGGCCGCCCCGCACAGCAGCAGCACGAACCGCAAGCAACCCTTCCCACAGGGCTTCTTGGACACCATCTCGACCGGGTGGGCGGCCCGCGCCGACGCCACGCCGGCCCGGCGCGAACAGGCTCCGTATGCCGCCGCGCGCCGCGCGAAGCTCTCGGCGCTGCTGCCCGGCAAGCGCCTGGTGATTCCGGCGGGCACGCTCAAGCAGCGCAGCAACGACACCGACTATCCGTTCCGTGCGCACGCCGCCTTCGCCCACCTGACCGGGTGGGCGGCGGATTCCGAGCCGGGTGCGGTGCTGGTGCTGGAGCCGACCGCGCACGGTCATGACGCGACGCTGTACTTCGCCGAGCGCGCCGACCGCACCACCGCCGAGTTCTATGGCGACGCGTCGATCGGCGAGTTCTGGATCGGCCCGCGCCCGGCGCTGGCCGCAGTGGGCGCCGACCTCGACCTGGCGACGGCGCACATCGACGAGTTCGCCGCCGGCGACGACGACCTCGTCCTCGACGAGAGCGCCGAGCTGACCCAGGCCGTGTCCGAGCTGCGCCTGGTCAAGGACGAGTACGAGCTGGCCCAGCTGCGCCTGGCGGTCGCCGTGACCGCGGAGGGCTTCGACGACATCGTCCGCGAGCTGCCGGCGGTCATCGCGCACCCGCGCGGCGAGCGCATCGTCGAGGGCGTCTTCCACCGTCGCGCGCGCAGCGACGGCAATGGGGAGGGCTACGACACGATCGCCGCATCCGGAGCGCACGCATGCTATCTGCACTGGACGCGCAACGACGGCGCCGTGGCGCCGGGCGACCTGATCCTGATCGACGCCGGCGTCGAGGTCGACAGCCTCTACACGGCCGACATCACCCGCACCATCCCGGTGTCGGGGCGCTTCACCGACGTGCAGCGCAAGGTGTACGAGACCGTGCGCGAGGCCGCGGACGCCGCGTTCGCGGTGGCGCGGCCGGGCATCACCTTCCGCACCGTGCACGAGACCGCGATGGCCGTGATCGCCCGGCGCACCGCCGAGTGGGGTCTGCTGCCGGTGACCGCCGAGGAGGCGCTGGACCCGGCCACCGGCGGCCAGCACCGCCGCTACATGGTGCACGGGACCAGCCACCATCTCGGCATCGACGTGCACGACTGTGCGCAGGCGCGTCGCGAGATGTACTACGACGGCATCCTGGCGCCGGGGATGGTGTTCACGATCGAGCCCGGCCTGTACTTCCAGATCGACGACCTCACGGTGCCGGCCGAGTACCGCGGCATCGGGGTGCGCATCGAGGACGACGTGCTGGTCACCGCCGACGGCGTGCAGAATCTGTCGGCCGCCCTTCCCCGCACAGCCGACGAGGTCGAGGACTGGGTGACCCGGCTCGCCCCGCGGGCGTAGGCCGCTATTCGATGCCCAGGTAGGCCTCGATGACCCGTTCGTCGGCCAGGAGCTGGTCGGCCGGGCCGGAGTGGGTGATCTCGCCGGTCTCGAGCACGTAGCCGTAGTCGGCCGCCGCCAGGGCCCTCCGGGCGTTCTGCTCGACCAGCACGACGGTCGTGCCGGTGGCGCGGATCTGCTCGATCACCGCGAACACGTCGTCGACGATCTTCGGCGCCAGGCCCATCGAGGGCTCGTCCAGCAGCAGCACGGCCGGTTCGGCGATGAGTGCGCGCGCGATGGCGAGCATCTGCTGCTCGCCGCCGGAGAGCGTGCCCGCCGGCAGCGCGCGCCGCTCGTGCAGCACCGGGAAGCGCTCGTACATGGCGGCGACGTTGCGGGCGCGGGTGCGGCCGCGGTGCCAGCCGCCCAGCGCGAGGTTCTCGGCGACGGTGAGGGTCGCCAGGATCTCCCGCCCCTCGGGCACCTGCGCAACACCGGCCCGCACCATCTTGTGCGCCGGCCAGCGAGTCACGTCCGTGCCGCGGAACCTGATCGTGCCGCGGCGCGGTCGCAACAGCCCTGCGACGGCGTTGAGGATCGAGGTCTTGCCGGCCCCGTTGGCGCCGACCAGCGTCACCAGGGCGCCCGCGGGCACCTCGAACGACACGCCGCGCACGGCGTCGACACGGCCGTAGCCCACCTGCAGGCCCTCGACCTGCAGGATCGGCTCGTCCGCGCTCACGACCCGACCTCCGGCTGGTCGGGGCCGGCCCCGGCGGGATCCAGCGTCGCGGTCAGGTCGGCGACGGCGCGCTCGGCGGCCCGCTCCCCCGGTCCGGTCGAGGCCGCGCCGAGGTAGGCCTGCAGCACGGCGGGGTCGCGGGCGATCTGCCCGGGCCGGCCGGCGGCGATGACCTCGCCGAAGTTGAGCACGATGATCCGGTCGCAGGTCTCCAGCATCATCCGCACGTTGTGCTCGATCACCAGGATGCCGAGGCCGTCGGCGGCAAGCGACCGGATCAGCTCGGAGAGCCGGCTCGCCTCGACCCGGTTCATTCCGGCGGCGGGCTCGTCCAGGACCAGCAGCGAGGGATGCGACGCCAGCGCACGGGCGATCTCGAGCCGGCGCTGGTCGCCGTAGGACAGCCCGCCCGCCGACGTCGCGGCCTTCTCGGCCAGGCCGACGCGCTGCAGCTGGAGTGAGGCCATCGCGATGGCGCGGCGCTCGTCCCGCCGCGCCGAGGGCAGGAAGATCAGCCGCCTGGCGGTGGTCGGCCGCGAGATGCGGTAGGCCCCGACGAGCACGTTCTCCAGCGCCGAGAGCCTGCTGAACAGTTTGATCTGCTGAAAGGTGCGGGCCACTCCGCGCGCGGCGAGCTGGTGCGGAGCCACCCGCGCGGTCAACGAGGTGCCCAGCACCGTGCCGCTTCCGGCGGTCGGCCGGGACAGCCCGGTGACCATGTTCACCAGTGTGGTCTTGCCGGCCCCGTTGGGGCCGATCAGCCCGAGCACCTCGCCGGCGTGCACCTGAAGGTCCACATCGTGCACGGCGCGCACGCCGCCGTAGGACTTGCCCAGGCCCGCCGCCGTGACCAGTTCGGTGCCGCGCTCCGGCAGCGGCGGCAGCTGCGGCAGCAAGGCGGGATCGGTCACGAGCGCGCCCGTCGAGCGCCGGCGCGGGATGAGCCCGGACAGCCCGCCGGGCAGGAACAGGATGACGGCCAGCAGCAGCACCCCCGAGATCAGCGGGCGGATCCAGCCGGCGTCGATGCCGATGCTCCGCTGCAGCTCGGGCAGCACGGTCAGAAACGCCCCGCCCAGCACCGGCCCGATGAACAGCGCCACGCCGCCGATCACGGCCATCACCAGCCCGTCCACCGCCGCGGTGAACGAGAACTCGTTCGGGTCGGCGAAGCGGGTGAAATAGCTGAACATCACGCCGTACAGCCCCGCGATGGCACCGGCCATGATGAAGGACATCATCCGATGCCAAGCGACGTTGATGCCCATCGAGCTGGCGGCCAGCTCGTCCTCGCGGACGGCGTCGAAGGCCCGGCCCAGGCGCGAGCCGGACAACCGCCAGAAGCAGAAGGCGACCACGGCCAGCGCGATCCAGGCGCTCCACGGGCCGACCAGCTTCGGAAAGGCCAGCCCCTGCGCGCCGTGGGTCCAGGTCTGATTGATCAAGAAGATGCGCACCATCTCGGCGAAGGCGAGCGTGGCGATGGCCAGGAACACGCCGCGCAGCCGCATCAGCGGCAGCCCGAGGATGAAGGCGGCGATCATGCCCACCACGACGCCGAACACGATGCCCACCAGCAGCGGTGGAACCACTCCGAACAGCGGCGCATCGGGCACCACCAGGGTCGAGGTGAACGCCGCGAGCGACGCGATGCCCAGCTGGGCGAGGCTGAGCTGCCCGGCCAGCAGCACTGCGTAGAAGCTGTAGGCGAGGATCGCGGCCAGGGCGACCAGCGCGATCAAGGACGAGGACAGCACGTCACACCTCCCGGATCTTCTTGGCGCCGAACAGTCCCTGGGGCCGCACCACGAGGATCAGGAACAGCAGTCCGAACGCGACCATGTCGCGCCAGCTGGTTCCGACGTAGTTGACGGCGAACACCTCTGCCAGCCCGAGCAGCAGCCCGCCCACGACGGCACCGGGCAGCGAGCCGAGCCCGCCGACGATGATCACCGCGAGCCCCTTCAGCTCGACGGCGTGGCCGATCCCCAGCTGTGCGGTGTTCACGTTGAGGGTGAACAGCACGCCGGCCGCGGCCCCCAGCGCCGATGAGATGGCGAAGGTGAGCGCGCTGACCCGGTTCACATTGATGCCCAGCACGGCGGCCGCGTGCGCGTTCTCCGAGATGGCGCGCATGCCCCGGCCCAGCTTGGACTTCGCGACCAGCCACGTCAGCAGCACCATCAGGCAGATGCTGATGATCAGGATGAGCAGCTGCAGCAGCGACACGCCGGCGCCGAGGAACTCGAAGCGCGTCTTCGGGAAGACGCTCGGGTCGAACCGGCTGGTGTCCGGGCCGTAGCGGGCCTGCAGCAGCGCGATGAAGATCGCGCCCAGCGCGATCGAGGAGATCAGCCCCGCGAAGTGCGCGTCGTGCCGGCCCTCCAGCGGCCGGAACGCGACCCGCTCGATGATCAGGCCCAGGATCGCTCCGACGACCATCACGATCGGCACCGCGGCCCAGATCGAGATGCCGGTGCGGGTGACCACTTCGATCCCGACCAGGGCGCCGGCCGAGAAGACCGCGGCGTGGGCCAGATTGAGCCGGTCCAGCACCCCGAAGACGAGGGTGTAGCCGACCGCGAACAAGGCGTAGATCGACCCGAGGAAGATCCCGTCCATCAGCTGCTGCATAGTGTGTTCCTCACCGAGACCGTGCGGGGCCGGTGCGCACCGGCCCCGCACGGCCGCCACCGCCGTCGCGGCGGCGGACGGTTACTTCAAGATCGTGAACTTGCCGTCTTTGATGACCTGGACCAGAGCCGTCTGCACGGCGTCCCGGTTCGAGTCGATGCTCATGTCGCCGAGCACCGTGGGCAGGTCCTTGACCTTGGACAGGTTGGTCTTGATGGCCTCGCGCTCACCCGAGCAGCCGATCCGCACGGCGTCGTCGATGACCTGCATGCCCGCATAGGCCTGCGCCGCGAACTGGTCCGGCGCCGCGTTGAACTTCGCCTGGTAGTCCTTCAAGAACTGCTGGTTCTGCGGGTTCTCGGAGGCCGAGTTCCAGGCGGCGCCGACGATGACGCCCTCTGCGGCGGCTCCGGCGCCCTTGATCAGCGCCGGCGAGTTGAAGCCGTTGCCGCCGACGATCGGAACCGTGATGCCGAGCTCGCGGGCCTGCGTGACCAGCGGGACGGCAGCGTCCAGCAGCGCCGAGACCACGATCGCATCGGGCTTGGCGTTCTTGACCTGGTCCAGCAGCGCATGGAAGTCGGTGTCGGTCTTGGAGAACTTGACGGTGTCGAGGATCTTCACACCGTCGGCGTCCAGCGCCGCCTTCATCGCCTGATAGCCCGATGTCGTGAACGCGTCGTCGTTGCTGTACATCAGCACGACGTTCTTCAGGGTGTGCGCGGCCACGGCGGCCTTGATCGTCTGTGGGATGACCGCGCCCTCGGTGAGCGAGTCGCGGAAGATGTAGTCGCCCAGCGCCGTGATGCCCTCCGCCGTGTTGGACACGCCCAGCACCGGCGTCTTCCCCTCCTGGGCGACCGGGTCGGTCTGCATCGCCGTGTTGGACAGCGTCGGGCCGATGATGACGCTGGAACCGTCCTGGACGAACTGCTCGAACAGCTGGATGCCCTGCTTGGGGTCGGTCTGGTCGTCTTCGACGGTGAGCTTGTACTTCACTCCCCCGGCCTTGTTCAGATTCTCCACGGCGAGCTCCACTGCGTTCTTCTGGCCCGCTCCGTACTGGGCCGCCGCGCCGGTGAGGCTGAACGCCGCGGCGACCGGCACCTCACCGCTGATGGTGCACGAACTCCCGGTGCCGGTGCCGACCAGAGTCCCCGCCTTCGCATTGCCGTCGCCGGCACCGGTGCCACTGCAGGCAGCGAGCATCAGAGCCAGCGCCGATATGCCGGCGCCCGCGAAAATTGCTGTACGACGCATGAGTCTCCTCTATCGAAAGGGTTCCGGCCGCCGCGCGCGAGACGACGCGGCCGGGCTGAGCGGAACCGACTGATCGCCTCGACCGGCATTGGTCGGTCAGACCAGATCGCACACATCGCGGTGGGCGATTCCTTTCGGCAGTATACCGATCGGCCCCCGCGCGCACGGAGCGCGCGTGCGCCGATAACCAGGCCTGACGGCCGGTTCACTCGTCGCGCTCGGGACCCGACTCCCCCGGATCGGCGTCCGGCTCACTGCCATGGGACGGCGCCGCACCGGCCGGCTCGTCGCCGGCGGCCCGGTCGGTCTCGCCGGGCTCGACAGTCGCTGTGCCGTCATCGGCCGTGCCGTTCTCGACGGGCGGCTTGGCCGTCGGTTCGGCCGGCGTGCCGGGGCGGGCCGCCGGCTGCGCGCCGGGCGCGGGCAGGCGCTGGCCGAACCGCGGGGGCTCGTCGGCGGCGGGGGTGTGCGACTCGGGCTGCGCCGGCGCCTCGTGCGGGTGCCCACCGTGACGGCCGTGATGGGCCGCGACCGCCGGCGGCACCGGCGCGCGTTCGCCGTACCGCGGCGGTTCGGCATCGACCCGCTCGCCGTATCGGGGCGGCCGCGTCGCGGCGTCGTCGGCGGTCGGCGGGCGCTGCGGACCCGGCGCCATCGGACCGAGCAGTTCGCGGGCGCGGTGGATGCTGGCCGGCAGCACCGTGACCTCGTAATGGTCGGCGACGACCTGCATCACGGACGCGAAGTCGCGGCGGCGCCGGATGATGGCGTACCCGCCGATGCTCACCAGCATCCCCAAGGCCACGCCGATGAACAGCACGCCGATGAAGACCGACACCTGCGCGGCGGGGTTGCCCAGTACGAAGATCGCCGAGAAGAACAGTCCCAGCAGCACGCCGTTGATCGCGCCCTGGCGTGCCGCGGTCGCGTAGCCCAGGCGCCCGGTGATCCGCTCGATCGACCGCAGCCCGGTGCCGACGATGGCGATGTCGCGGGCCGGCACGCCGCCGGCGATCAGCGCGGAGACGGCCTTCTGCGCGGCTTCGTAAGCAGGGAAGTCCGCGACGGTCTCCCCGACCTCTGCGCGTCCCGCTCCGCGCCCCGGCATGCTCATCAGACCATCTTGTCATGGCACCCGCATGCATTCCCTGATCGGCCGGAACCGGGCGGCTACGCTGGGAGCGTGAGCACGCAGAGGGTTTTCGTTGCGCGGCTGGCCGGGTGCACGGTCTTCGACCCCGCGGGCGACCGGGTCGGCCGGGTGCGCGATGTCGTCGTGATCTACCGCAAGGACGATCCGCCGCGCGTGGTGGGCCTGGTGGTCGAGATCCCCGGTCGTCGCAACGTGTTCCTGTCCATCGGCCGGGTCTCCTCGATAGCGATGGGCCAGGTGATCAGCTCGGGCCTGATCAACGTGCGCCGCTTCAAGCAGCGCGGCGGCGAAGTGCGCGTGGTGGCCGAGCTGCTCGGCCGCAGGGTCTACCTGCGGGACGGCTCCGGCCACGCCGTGATCGAGGATGTCGCCATCGAGCAGGACCGGCTGGGCGAGTGGGATGTCGGGCAGCTCTTCCTGCGCAAGCCCAAGACCAGCGCCTCGCCGTTCGCCAAGGGCGCGACGACGTTCGCGGACTGGTCGGACGTGCAGGAGCAGCAGCGGCCCGGCGAGGCGCAGTCCGCCGAGCAGCTGGTGGCGACCTACTCCGAGCTCAAGCCCGCCGACCTCGCCAACACGCTGCTGGATCTGCCCGACGAGCGGCTTCTCGAAGTCGCCGAGGAGCTGCCGGACGACCGGCTCGCCGACGCCCTGGAGGAGATGCCCGAGGACGACCAGCTGCACATCCTCGACCAGCTCGGCGACGAGCGCGCCGCCGACATCCTCGACGCGATGGAGCCCGACGACGCCGCCGACGTGCTGGGCCAGCTGCCCGAGAACCGCCTGGAGAAGCTGCTGGAACTGATGGAGCCGGAGGAGGCCGAAGACGTCCGGGCGCTGCTGAAGTACGGGCCGGACACCGCCGGGGGTCTGATGACCAGCGAGCCGATCGTGCTGCCGGCCGATGCCACCGTCGCCGAGGCGCTCGCGCTGATCCGCCGGCATGAGCTGCACCCGGCTCTGGCGGCTGCGGTGTTCATCACCCTGCCGCCGTACGAGACGCCCACCGGCCGGCTGCTGGGCACTGTGCACTTCCAGCGCATGCTGCGCTACCCGCCGCACGAGCGCCTGGGCGCCATCATCGACGACACCGTCGATCCGGTGCCGGTGACCGCCTCCGCCGCCGAAGTGGCCCGGCTGCTGGCCAGCTACAACCTCGTCTCGATGCCCGTGGTCGATCCGGCGCACCGCCTGGTGGGCGCGGTCAGCATCGACGACGTGCTGGACTACCTGCTGCCCGACGACTGGCGCTCGCAGGACTCCGACGCCGAGCCGACCGGTGACGTGCCCACCACCACCGCCAGCATCCCGAGGCGGATCTGATGGCGCGCGGCACGACGCGGCTGGATGCCCCGCGCGGGCGCCTCGGCATGCGCGCCCGCCCCAGCCAGCCCTCGCGCGACCGGTTCGGCCGATTCACCGAATGGGTCGCCCGGGCGATGGGCACGCCGAGCTTCCTCGCCCTGCTCACGCTGTTCTGCGTGCTGTGGCTGGCGTGGAACACCCTGGCCCCGAACCAGCTGCGGTTCGACTCCGCGGCGAACGGATTCACCGCGCTGACCCTGATGCTCTCGCTGCAGGCCTCCTACGCCGCACCGCTCATCCTGCTGGCGCAGAACCGCCAGGACGACCGCGACCGCGTGCAGATCGAGCAGGACCGCCAGCGCGCCGAGCGCAATCTCGCCGACACCGAGTACCTGGCCCGCGAGATCGTGGCCCTGCGATTGGCCCTGACCGAGCTGACCGGTGAGATCATGACACGAGAGACGTTGCGACAGGAGCTGAAGGCGATGCTGGATCAGGTCGGGGACCGGGAGGGCGACGCGCCCGGCGCGGCGTCGTGAGTGATCTGACCGCCGCGGTGCGCGAGGCGGTCGGGCAGGTCACCGATCCCGAGCTGCGCCAGCCCATCGCGGCGATGAACATGGTGCGCGAGGTGTCGGTCGACGATGCCGGCATCGCACACGTCCGGATCTCGCTGACGGTGGTGGGCTGCCCGATGTCCGAGCGCATCAATGCCGACGTCACCGCCGCTGCCGCCGCCGTCCCCGGCGTCACCGGGGTGCAGCTGCAGACCGGGGTGATGAGCCCGCAGGAGCGCGGCGAGCTGACCTCGCTGCTGCGAGGCAGTCGTGCCAGACGGGAGAACCCGTTCGCCGCCTCGACCCACACCCGCGTGGTGGCGGTCACCAGCGGCAAGGGCGGTGTCGGCAAGTCCACGCTGACGGCCAATCTGGCCGTCACGCTGGCCCGGACCGGGCTGCGCGTGGGGCTGGTCGACATGGATGTGCACGGCTTCTCCATCCCCGGACTGATGGGGCTGCTGGACGCACACGGCCACGCCCCGCATCCGACCCGCATCGACGACATGATCCTGCCGCCGATCGCGCACGAGGTGAAGACCATCTCGATCGGTATGTTCCTGCGCGCGGGGCAGGAGCGCGAGGCGGTCGCCTGGCGCGGACCCCTGCTGCACCGCACGGTGGCGCAGTTCCTGACCGACGTGTACTTCGGCGACGTGGACGTGCTGCTGCTGGACATGCCGCCGGGCACCGGCGACATCGCGATCACGGTGGGTCAGCTGCTGCCGGGCGCGCAGGTGCTGGTGGTGACCACGCCCCAGCAGGCGGCCGCGGACGTCGCGGTGCGCAGCGGCATGGTGGCCCGTCAGACCGGGCAGCAGGTGATCGGCGTCGTCGAGAACATGGCACCGCTGACGCTGCCCGACGGCACCGTGCTCGACCTGTTCGGTTCCGGCGGCGGCGCCGACGCGGCGCGCGCCCTGTCTGCGGACGGACCGGCGGTGCCGCTGCTGGCCTCGGTGCCGCTGAGCCCGGCACTGCGGGTCTGCGGCGACGCCGGCACCCCGATCGTCGTGGCCGCGCCGGACGAGCCGGCCGCCCAGGCGATCACGGCCCTGGCCGAGCGGATCACCCGGCTGCCGATGCCGGCCCCGGTCGCGCCGGTCGCCCGTCCGGGCGCACGCAACCTCGGCAGCACCGGAGTGCGTGCCGGCGCCGCTCGGGTGTAGCGGGCGGCTCCGGGCTCAGGTGGCCTCGGAGTCGAACGGCGGCACCGCATCCGGCTGGAACGACTGCGCGAGCGCGGGCTCGGCCGGCCGCGCCACGGCCGCGGCCGCGGCGGCCGGCGGGGTGTCATCCAGCAGCGCCTCCCGGATGATCCGGCGCGGGTCGTACTGGCGCGGGTCCAGCGTGCGCCAGTCGAGGTCGTTGCCGAGCTCGTCGTGCATGCGCTCCTTGGCGATGCCGAGCATCTCGCGGCCCTTCGTGACCGCCTGCGCGAGCATCGCGGCATACCTCGGCAGCTTTTCGGGTCCGAGCAGCAGCGCGGCGATCAACCCGATCACCACCAGCTTCTCGATCGTGAGCCCGAAGATCATGGTTTCAGGGTACCCGTCGCGCCTGTCGGTTCCGCGCATCCGACTGCCGTAGTCTGGGCGCCGGAGGTGCGCGCAGATGAGTGAGCACGATGCGAATCAGCGGTTCGTGCAGGAGGCGACGGCGGAACCCGACCACATCGCCCGGGCGCGCGCGCATGCGCTCGAGCTGGGTGCCGCACCGATCAGCCCGGCCGTGGGCGCGCAGTGCGCGGTGATCGCCGCGGCCAGCGGCGCACAGGCCATCATCGAGATCGGCACCGGCGCGGGCGTTTCCGGGCTGTGGCTGCTGCACGGCGCGCCCCGCGCGATCCTGACCACGATCGACAGCGAGCCCGAGCACCTCGGTGTCGCCCGCCAGTCGTTCGCCGAGGCGAAGATCCCCGCGGCGCGGGCGCGGTTCATCACCGGTCGCGCCGCCGACGTGCTGCCCCGCATGAACGAGGCCTCCTACGACATCGTGCTGGTCGACGCCGATCCGGAGGGTGTGATCGAGTACGTCGAGCACGGCCTGCGACTGGTCCGGCCCGGCGGCACCGTGCTGGTGCCGCGCGTGCTGGCCGGCGGCGCCGTGTCCGACCCGGTGCGCCGGGACCCGATCACCAGCGCCTACCGCTCGCTGATCCAGGAGACCCAGGCCTCACCCGCCGTGATCGGCGCGCTGTCGATCACCGGCGAGGGGCTGCTGCAGCTGACCACGGTACGCGAGGCTCCGGACGCGAAGACATCAGCGGCCGGTCTGCTGACCGGCCGCTGATGGCAGAACTGCGCAGTGTCGTGAACTAAGCGGTCACCACACCGCCGAGCACGTCGTGAAGCTCCTTCGCTTCTGCGTCATTGACGGAGACGACGAGGCGTCCGCCGCCCTCAAGCGGCACGCGGACGATGATCAGGCGACCCTCCTTCACAGCCTCCATCGGCCCGTCTCCGGTTCTCGGCTTCATGGCTGCCATCGTGGCTCCCTTTCGTCGCTGGTCTAGGCTGCAAGTTTACCGTGTGGCGGCGATCGGGGATAATCGGCCGTCACGCCGCGACCGGTCAGGGGATCTGCCAGAACGTATTCCCGACCGCGTACATGGTGTAGATCCACCACCACTGGCCCGCCAGGCACGCCGCCAGCATGACGAAGCGCCACACCCGCGAGCGCGGCACCACCGCGCCCCACAGCGGCGAGAGCGGCACCAGCAGCCGGAACAGGCTGGACTGCGGGAAGAACACGGCCAGCAGGTACAGCAGGTACGACGCCGACCAGAGCCGGATCTCCACGCCCAGCCGGCGCACCCGCCGCGCGAACAGCAGCGCCGCGGCGACCAGTGCCAGCAGCACGGCCAGCACCACATACCCGGCGGCCTCGCCCAGACCCCAGGTGCGCAGCCAGAACGCGGCGCCCTGCCAGAACGCCTGGAACGGCACGAAGCCGCCGGCCGCGCCGGCACCCCACCCTGCGCGCCAGCTCAGCTCGGTGGCCAGATACGCATCCGGCCTCCCGGTGACCGCGCCGGCGATCACCGGCCAGGACAGGCCGACCACTGCCGCCCACAGCCCCAGTGCCACGATGTGCAGCCCCTGTCGCAGGGGCAGCGGCTCGCGCCGCCGGATCAGCCAGCGGTGCACGCCGTGCAGCGCGAGCATCAGGGCGAATGCCAGCACCCCGGGCCGGGTGAATCCCATCAGCGGCACCAGCAGGTACAGCCACCCGTATCGGCGGCGCATCACCGCCCACAGCGCGAGGAACAGCCACAGCAGGAACAGCGACTCCGCGTACCCGATCTGGAAGATGGCTGCCAGCGGCGCCGACGCGAACAGCAGCACCGCCCAGGTGGCGACGGCCGCGCCCACCCGCGGCCGCAGCAGCGCATACAGCACCAGGGCCGCCAGGTAGCCGGCCACCAGCGAGATGCAGATCGCCGCCGGCTGCCAGCCGACGCCGGTCCCGCCCAGCAGCCGCGCCAGGTAGGGATAGACCGGCATGAACGCCCACTGATTCTGCACGACGGCGCCGGCATCGTCCACCTGCAGCGTGCTCGGGTAGCCGTGCACGGCGATGAACCAGTACCACTGCGCATCCCAGCCCATCAGCAGCGCGGGCACGCCCGGGTGCGCGCCGTAGCGCGACGCCGGAGTGGACAGCTGCGCCGCCGCGATGAAGAAACCCGTCGTGACCAGGCGCGAGAGCAGATACAGGATGCCGATGCGCACCGGGGCGGCAAGAGCGCGCCACGACCGTGCCGACACGCCGGTCAGCTCGGCGACAGCCACGCGCGCAGGCCCGCCTCCACCGCCGCGATCTGGGCGACGGGCACGCGCTCCTGGTCGTGGTGGGCCAGATGCGGGTCGCCGGGCCCGTAGTTGACGGCGGGGATGCCCAGCGCCGAGAAGCGCGCGACGTCGGTCCAGCCGTACTTCGGCCGCGGCCGCGCGCCGACGGCGGCCAGGAACTCCTGGGCCAGCGGCGCGTCCAGTCCCGGGCGCGCGCCGGCGGAGGCATCCACCTGCTCGACCTCGAATCCGGCGAACACGTTGCGCACGTGCTCGAGGGCTTCGGCCACGGTGTGGCTGGGGGCGAAGCGGTAGTTGACCTCGACCTCGCACGCGTCCGGGATGACGTTGCTGGCCACTCCCCCGGCGATGCGCACGGCGTTCAGGCCCTCGCGGTAGACGAGCCCCTCGACGGCGACCTCGCGCGGCCGGTACTCGGCCAGTCGCTGCAGGATCGGCGCGGCCTTGTGGATGGCGTTCTCGCCGATCCAGGCACGCGCGCTGTGCGCGCGCACGCCGGTGGTGCGCACCACGACGCGCAGCGTGCCGTTGCAGCCGCCCTCCACCTCGCCGTCGGAGGGCTCGCCGAGGATCGCGAAGTCGGCGGCGAACAGGTCGGGCCGGTTCTGGGCGAGGCGGTGCAGACCGTTCAGGTCGGCGGCGACCTCCTCGTGGTCGTACCACATCCAGGTGACGTCGATGCGCGGGTCGGTCAGCTCGGCGGCCAGCTTCAGCTGCACGGCCACCCCCGCCTTCATGTCGACCGTGCCCCGTCCCCACAGGTACGCTCCGGCGTCTTCGGTGACCAGGCGAGACGGGACGTTGGCATTGATCGGCACCGTGTCGATGTGCCCGGCGATGACCACCCGCTGCGGGCGGGAGCGATCGGTGCGCGCGACGATGGTGTCGCCGTCGCGGTGCACGCTCAGATGGTCCAGGCCCTGCACAGCGGCATGGACGGCGTCGGCCAGCGCCGTCTCGTCGCCCGAGACGCTCGGAATGTCGCACAGCGCCCGGGTCAGATCCAACGAGGTCGCAGACAGATCGAGCACCGGCATCCTCCGAGTCTAGTCAGGGGGCGCCTGCGCCTCCGGCACGCTACCGTGGGTGACATGACCCAGCAGCGGCATGTCTTCGGGACCGGTCTGTGCACCATCAGCTCGGACGGGACGGTGCTGGATGCCTGGTACCCGCATCCGCGCGTCGGCCATGCCGACGGCACCACGGTGGCCACCCGCGCCGCCGACCTGCAGTCCGCCGTCGGAGCCGACCCCCGCCGCGACGTGCGCACCGAGGTCGTCGAGCTGGAGATCGACCTGGACGAGGCGCCGGCCTCGACCGCCGACGCCTACCTGCGGCTGCACGCCCTGTCCTACCGGTTGGTGGTGCCGAACCGGCTGAACCTGGACGGCATCTTCGCCTTCCTGCCCACCGTCGCCTGGACCAGCGCGGGGCCGGTGCACCCGGATGCCGTCGCCCGACTGCGCCCGCAGCTGCGGCGCGCGGGCATCCAGATCCAAAGCCTGGACAAGTTCCCGCGCCTGACCGATTACATCGTCCCGGCCGGCGTGCGCATCGGCGACGCCGCGCGGGTGCGGCTGGGTGCCTACCTGTCCCCCGGCACCACCGTCATGCACGAGGGGTTCGTCAACTTCAATGCCGGCACCCTGGGGGCCTCGATGGTCGAGGGCCGCATCTCGCAGGGCGTGGTCGTCGGCGACGGCAGCGACGTCGGCGGCGGCGCGTCGATCATGGGCACGCTCTCGGGGGGCGGCACGCATCGCGTCTCGATCGGGCAGCGCTGCCTGCTGGGGGCCAACGCCGGCGTGGGCATCTCGCTGGGCGACGACTGCGTCGTCGAGGCGGGGCTGTATCTGACCGGCGGCACCAAGGTGCTGCTGGTCGACGAGCCGGCGCGCGCCGACGGCACGCGGCCGTCGGTCAAGGCGGCGGAGCTGTCCGGTCGCTCCGGCCTGCTCTACCGCCGCAACTCGCTCACCGGCGCCGTGGAGGCGCTGGGGCGCGCCGGGTCCGGCGTGACGCTGAACGAGGCCCTGCACGCCTGAGCGCGCCGAGTGCGCTCAGCCGCGCACCCGCACCGACAGGCAGGTGACGCACCCCTCGAGCTTCTCGAACTCGGTCACCGGCACCGCGACGACCTCCAGTCCCCGCGCGCGCAGCGCCGCGGCAGTGCCGGGTGCGGATGCCGAGATCAGCACGGTGTGCTCATCCAGCACCACGACGGCGCTGCCCTCCTCTTCGGGCATCGGCACGAACTCGTCATACACGGTCGGGTCGTCCACCAGCGGCTGGTAGCCGATGACGGCGCCGTCCGGCAGTGCGGTGGCTCCGGTCTTCAGATGCAGCACCTTCGTGATCGGCACCGCCACGACGCTCCACCCGTGCGGCTCCAGGATGGCCCGCAGCTGCGCGATGCCGTCCGCGTTCGTGCGCGAGGACAGGCCGACGTACACGGTGCGGCCGATCTTGAGCACGTCGCCGCCCTCGAGCGTGCCCGGGGCCGCGATGGCGGCGACCGTCAGCCCGGTGGCGGTCACCTGCGCACGGGCGCTGTCGATCTCGCCGCGCCGTGAAGACGCCCCCGGCCGCGTGATGACCGCGATGTCGTCGAAGACGACCACGACGTCCTCGACGAAGACTCCGTCCGGGTGCTCATCGGCGGCGGGCAGCGAGATGACGTCCCAGCCGCGCGAGCGGAAGGCCTCGACGTACCCCTCCCACTGCGCCAGCGCGAGCTGCGGGTCCGCGTCCACCCGCGGGCGGTGCGTCAGCTCGCCTTCGTTCAGGCGGGGTGAGGGGCGGCGCACCAGCAGGCGCCGCGGCATCACTGCGCTCCGGGGTAGTTGCGCTCGGCGGCGCCGATGTACAACTGCTGCGGGCGGCCGATCTTGGTCTGCGGATCGTTCACGGCCTCGCGCCACTGCGCCAGCCAGCCGGGCAGCCGGCCGATCGCGAACAGCACCGTGAACATGCGGGTCGGGAATCCCATGGCCTTGTAGATCACGCCGGTGTAGAAGTCGACGTTCGGGTAGAGCTTGCGCTCCATGAAGTAGTCGTCGCCCAGCGCGATCTCTTCGAGCTGCTTGGCCAGGTCCAGCAGCGGATCCTGGATGCCCAGCTCGGTGAGCACCTCGTCGGCCGACTCCTTGACCAGCTTGGCGCGCGGGTCATAGTTCTTGTAGACGCGGTGCCCGAAGCCCATCAGCTTCACGCCGTCTTCCTTGTTCTTGACCCGCTCGACGAAGCGCTGCACGCTCTCACCGGAGTCGCGGATGCGCGCCAGCATCGCGAGCACGGCCTCGTTGGCTCCGCCGTGCAGCGGGCCGTACAGGGCGTTGATGCCCGCCGAGATGGACGAGAACTGGTTGGCGCCGGTCGAGCCGACCAGGCGCACCGTGGAGGTGGAGGCGTTCTGCTCGTGGTCCTCGTGCAGGATCAGCAGTCGCTCCAGCGCCCGCGACATCACCGGGCTGACCTGATACTCCTCGGAGAGCACGCCGAAGTTGAGCTTGAGGAAGTTGTCGACGAAGCTCAGCGAGTTGTCCGGATAGAGGAATGCCTGGCCGACGCTCTTCTTGTGCGCGTAGGCGGCGATCACCGGGAGCTTGGCGAGCATCCGGATGTTGTTCAGCTCGACGTGCTCGGGGTTGTGCGGGTCGGACTGGTGCTCGTAGTAGGTCGACAGCGCCGAGACCGCCGAGGACAGCACCGACATCGGGTGCGCGGTGTGCGGCAGCGCCGAGAAGAACCGCTTGAGGTCCTCGTGCAGCAGCGTGTGCCGGCGGATGCGCTCGTCGAAGTCGGTCAGCTCGCCGGCGCTGGGCAGCTCGCCGTACAGCAGCAGCCAGGCCACCTCGAGGTAGGAGCTGTTCTTGGCCAGCTGTTCGATCGGGTAGCCGCGATAGCGCAGGATGCCGGCGTCACCGTCGATGTAGGTGATCGCCGACTTGGTGGCGGAAGTATTGACGAACCCGTAGTCCAGCGCGGTGTGACCGGTGAGCTTGGTCAGCGACGAGATGTCGATGCTCGGATTGCCGTCGGTGGGCTGGAGCACCGGCAGTTCGGCGGTGCGGTCGCCGATCGTCAGGGTGGCGGTCTCCGGCTGTGCTCCCGCGTCGGTCACGGCGCCTCCTTGCGATTGAAGTCATCCAGGGGTTCGCCATACAGCCTATCCCGCACCCTGGCCTACTGAGACAACGGCCAAAGGATGCCCGGATCGGTTGGCGGCAGGCTATGAACGCAGCCGCTCGGCCGCCGCCTGCACGCGATCGTCGGGTGCCGTCAGCGACAGCCGGATGTGCTGCGGGAAGTGTGGGCCGTAGAAATGCCCGGGGCCGGCGAGTATGCCCAGCTCGGCCAGTCGCCGCATGCTCTGCCACGCGTCCTGGCCCTCGGTGGCCCACAGATACAGGCCGGCTTCGCTGCCATCCACCCGGAATCCGGCGGCTTCGACCGCGGGGCGCAGGATCGCGCGGCGACGCCGGTAGGTCTCCTTCTGCGCCACGACGTGCGCATCGTCGCCCAGCGCGGCGACCATCGCCGCCTGCACGGGCGCGGGCACCATCAGGCCCAGGTGCTTGCGGGCGGCGAGCAACCGGGCCACCAGCGCCGCGTCACCGGCGAGGAAGGCCGCACGATAGCCGGCGAGGTTGGACTGCTTGCTCAGCGAGTACACCGACAGCACGCCGGCCGCCTCGGCGCCGGCCGCGCGCGGGTCGAGCACCGAGGGGATCGGCTCGGTGTCCCAGGGGGCATCCCAGCCCAGCTCGGCGTAGCACTCGTCGCCGGCGATGACGGCACCGATCTCGCGCGCCCGTGCGACGGCCTGCTGCAGCGATCGGATGTCGCGGACCCGCCCGTCCGGATTGCCGGGGCTGTTGATCCAGACGAGCTTCGCCCCGGCCGGCCAGTCGGCCGGGTCGTCGGCGGCCAGCGGGGTGGCGCCCACCAGCCGTGCCCCGACCTCGTAGGTCGGGTAGGCCGCACGCGGGTGCACGACGATGTCGCCCGGGCCCAGTCCCAGCAGCAGCGGCAGCAGGGCCACCAGCTCCTTCGAGCCCACCGTGGGCAGCACCTGATCCGGAGTCAGTGCCGGCACCCCGCGGCGCCGTGCGTACCACCGGGCGATGGCGCCGCGCACCTCGGGCGTGCCGGCGGTCTGCGGGTAGGCGTGCGCGTCGGTGGCGTCGGCCAGCGTCCGGCGCACCAGATCGGGGGTGGCATCCACCGGCGAGCCGATGGACAGGTCCACGATGCCGCCCGGGTGCGCACGGGCGATCTCTGCCAGCGGCGCGACCGCGTCCCAGGGGTAGTCGGCCAGGTCGGCGACGCCCATGCCGAATCAGGCGCCCTGTGGCGGCAGCGCCGCCACGATGGGGTGATCCTTGTGCAGCACGCCGATCTTGGCGGCCCCGCCGGGCGAGCCGAGGTCGTCGAAGAATTCGACGTTCACCTTGTAATAGTCGGCCCACTCCTCGGGCAGGTCGTCTTCGTAATAGATCGCTTCGACCGGGCACACTGGCTCGCAGGCGCCGCAGTCCACGCACTCGTCGGGGTGGATGTACAACGAGCGTTCGCCCTCGTAGATGCAGTCCACGGGGCATTCGTCGACGCACGCGCGGTCTTTCACATCCACACACGGGAGGGCGATCACATATGTCACGGCGCCAGTCTAGTTGCCCGGGCGGCGGCGGGCGGCGGAAAGATCGGGCCACGCCACGGTGATCGTGATCGCCAGGACGAGGCCGATCCCCCACACCAGGCCGAGATTGACCCCGCCCAGCTCGTCGAGCCCGCCGCTGGGCACCAGCACCGACCCGCCCGGCCCGTCGCCGAAGAACATCACCGTCGCCGCCAAGGCCCCGACGCCGCCGACCAGCGCCGTCCAGCGGTCGACGGTCAGCGTCCGCATCGCCACCAGGAGGGCCGCGATGCCGACCAGGGCCAGGATCACCCCCACCGGCACCGGCCCGAGCCGGTAGGCGTGCGCGATCGTGCCGGCAGTGCCGTAGACCGCGCCGATGACGAGTGCGACCAGCCAGGTCAGCGCGCGCACGAGAGGGGATTTCACGGCGTCAGTCTACGGCGCGGCGACGTGACACACCGGCGCTACGCCGCCCAGCCCCATAGCCGCAGCAGCGCCGCCACGAGGGCTGCGGCGGCCACCACGACCAGGAACGGCGCGCGGATCAGGAGCAGTCCGGCAGCGACCGCCAGTGCGGGCACCCGGGCGTCGAGTGTGACCGCCTGCCCGGCGCCCAGCGTCTGCACCGCGACGAGGGCCGCCAGCAGCGCGACCGTGAGCAGATCGGCGATGCGCGCGGGCCGCGGCGCCTGCACGACGCGGCCCGGGATCAGGTATCCGAGGGTCTTCAGCGCGACGCAGCCGATGGCCGCCACCAGCACGGCATTCCATAGCGTCACGGCAGGCCCTCCCGCTCCGGCAGGTCGTCGGGATCGCTCGGCGCGGCGTCCCCGCGGCCCAGCCAGTTGAACCAGCCGACCAGCAGCGCCACGACGGCCGCCAGCAGCACCGGCAGGCCCGGCATCATCACCGGCGTCAGCGCCGCGGCCACGACCGCCGCGGCGATGCCCACGGCGATGGCCTGGCGGCGCCGCAGCCGCGGCCACAGCAGTGCCAGGAAGGCGGCCGCTGCCGCGGCATCCAGCCCATAGGCCCGTGGATCGCCCAGCACGTCGCCCAGCAGCGCCCCGGCCAGCGTCGTGAGGTTCCAGCCGAGGTAGATCCCCAGGCCCGTCAGCCAGAAGCCGAGCAGGCGGGCGCGGGAATTCGTCTGCCCCAGCGCGACGGCGGTGGACTCGTCGATGGTCAGCATCGCGGCGGCGGCGCGCCTGAACAGCCCGCCGCCGATGATCGGCGACATCCGCATGCCATAGGCGATGTTGCGCACGCCCAGCAGCGCCGCGGAGGCGATCGCCGACGGCGCTGCGGCAAGCCCGCCGCTGCCGATGACGCCGATGAACGCGTACTGCGACCCGCCGGTGAACATCACC
This sequence comes from Microbacterium kribbense, assembly GCF_039537285.1. Taxonomy (NCBI): domain Bacteria; kingdom Bacillati; phylum Actinomycetota; class Actinomycetes; order Micrococcales; family Microbacteriaceae; genus Microbacterium; species Microbacterium kribbense. The sequence continues at coordinate 86,339 of NZ_BAABAF010000004.1, read as the reverse complement.
AGGCTCAGCACGCAGGCCTGCCAGATGTCCAGTCCGGATGCCGTCGCCAGCGCCCCGAACGAGATGCCGTATGCGCTGGTGGCCACGGCGACGCCCAGCGCCGAACGCACCACCATCCGACGGGCGAGCGCATCCGCCGCGTCGGCGGGTGTTCGATGCAGCGAACGCATGATGATCATTGTGAACGTAAGCTGCGGTGTTATCAAACCGAACGATCGTTTGCCATACTGAACAGATGGAGTCCCTCGGCGCCCGCATCGCGGCGGCTCTGCGCCGTGAGCGCGAAGGGGCCGGACTGTCTGTGTCCGAGCTCGCCCGCCGGGCCGGGATCTCCAAGGCCACCGTGTCGCAGCTGGAGGGCGGCACGGGCAACCCCAGCGTCGAGACGCTGTGGGCGATCGCGACCACCCTTGGCGTGCCGTTCGCGGTGTTCGTCGACGACGACGAGCCGGCCACGACGCTCGTGCGCGCACGGACCGGCGCCCCGGTGCCCTCCGAGCTCGCGCCCTATTCTGCGACGCTGCTGACGGCCAGTCCCCCGCAGGCGCGGCGCGACCTGTACCTGATCCGCGCCGAACCCGGCGGCATCCGCGAATCGGCACCGCACACCCGCGGCACGACCGAGTACGTCCTGCTGATGACCGGCGCCGCACGCGTCGGCCCGGCCGACGCGCCGGTGCTGCTGGCGCCGGGCGACTTCCTGTCCTACCGCGGCGACGCACCGCACGTGTTCGAGGCGCTGCAGCCGGGCACCACCGCGGTCCTGCTCTCCGAACTGCGCTGAGGCGCGGCAGCGGCGGGGCTAGACCGCGGCGTCCTGGCGCTTCAGCCGTGCCGTGGCGCGGGCGCGGTCGCTGCCGATCAGGCTCACCTTGCGGATGCGCACCATCTCGGGTGTCACCTCGACGCACTCGTCATCGCGGGCGAACTCCAGGCTCTCCTCCAGCGACAGCTGACGCGGCGGCGTCATCGACTCGAACGTGTCCGAGGTCGAGGAGCGCATGTTGGTGAGCTTCTTCTCCTTGGTGATGTTCACGTCCATGTCGTCGCTGCGCGAGTTCTCGCCGATCACCATGCCCTCGTAGACCTCCTGCGTCGGCTGGACGAAGAAGCTCATCCGCTCCTGCAGGGCGATCATCGCGAACGGGGTGACCACGCCGGAGCGATCGGCCACGATCGACCCGTTCTGGCGGGTGACGATCGAGCCCGCCCACGGCTCGTAGCCGTGCGCGATGGCGTTGGCGATGCCGGTGCCGCGGGTGGTCGTGAGGAACTCGGTGCGGAACCCGATCAGGCCGCGCGAGGGGACGATGAACTCCATCCGCACCCAGCCGGTCCCGTGGTTGGTCATCCCCTCCATGCGGCCCTTGCGGCCTGCCAGCAGCTGCGTGATGGCACCCAGGTACTCCTCGGGCGCGTCGACGGTCAGCTGCTCGAACGGCTCGTGCGTCTTGCCGCCGATCTGCTTGGTGACCACCTGCGGCTTGCCGACGGTCAGCTCGAAGCCCTCGCGGCGCATGTTCTCGACCAGGATGGCCAGCGCCAGCTCGCCGCGGCCCTGCACCTCCCAGGCATCCGGCCGCCCGATGTCGACGACCTTCAGCGACACGTTGCCGATCAGCTCGCGCTCCAGCCGGTCCTTGACCATGCGGGCGGTGAGCTTGTGGCCGCGGACCTTGCCCATCAGCGGCGAGGTGTTCGTGCCGATCGTCATCGAGATCGCCGGGTCGTCGACGTGGATGAACGGCAGCGGACGCACATCGTCCGGGTCGGCGATGGTCTCGCCGATCGTGATGTCCTCGAACCCGGCGATGGCCACGATGTCGCCCGGGCCGGCCGACTCGGCCGGGTAGCGCTCCAGCGCCCGGGTCTTCAGCAGCTCGGTGATGCGCGCGTTCGCGTGCGATCCGTCGTGGCGCACCCAGGCGACCGTCTGGCCCTTGCGCAGCGTGCCGCTGAACACGCGCAGCAGCGCCAGCCGGCCCAGGAACGGGCTGGAGTCCAGGTTCGTCACCCAGGCCTGCAGCGGCGCCTCATCGTCGTAGGAAGGCGCCGGCACGTGCTCCAGGATCGCCTGGAACAGCGGCTCCAGGTCGGCGTTGTCCGGCAGTGTGCCGTTGGCGGGACGATTGCGCGAAGCCGCGCCGGCGCGCCCGCTGGCGTAGACCACCGGCACGTCCAGCAGGGCGTCCACATCCAGGTCGGGCACGTCGTCGACCAGGTCCGAGGCGAGCCCCAGCAGCAGGTCCTGCGCCTCGGCCTCGACCTCGGCGATGCGGGCGTCCGGACGATCGGTCTTGTTGACCGCGAGGATCACCGGCAGCTTCGCCTCCAGCGCCTTGCGCAGCACGAAGCGGGTCTGCGGCAGCGGGCCTTCGGAGGCATCCACCAGCAGCACCACGCCGTCGACCATCGACAGGCCGCGCTCGACCTCGCCGCCGAAGTCCGCGTGACCGGGCGTGTCGATCACGTTGATCGTGACGGGGCCGGCGGTGGCATGGATGCCGTTGTAGGTGATCGCCGTGTTCTTGGCGAGGATCGTGATGCCCTTCTCGCGCTCCAGGTCGTTGGAGTCCATCGCGCGCTCCTCGACGTGCGCGTGCTCGCCGAATGAGCCGGTCTGCCGCAGCATGGCGTCCACCAGCGTCGTCTTTCCGTGGTCGACGTGGGCGACGATCGCGACATTTCGCAGATCGGAACGGTGGGCGATTGCCATGGGCGAAGGCACCTTTCGGTGGGAAGAAGGGAGGCGGGGGCATGTCGCGGTGCGGCAGAAAACGCAGAAAGGCGCCCGCCCCGGCTCCGATTCTACCGGAGTCGGGGCGGGCGCCCCTTCAGCGCTCGCTCAGGGAGGGCTACTTGGTGAAGCCGACCTGCGTCCAGTCGGTGGACATGAACGTCGCCGGACCGTAGTTGGCGAGGTTGCCGTCGACGACGAACACGTTCGGGTACGGGTAGATCGGCAGGAACGGCACGAAGCCGGCGATGACGTCGTTGATCTGGTCGGCGATCTTCAGACGCTTGGCCGGGTCGAGCTCGGAGTTGGCCTGCTTCCACAGGTCACCCAGCTTCTCGTCCGTGACGTACGCGAAGTTCTGACCGTTGCCGCCCGGCTTGCCGGCCGGGTAGAACAGCGACTCGCTCGAGCTGATCGGGAACAGGGTGCCCTGCCATCCGAACGTGGCCATCTCGTACTTGCCGGCCATGATGTTGGTGAAGTAGTCGGCACTGGGCACCTCGTCCAGCGTGACCGGGATGTCGATCTTCTTCAGCGACGACTGGATCTGCTGGGCGCGCAGCTCGTTGGACTTGGTGCCCTGCGGAACGATGACCGAGAGCTTGAGCTCCTTGCCGTCCTTGGTCCACTTGCCGTCGGCGTTTGCCCAACCGGAGTCGGTCAGCAGCTTCTTGGCCGCGTCCAGGTTGTAGGGCAGCAGCTTGTCGACGGTGTCGACGTAGCCCTTCTGGCCGGGCATGAAGATCCAGTTGCCGTCGGTGGTGGCCTTGACGCCGAGTGGCTCGTTGGCCGTCTTGGCGATCAGCTCACGGTCGATCGACTGCGAGATCGCCTTGCGGACGTTGACGTCGTCCAGCGGCGCCTGCAGGCCGTTGAAGGTCACCTGCGAGTACGTCACGCCACCGGAGCTGAGCGCCTTGGCACCCGACTTCTTCAGCGCCGCGGTGTAGGTGTCCACATCCTGAGCCTCAACGGCGTTGAGCTCGTTGTTGGCGAATGCCTGGGCCTGCGAGTCCTGTCCGGTCACGGTCCAGTTGATCGCGTCGAGCTTCGGAGTGTCGCCCCACCACTTCGGGTTGGGCGTCTCGGTGTAGATCTTCGCGTTGTTGTCGATCTTGCTCATGATGAACGGGCCCGAGGACGGCAGCGGCTTCGTGGTGAAGCTCGCCCACTTCGCCGGGTCGCTGGCGATCTCCGCCGGCACGGCCGCGGTGCCGATCAGGGCCTGCCAGTCCGCGTACGGCTCGTTGAAGACGATCTTGAACTCGTAGTCGCTGACGACCTCGAAGCTCGAGACCTGGTCGAAGCCGGCCGACGAGGCGATGTTGAACTTGGTGTTCTTGCCCGACAGCGCCGCGTACGTGGCCTGGTAGTCCTTGGCCGTCAGCGGGGAGCCGTCCTCCCAGACGGCCTTCTGGTTCAGCTTGACGTCGATGGTCTCCGGCGACTTGCTGGTCAGTTCCACGCTCTCCGCGTAGTTCGGGTCGACCTCGACGGCACCGTCCTTGGTGGCCTTCAACGGCGCGCCCATCAGCGGCGCCGTGATGTCGACGACCGGCACGTTGGCGCCCTGCGTCGTGTTGATGTTCCAGTTGCCCTCGTCGGTGCCGCTGGACAGTGCGGCGAGGTTGAGGGTTCCGCCCTGCTGCAGGCTGGATGCCGGCACCGGCGTCCAACCCACGAGCGGAAGCTGGGGAGCTTCGCTGCTGGTCGGCTTCGCGTTGGGCTGGGCGCAGCCGGCCAGCGCAAGGCCGGCAGCGCTGAGCACCGCGACTGCCGCGAGTGCTGTGGTTCTGCGGTTCATGAGCTTCCTCTTCTTCTGTGTGACCCGACCCTTTTCGGACGGGAGTGTGCGGTCGTCAGCCGACGACCAATGTGTTGCGGTCCACATGGTGGCATGCGACCAGGTCCCCCTCGTGGTCGATGAGTTCCGGGTCCTGAGCGTCGCAGAGTGCACGCCGCGGCGCGTCCAGGATCTTGTACAGCGGGCACCGGGTGCGGAATCGGCAGCCGTCGATCTTCTCCGCCGGGCTCGGCAGATCGCCGTCCAGCAGCACCCGCTCGCGGGTGCGCTCGATGGCCGGGTCCGGGATCGGCGCGGCCGACATGAGGGCCTGCGTGTACGGGTGCTTCGGAGTGTCGAAGACCTGGGCGATCGGACCGTACTCGACGATCTTGCCCAGATACATCACCGCGACGTCGTCGGCGATCTGGCGCACCACGGCCAGGTCGTGCGCGACGAAGATCAGCGACAGGCCGAGCTTGTCGCGCAGATCCTGCAGCAGGTTGATGACGCCCGCCTGGATCGACACATCCAGGGCCGAGACCGGCTCGTCCAGGACGAGGATCTTCGGGTCGGTGGCCAGCCCCCGCGCGATGCCGATGCGCTGGCGCTGGCCGCCCGAGAACTCATGCGGATAGCGGTCCAGCATGGACGGGTCCAGGCCCACCAGGTCCAGCAGCTCGGCGACGCGCTCGTTGCGCTTGTGCCGCGGCACGCCCTGTGCCAGCAGCGGCTCGCCCACGACGTCGGCGATCGGCAGCCGCGGATCGACCGCGGCGGCCGGGTCCTGGAAGACGATCTGGATGTCGCTGCGCAACTCGCGCAGCTCGCGCGCGCCTAGTCTTCCGACCCGCTTGCCGGTGATCTCGATCGACCCGGACTGCGGCTGCACCATCTCCATCAGTTCCAGGATCGTCGTCGTCTTGCCGCAGCCGGATTCCCCCACGATCGCGAGGGTCCGTCCCGGGCGCAGGGCGAAGGAGACGCCGTCCACCGCCCGCACGGTGCCGACCTGGCGGCGGAAGACGCCGCCCTTCATCAGTGGGAAGTGCTTGACCAGGTCCTTGACCACCAGCACCGGCTCGGCCGTCGCATCCGGCAGCACCCGCTGCGCGAGCGCCTCCGGCCGCGGGAAGATCTCGGGCCGGCTCAGCTGTCCCGAGATGATCTCGCTGGAGCGGTGGCAGGCGGCGGTGTGGCCGTCCGGCCCACCGTGCTCGACCAGGGTCGGCTCATCCGTGAAGCAGATGTCGATGGCGACCGGGCAACGCGGCGCGAACGGGCAGCCGCGCGGCAGGTTCGCCAGCGACGGCGGCCGCCCCTCCAGCTGCACCAGCCGGGCGGTGCCCGCGGTGCGGATGTTCGGCACCGAGCGCAGCAGGCCGATCGTGTACGGCATCTGGGGCTCTGCGAACACCTCGTCGACCGTGCCGTGCTCGACCAGCTTGCCGGCATACATGACGGCTACGCGGTCGGCCTGGCCGGCCACCACCCCCAGGTCGTGCGTGATCAGCGACACGGCGGCACCGGTGAGGCGCTTGGCCTCCTGCAGCACCTCGAGGATCTGCGCCTGAATCGTGACATCCAGCGCCGTCGTCGGCTCGTCGGCGATGATCAGGCGCGGGTCGTTCGCGATCGCCATGGCGATCATGGCGCGCTGGCGCATGCCGCCGGAGTACTCGTGCGGGAACGCCAGCGCCCGCCGCTCGGGGTCGGGGATGCCCACGAGCTTGAGCAGCTCGACAGCGCGGACGGCGGCCGCCTGCGTGCTCAGCGCCTTGTCGTGCAGGTGCAGCGCCTCGGCGATCTGGTCGCCGATCGTGTACACCGGGGTCAGCGCCGACAGCGGGTCCTGGAAGACCATCGCGATCTCGCTGCCGCGGATGCGGGACAGCTCATGATCGTTCATCCCCAGCAGCGACTGCCCGTTGTAGCGGATCTCGCCCTCGATCACGGCGGTGTCCGGCAGCAGGCCCATGATCGCCAGCGACGACACCGACTTGCCGGAGCCGGACTCGCCGACGATGCCGAGGAACTCGCCTTCGTCGATCGTGTAGCTGATGTCGCGAACGGCGCGCACGTCACCGGAGCGCTGCGGGAAGGTGACCGAGAGGTTCTTCACCTCCAGCAGCGGACGGCCGCCGCTGCGCGTTGCGGTGGTCTGGGACGCGATGACGGTTTCAGGCACGGTTCACCCCCGAGGTCGGGTCGATCGCATCGCGCAATGCGTCGCCGACGAGACTGATGGCCAGTAGCAGCACGATCAGCGTGCCGGCCGGGAACAGGAACAGCCAGGGCCGCGTCGTGGCGGCCGACTGTCCGTCGGCCAGCAGCGTGCCCAGCGAGACGGCCGGCGGCTGCACGCCGAAGCCGAAGAAGCTCAGGCTCGTCTCGGCCAGGATCATCGCGGCGATGCCCAGCGTCGCGTCGATGATCAGCAGCGATGCGACGTTGGGGATGATGTGCCGGCGCACGACCGACCAGGTGCTGAACCCCATGTAGCGGGCGCCCTTGACGAACTCGCGCTCCCGCAGCGACCGGGTCTGATTGCGGATCACCTGCGCCATGATCATCCAGCCGGTGACGGCGAGGAAGATCATCATCACGACCCAGCTGCCCTTGGTGAACGGGTACAGCAGCACCAGGATGAAGAAGGCCGGCAGCACCAGCATCAGGTCGATGACCCACGCGATGGCCTTGTCGCCCCAGCCGCCCAGGTAGCCCGCCGTCGCGCCGACGACCCCGGCGATGAGCGTCGAGGCGGGGCCGGCGACGAACCCGATGATCAGGGACTTCTGCAGGCCGGAGACGATCTGTGCGAACAGGTCGTGGCCGAGGATGTCGGTGCCGAACCAGTGCACGATCGTCGGCGGGTAGTTCATGTTGTCGACGTCCTGATCGGTGGGGCTCCACTGCGTCAGGAACTGGCCGAAGATCGCCAGCAGCACGATCAGCACCAGAACGGATGCACCGATCCAGAATCGCGGGGTGTGCTGCAGTCGGCGCCAGATGACGCGGCCGCGCGAGGAGGGCTTGGCCGACAGCGTCGCCGTGACCGGCTCCGGCTCGGTGGGCATCGGTGCGTCGTCTTGGCTGAGCAGACCGGCTTCTTGCATTGCCATCTCAGCGCCTCACTCTCGGGTCCAGCGCGGCGTACAGGATCTCTGACAGCGTCGACGAGCACAGGATCAGGATGGCCACGAACAGGGTCGATCCGGCCACGGCGTTGATGTCGTTCTGCTGGATGGATTGGATTGCCAGCTCCCCCATGCCGTGCCAGCTGAATACGATCTCCAGCATCGCGGAACCGGCCACCAGGGTGCCGAAGCTGTAGGCGAAGAAGGTCGACATCGGGATCAGCGCGATCCGCACGCCGTGGCGCACCAGCGCCGACCCGCGGGTGCGGCCCTTCGAGCGGGCGGTGCGGATGTAGTCCGCGCCCAGCACGTCGAGCATCGTGCTGCGCTGGTAGCGGCTGTACGAGGCGGCGCCGGCGATCGCCAGGACCAGAGTCGGCAGCGTGGCGTGTGATATCCGATCGCCGAACTGCGACCAGAAATCGGGGGGTGTGCTGGCGGAGTACTGTCCGCTGAAGGTGATCAGCTGGAACCCGAGCGCCTGGTTGAGGTAGGTCGCGACGATCATGAACAGGATCGCCATCACGAACACCGGGGTCGCGAAGACGACGTACGAGGCGAGCGTGACGATCTGGTCGCTGGCCTTGTACTGGCGCACGGCGCCCCACACGCCCAGGACCACGCCGAGGATCGCACCGAGGATCGCACCGACCAGCAGCAGCTGCAGGCTCACTCCGGCACGGATGCCGATCTGCTGGAGCACCGGCTGATTGCCCACCGTCAGACCCAGGTCGCCGCGGAAGATGTTGGTGAACCAGGTCCAGGTGCGCTCGATCAGCGGCACGTGCGGGTTCACGCCCCAGTTGTTCAGGAGCTGGTCGATCGAGGACTGCGGCGGGCGCGGATGCCGGTTCTCGAACTGCCACACCGGGTTCAGCCCGGTGCTGGCCAGCATGTACGCCAGCGACGAGGCGACCGCCGTCAGGATCAGATAATTGATGATGCGGCGAACGATGTAGATGATCACGCTCGCCCTCCGCCCGGTGCGGCGGCCCGGCCTGGCCTTGCGGGTGTCGCGCGCAGCGCGCCGGTCGCGGGTTGTGCTGTGATCACTTTGGTGAACGTTCCTTGCTCATCTGGCGCCGACTCATGATCGACGACGATGTCGATGCCGATTTGTGGTCGGCCCACACCCGTGGGGTGCCGGCGTCTACTTTAATCGACAACATCGATCCTGCCCGCTTTCACACGGATTCTTTATCGGGGCGTTAAGGTCTGCCCGCTTGTGGGCGGGCTGGCATTGTGGGATATGCACGGTGCGCGCCGGGGCCGCCTCACAGCAGCGCCGCCAGCGCCGCCGCGATCAGGAGCACGGTTCCTGCCGCGAGGGCCGGGACGTCCCACCCGCGCTGCACGGTGCCGCCGGCCTTGCGTGCGCCGGCGTGCGCGGTGCGCAGCAGTGCCAGCCCCGGGTCGCCCCGATCGGCCTCCCGCGAGCGGCGCGTGCCGGGCCGGCTGGCGAAGGTCCCACCCCAGCACTCCACGACGCTGTTGTCGGCGAGGACGACCCGCAGCTGCATCCTGCGGCTTATCTCGGCCACCTGCCCCCACGGAATGCGCACCCAGCGCAGCAGATTGCGCACGGTCAGGCCGTCGGCATCCACCCGGATGCTCATCCGGTACAGGAGCACCCACGCGCACCACACCAGAAGACCGAGAATCAGCGCCGCACGCAGCGCTATCGCGAATCGGCCGCGGATCGCGGCGTCGCCGACGAAGATGACGGCGATGCCCACCAGCGCCCAGAACGTGACCGACGACATCAGCGCCCGCAGCACGAAGGAACCGCCTTCCTCGATCGACTTCGCCATCACAGTCCTCCCGTCACGGCGATCGCCGCGATCGCCCAGACGACCAGGATCGCAAGGGCGATGAGCCCGACCGGATCCCAGCCGCGCCGCACCGGCGGCACCTCGCCGGTGCGGAGACGGTCGGCGGCGGCCTCGCGCAGTCGGGTCAAGTAGTCGAACTGCGCCCTCACGTGGCCGGGGGTCAGGCTCGGGCTGCCGGGCCGGCGACCGCCGCGCCCCTGCAGCGGGCCGCCCTGCGCCCGCACCTGGCGGCCGTCGTCCAGGGTCAGCTCGACCTGCCAGCGCCACTGCATGTCGCGCACCCGCGGCCACGGGATGCGGATGATCTGCAGCATGTTCTGCACGATCACCCCGGCGCCATCCACCGTGATCGACGACGCGAACGCCGAGACATAGACCAGCCACAGCGCCAGCAGGGGCCACGGCGCCAGTAGGGCGGCGTCGGCGAGACCCCCGCGGATGACCGCGTCGCCGAGCAGGAACACGACCACCAGGGCGGAGATGCCGAAGATCGGGATCGCCGATCCAGGGCGGAAGACCCTGCGTTCCGAGCCGTCCGATGCGGTCAGCGCGCACCACCGCCCAGCGGGATCGACGCACCGGGGATGGCATCCAACAGCCCCTTGGTGTACTGCTCGGCGGGGTTCGCGAAGATCGCATCGACGGTGCCGTGCTCCACGATCCGGCCCTTCTCCATGACGCACACCTCGTCGGCGACGACCCGCACGACGGCCAGGTCGTGGGTGATGAACAGGTAGGTCAGATCTAGCTCGCTCTGCAGCTGGGCCAGCAGCTGCAGGATCTGGTCCTGCACGAGCACATCCAGCGCCGAGACGGCCTCGTCGAGCACGACGATGTCGGGCTTGAGAGCCAGGGCGCGGGCCACCGCGACACGCTGCCGCTGGCCGCCGGACAGCTCGTTCGGGTAGCGGGTGGCCAGCTCCTGCGGCAGGGCCACCTGGTCGAGCAGTTCGACCACCCGGCGGTGCCGGGATGCCCGGTCGCCGACCTTGTGGATCTCCAGCGGCTCGGCGATGGTGTTGCCGATGTTGCGCAGCGGGTCCAGCGATCCGTACGGGTCCTGGAACACCGGCTGCATGCGCCGGCGCATCGCGAACACCTCGCGACTGGACAGCATCGCGGTGTCGCGGCCGCCGATGTGGATCGAGCCGGCCGTCGGGTCCTCGATCTTCAGGATCAGCTTCGCGACCGTCGACTTGCCGGAGCCGGACTCGCCTACCAGCGCCATGGTCTTGCCGCGCGGGATGTCGAAGCTGACCGCATCCACGGCGCGGAACGGCACCGAGCCGAGCCCGCCGGTGCGGATCTTGTACTCCTTGGTCAGGTCCCGCACCGACACGGCCGGAGCCGCGTCGGCGGCCTGCGCCGTCCGCTCCATCGTGTGGGCGCCGACCCCGGCCTGGATGCGCTGGGACGCGATGCTGGGGGCTGCCGCCACGAGCCGCTGCGTGTACGGATGCAGCGGATTCTCGAGGATCTCCCGGCTGGGGCCGGCCTCGACGATCTCGCCGTGCTGCATGACGACGATCTTCTCGGCACGCTCGGCAGCCAGGCCCAGGTCGTGCGTGATCAGCAGCACCGAGGTGCCCTTCTCACGGGTCAGACTCGCCATGTAGTCCAAGATCACCCGCTGCACCGTGACATCCAGCGCGCTGGTCGGCTCGTCGGCGATCAGCAGCTTGGGGTCTGCGGCCAGGCCGATGCTGATCAGCGCGCGCTGGCGCATGCCGCCGGAGAACTGATGCGGGTACTGGTGCAGGCGCCGCTCGGCGTCGGCCAGGCCCGCCTGCTTGAGCACCTCGATGGCGCGCGCGGTGACTGCACGGCGGCCGTGCGCGACGCCGTTGGCCCGGATGGCCTCCTTCACCTGGAAGCCGATCGACCACACCGGGTTGAGGTTGGACATCGGGTCCTGCGGCACGTAGCCGATCTCGCGGCCGCGCACCCGCTCCATCTGCCGCTCGCTCAGCGCCGTCAGCTCGCGCCCGTCCAGCATGATCGACCCGGCGGTGACGCGGCCGGTGCCCGGCAGCAGGTTCACGATCGCCGACGCGGTCGTGGACTTGCCCGAGCCGGACTCGCCCACGATGGCGAGGGTCTCACCCGGATAGATCTCGAGGTTGATGCCGTGCAGCACCTCGCGCATCTGGCGCTGCCCGCGGAAGGCGACCTTCAGGTCGCGAATGCTCAGCAGCGGCGTGTCGACGACGTCGTTCATCGCTGTGCCCTCGCCCTCGGATCGAGGGCGTCGCGGATCAGCTCGCCCAGCATGATGAACGCCAGAACCGTGATGGTCAGGACGATCGACGGGTAGATCAAGGACATCGGCGCCACCCGCAGCGAGGTCTGGGCTGCGCTGATGTCGTTGCCCCACGACATCGTCGAGCTGCCCAGGCCCACGCCCAGGAACGCCAGCGTCGCCTCGGCGACGATCGCCCCGGCCAGGCTCAGGGTGGACACCACCAGCAGCGGCGCGATCGCGTTGGGCACGACGTGCGAGACCAGCGTGCCGAACCGCGATTTGCCCAGCGCCCGCGACGCCGTGATGAAGTCGGATTGCGTCACCCGCAGCACTTCCGCGCGCACCACGCGCGCGGTCGCCGCCCAGGCGAACCCGCCGATCGCCAGCGACAGCGTGAACACGTTGCGGTACTGCGCGAACACCGTCATGACCACGACGGCGGCCAGGATATAGGGGATCGTGAAGAAGATGTCGCCCACGCGCGAGAGCAGCGAGTCGAGCCAGCCGCCGTAGAAGCCGGCCAGTGCGCCCATCACCAGGCCGATGCCGGAGCCGATGATCGTCGAGATCAGGCCGACCGAGACCGAGGCGCGCGACCCCCACACGATGCGTGCGTAGATGTCGCAGCCCTGCAGTGTGAAGCCCAGGGGATGTCCGGCGGCAGGGCCGGCGTTGGAGTTGTCCAGGGTGCATCCGCTGTTGGGCGGGGTGTGCGTGAACAGCGTCGGCCACGCGATCATCAGCAGCACGACCGCGACGATGGCCACCGAGATCCAGAACGTCGGGCGCTTGCGGATGTCGCGCCAGGCATCCGACCACAGGCTGGTCGGCTTGGCCGAGACGTTGACCACGTCGACGTCGATGGTCCGGGTCTGGATGGGTGCGACGTAATGCGCGTCGGAAGGATTAACGGACATATCGGATCCTCGGGTCCAGCAGGCCGTAGAGCAGATCCACGACCAGGTTCACGAGCACGTACAGGATGACGAACACCGTCACGAATGACACGATCGTCGGCCCCTCGTGCAGGATCGTCGCTTTGAACAGCGTGTTGCCCACACCGGGGATGTTGAACACCGCCTCGGTCACGGTCGCGCCCACCAGGAGCACGCCGAAGTTGGTCGCCGAGTTGGTGATCATCGGGATGAGCGAGTTGCGCATCACATGCACCGGCAGCACCCGGCGTCGCGGCAGCCCCTTGCTGTATGCGGTGCGCACCCAGTCCTGGTTCAGGGTGTCCAGCACCGAGCCGCGCATCAGGCGCATGCTGGTGGCGAACAGGCTCACGCCCAGCACCAGCGCCGGCAGCCACAGCCCGTTCCAATCGTTGTCGCCGCCGACGGTGGGTTTGAACCAGCCGAGCTTGATGGCCAGGAAGTACTGTGCGACGAAGCCGAGCACGAACACCGGCACCGACAGGAAGACCAGGCCCGCGATCAGCGCGGCGTTGTCGAAGAGCTTGCCCTTGCGCAGCGCCGAGATGGTGCCGACCACGATGGACAACAGGAACTCGATGCCGATCGACATGACCGCCAGGCGCGCCGTGACCGGCAGGGTGCGCGCCAGGACCGCGTTGACCGACTGCCCTGAGAAGGTCTGCCCCATGTCACCGCGGAAGATGCCCGACAGGTAGTAGAAATACTGCACCAGGAACGGCTCGTCCAGGTGGTATTGGGCGCGCAGTGCCACCAGCAACTGGGGGCTGGGCTGTTTGTCACCGAACAGCGCGGCGATCGGGTCGCCGGGCATGGCGAAGACGAGGAAGAAGATGAGCAGGGTGGCCCCCATGAAGACCGGGATCACCTGCAGAAGGCGTTTGAGGATGTATCCGAGCATGCGCCCTCCCTTCGGGGTGCGGAAGGCTGAAAATTGGAGGCCCCGGACGCGATGCGCGGCACAGCGGTGTGCGGCGGGCATCCGGCGACGAATGCGTTGACCATGCTAGCCCAGCACGGCATGCCGCGAGGCGGTGACGTGATCGCCACCGCCTCGCGGGGTAGATCTCAGGGCCGGTCAGCCCTTGGTGATCTGGTAGTACAGCGGAACCGAGTTCCAGCCGAACGTGACGTTCTGCACGCCCTTGGCGAACCCACCGGTCACGTTCGAGTACCACAGCGGGATGGACGGGAGGTCCTTGAGGAGGATCTCCTGTGCCTGCGCGTAGTCCTTGGTCGCTTCGGCCGGGTCGGTGGCGGTAGCGCCCTCGGCGAGCAGCTTGTCGAACGCGGGGTTCGCATAGTCGCTGTCGTTGGAGCTGGCCCCGGTGCCGTACAGCGGCTGCAGGAAGTTGTACTGGCTGGGGTAGTCAGCCTGCCAACCGGTGCGGAACGCGGTCTTGATGGTGCGCGCGTTCACGTCCTTGCGCAGCGTGGCGAAGTCGACGTACGACTTGCCGGACGCGTCGATGCCGAGCGTGTTCTTCAGCGAGTTGGCAACCGCATCCACCCACACCTGGTGACCGCCGTCGGCGTTGTACGCGATCTGGAACGATCCGCTCCACTTGGAGATCGCATCGGCCTGGGCCCACAGCTGCTTGGCCTTCTCGGGGTTGTACTTGAGCACGTCGGCGCCGGTCAGGCTGTCCGACCAGCCGCTGATCACCGGCGACGTGAAGTCGCTGGCAGGGGTGCGCGTCTTGTTGTAGATCTTGTCCGTGATCTGCTCGCGGTTGATCGCCATCGACAGCGCCTGACGACGCAGCTCGCCTTCCTGACCCGTGAAGTGCGCGAGGTCCTTGGGAAGCGTGAACGACTGGAAGATCGCCGCCGGCTGGTTGACCGCACGGTCGCCCAGGTCCGACTCGAAGGTCGCGAACGCCGATGCCGGGATCGCGTCGATGACGTCCACGTCGCCGCTCTGCAGGTCGGCGTAGGCCGAGTCCTGCGACGTGTAGAACTTGATCGTCAGACCGCCGTTGTGCGCCTGGCGCCCGCCGGTGTACTGGTCGTTCTTGACCAGGTCGATCTGCACGTCGTGCTGCCACGCCGAGTCGCTGGCCAGCTTGTACGGGCCGTTGCCGATCGGAGCCTCGCCGAACGCCTTCATGTCGGTGAAGGCGACGTCCGGCAGCGGGTAGTAGGCGGAGTAGCCCAGGCGCTGTGCGAACTCGGCCGCCACCGGGGTGGCCAGCTTCACGGTGAAGGTGTTGTCGTCGACCTTCTTCAGACCGGTCAGGTCCGAGTCCTTCGCCGGGTCGAAGCCCTCGATGTCGGCGAACCACGACGAGTTCAGCTGCTTGTTGGAGAACTTCGCGCCGTACTGCCAGGCCTTGATGAAGCTGTCCGCGGTCAGCGTCTGACCGTTGGTGAACTTCTCGCCGCTCTTGATCTTGATCGTCAGGTCGGTGGGGTCATCGACCGTGATCGAGTCGGCCATGTCGTTGACGAGCTTGCCGGTGGCGTCGTAGTAGGCCAGTCCGGCGAAGATCGAGTCGAGGATCTTGCCACCGCCCACCTCGTTGGTGTTGGTGGGGATCAGCGGGTTCTCCGGCTCGGAGCCGTTGACCGAGATGATGGCCGAAGCGTCACCGGTGTTGCCGCTGGGCTTGGCACTGTTGTCATTGCCGCCACCGCCGCTGGCGCAGCCGGTGAGGGCCATCGCGCCCACAGCCAGCATGGCCAGCCCGGCGAGAGCGATCTTCGTTCGCTTCACGTTTCCTCCTGGGAAAGGGATGAATCCGCAGTCCGCCACGCGCGCATCGATGTGCGCGCGGCGTCAGCGGTGATACCCGCAACCCTAGGCATACTGGTGGCTCTGCTCCAAATGACTCCCCAAACCGTTACACACCTTTTACCGAACAACGCTTTCATGTGACAATCTGTGGAGTGTCCCCCTCTCAGGTCGGCGAACCCGCCCCCGCTCGCGCCCGCGTGTGGTGGGAGGTCGGTCTGGTGCTGGCGTGCACGCTGGGCCAGTCGGCGGTGTATTCGCTGCTGCTGCTGGTGCGGCGGTTCCTGATCAATGTGCCGCTGGGCTCCCAGGCCACCGCACTGAACTCCACCCAGTCCGCGCAGGCGTTCTGGGACATCCTCTATCAGCTGCTGGACATCGGCTTCTCGCTGGCCCTGGTCGGCCTCGTCGTGTATCTGCTCTGGGACACGGTCAGCCCGTTCCGGCGGATCGGCCTGGACCTGCGCCGGCCCGCCCGCGATCTCGGGTCGGGTCTGGTGATCGCGGCGGTCATCGGCCTGCCCGGTCTCGGCCTCTACGTGGTCGGACGCCTGACCGGCCTGACCGTGCAGGTGCAGGCATCCCCGCTGGACCCGTCCTGGTGGACGATCCCGCTGCTCGTGCTGTCGGCGGTGCGAGCGGGGCTGCAGGAGGAGGTGATCATGATCGGCTACCTGTTCCGGCGGCTGCGGCAGGCGGGCTGGAACGACTGGACGATCATCCTCGCCTCGGCCGCGGTGCGCGGCAGCTACCACGCCTATCAGGGCGTCGGACCGATCGTGGGCAACTTCGTGATGGGCGTCGTCTTCGGCTGGTGCTACCGGCGCTGGGGGCGCGTGATGCCGCTGGTGGTCGCGCATGCGATCCTGGACATCGTCTCGTTCGTGGGCTATCCGCTGGCCGCGTCGCTGTGGCCCGGCGTGTTCGGTCCGCTGCCGTCGTCGTCGTCGCCCTCACCCAGCCCGTCCGGCTCCTGACCTGCCGGCGCTGTCTGCCCGCGCCCGGCCGCCGACCCGCCGACCTACGCGAACGCCTCGATCGGCGGGCAGGCGCAGACCAGGTGCCGGTCGCCGTAGGCCTGGTCGATGCGGCGCACCGGCGGCCAGTACTTCGTGCGCACCAGCGCGCGCGTCGGGTAGACGGCCACCTCGCGCGAGTACGGATGCGTCCACTGCTCGGCGACGATCTGCTGCGCGGTGTGTGGCGCGTTGACCAGCGGGTTGTCGTCCGCGGGCCACTGCCCCGCCGAGACCGCGAACGCCTCGGCCTTGATGGCGATCATCGCCTCGATGAAGCGCTCGAGCTCGTCGAGGTCCTCGGACTCGGTGGGTTCGACCATCAAGGTCCCGGCCACCGGGAACGACATCGTCGGCGCGTGGAACCCGTAGTCGATGAGCCGCTTGGCGACGTCGTCCACGCTGATGCCGGTCTGCTCGCGCAGCGGCCGCAGGTCGAGGATGCACTCGTGCGCGACCAGTCCTCCGACGCCGGTGTAGAGCACCGGGAAGTGGTCGTGCAGCCGCACCGCCAAGTAGTTGGCAGCCAGCACCGCCGCGGCGGTCGCCTCGCGCAGCCCGGCGGAGCCCATCATGCGCATGTACGCCCACGAGATCGGCAGGATGCCCGCCGAGCCGTATGGGGCCGCGGCGACCGGCCCGCCGGTGAACCGCACCCCGCCGACATGGTCGGCGCGCTGGGCCAGCGGATGCGCGGGCAGGTACGGCGCCAGGTGGGCTTTGGCGGCGACCGGCCCGATGCCCGGCCCGCCGCCGCCGTGCGGGATGGCGAATGTCTTGTGCAGGTTCAGGTGCGACACGTCGCCGCCGAAGTCGCCGAACCGGGCGAAGCCCAGCAGCGCGTTCAGGTTCGCCCCGTCGACGTAGACCTGCCCGCCGGCATCGTGCACGGCGGCGGCGATCTCGGCCACGTCCTGCTCATACACGCCGTGGGTGGACGGGTAGGTGATCATCAGCGCCGCCAGCGCGTCGGCGTGCTCGGCGATCTTCGCGCGCAGGTCGCCGAGGTCGACGTTGCCGGCCTCATCGCATGCGACGACGACCACCCGCATCCCGGCCAGCACCGCCGAGGCGGCGTTCGTGCCGTGCGCCGACGACGGGATCAGGCACACCGTGCGCTGCGCCTCGCCGTTCGCCTCGTGGTAGCCGCGGATGGCCAGCAGTCCGGTCAGCTCGCCCTGCGAGCCGGCGTTGGGCTGCAGGCAGACGCTGTCGTACCCGGTCAGCTCGGCCAGCCACGACTCCAGCTGCTCGATCATCGCCAGGTAGCCGCGCACGTCCGCCTCGGGCGCGAACGGGTGCACGCGCGCGAACTCCGGCCAGCTGATGGCCGCCATCTCGGTGGCGGCGTTGAGTTTCATGGTGCACGAGCCGAGCGGGATCATGCCGCGGTCCAGCGCATAGTCGCGGTCGGCGAGCTGCTTGAGGTACCGCATCATGGCGGTCTCGGATCGGTGGGTGTGGAAGACCGGATGCGTGAGGTACTCGTCTTCGCGGTGCAGGGATGCCGCGACCCCGGCGATCGGAGTCGCGTCGGCGTACGCCAGGTCGCGGTCGCCGTGCTCGTCGGCTTCGGGGGCGCCGAACGCCCACGCGACGGCGGCCAGATCGGCCGCGGTGGTGGTCTCGTCGACCGAGACGCCGACGGTGGCCTCATCCGCCCAGAACAGCTGGTAGCCGCGCGAGCGGGCCCGCTCCACGACGGTGCGCGCCGTGCCCGGCACGGTCACCCGCAGCGTGTCGAAGAACGCGTCGTGGTGCACGTTCTGCCCGTAGTCGCGCAGCCGCTGCGCGAGCGCCTCGGTCTTGCGGGCGACGTCGGTCGCGATCTCGCTCAGCCCCTCAGGCCCGTGGTAGACCGCGTACATCGCGGCCATCACGGCCAGCAGCACCTGCGCGGTGCAGATGTTGCTGGTGGCCTTCTCGCGCCGGATGTGCTGCTCGCGGGTCTGCAGCGCGAGCCGGTACGCGTTCTGGCCGTCGGCATCCTGCGAGACGCCCACGAGCCGCCCGGGCAGCTGGCGCTCCAGCCCCTGCCGCACCGCCATGTAGCCGGCGTGCGGGCCGCCGAAGCCCAGCGGCACGCCGAATCGCTGCGTCGTGCCGACGGCGACGTCGGCCCCCAGCGATCCCGGCGAGCGCAGCAGCGTCAGGGCCAGCAGATCGGCGGCCACGACGGCCAGGCCCCCGGCCACGTGCGCGGCGTCGAGCACGCCGGTCGGGTCCCACACCCGCCCCGAGGCACCGGGGTACTGCACGAACACGCCGAACAGCTCGGTCGGCAGCTCGGCGCCGTCGGCGAGCGCGAGCTCGACGAGATGGATGCCGACCGCCCGCGCCCGCACGCGCAGCACGGCCTTGGTCTGCGGGAAGGCGTCGGCGTCCACGACGAACACGTTCGAGGCCGCCTTCGACGCGCGGCGGGCCAGCAGCATCCCCTCGGCGACGGCGGTGGCCTCATCGAGCATCGACGCGTTCGCCGTGGCCAGCCCGGTCAGGTCGGTGACCATGGTCTGGAACGTGATCAGCGCCTCCAGGCGCCCCTGCGAGATCTCGGGCTGATACGGCGTGTAGGCGGTGTACCAGGACGGGTTCTCGAGCACGTTGCGCGTGATCACGCTGGGCGTGAACGTGTCGTAGTAGCCCAGTCCGATCATGGGCCGCGCGAGGCGGTTCTGGTCGGCGAGCTCCCGCAGCTCGGCGAGCGCCTCGGCCTCGGTGGCGGCGGGCGGGATGCCGGTGGTCGGCCGTGCGGCGGCATGGATGGACTGCGGGACGGCGGCCTGCACCAGCGCGTCGACGCTGTTGAAGCCCAGAGCGGCGAGCATCTGCCGCTGGGCACCGGCATCCGTGCCGATGTGGCGGGACGCGAACGCGGTCACTCGGCGCCGCCGGTCAAGGCGAGATATGCGTCACGGGCCAGCAGGTCGACGGATGCCTCGCCGCGGATCTTCAGCAGCCAGCCGGCGCCGAACGGGTCGGAGTTGATCGTCGACGGGTCATCGTCCAGCGCGGTGTTGACTTCGATGACCTCGCCGGTGACCGGTGCGTACAGGTCGCCGACGGACTTGGTCGACTCGATCTCGCCGCAGGTCTGGCCCGCCGTGACCTGCGTGCCGACGGCGGGCAGGTCGACGAACACGACGTCGCCGAGCTGGTCGGCGGCGTAGTCGGTGATGCCGACCGTCGCGGTGTCGCCGGCACGGGCGATCCACTCGTGCTCAGCGGTATAGGAAAGGCTGGTCAGATCGGTCATTTCATCCTCCGGTAGAACGGCATTGCGGTCACGGTTGCGGGCACGTGCGTGCCTCGTACGTCCAGCAGGAGCTCGGTGCCCACCTCCGCCAGCGGCGGCGGCACGAGAGCCATCGCGATGGGATGGCCCAGGGTGGGGCTGAGGATGCCGCTGGTGATCTCGCCCACTCGGGTGCCGTCGACCTGCAGCACGGCGTAGCCGGCGCGGCCCGCGCGGCGCCCGGCGGCGGCAAGGCCGACCAGCACCGGTGCTCCGGTCAGGTCGCGGGTGGAAAGCCCCGCCTTGCCGACGAAGTCGCCCTTGGCCATGTCGACGACGCGGCCCAGGCCCACCTGTGCGGGCGCGATGTCGCGGCTCAGCTCGTGCCCGTACAGCGGCATCCCCGCCTCCAGTCGCAGCGAGTCGCGGGCGGCCAGCCCCGCGGGGGTCAGGCCGTGCGGCTGTCCGGCAGCGCACAGCGCATCCCACAGCGCGCCGGCGTCGGCGCTGTCCACGCTCAGCTCGAAGCCGTCCTCGCCGGTGTAGCCGGTGCGGCTGACCAGCACGGCGCCGGCGCGAAAGCGCATGCCCATCGCGGCGTAGTACGGCAGCGTGTCGAGGGTGTGGCCCATGGCCAGCGCCTCGTCGTGCGCAAGCCCTTCGGTCGCGGCCACGATCTGCTGCGCGCGGGGGCCCTGCACCGCGATCAGGGCGCCATCCAGCTCGACCACCACGGCGTCGAATCCGGCCAGTCGCTCGTCGAGCGCTGCGCGGACGGCATCCCGGTTTCCGGCGTTGGCGACGATGAGGAACTCGTCGGGGGCGTTGCGGGTGACGATGAGGTCGTCGATGATCCCGCCGTCGGCGGCGAGGATCATCGCGTACCGGGCGCGCGACAGCGCGACGTGCACCGGGTCGAGGGTCAGCGCGTAGCCGAGGAAGGCCTCCCGGTCGGGGCCCGTCACCGAGAACTGCGCCATGTGCGAGATGTCGAACAGACCGGCGGCCGCGCGCACGGCGCGGTGCTCCAGCAGGTCGGAGGTGTAGCGGACCGGCATCGACCAGCCGCCGAAGTCGGTGAATGCGGCGCCGAGCGCCTCGTGCCGCTGATGAAGGGGCGTATGACGAAGTGTGGACATGGGCTCTTCCGAGTCGACGACGACGCCTCACGGCGCCGGGTGGACTCCCCCTCTGTCATGGGCCTGAGAGCTTCGCCGCGGCATCGCTGTCGCGGGTTTCACCTTCGGCGGATGCCGGGCAGCAGTGCCCGACATCGCTTTTCAGAGCGGCCGGGCGCACACGGTATGTGTACCTGAGAGATTGGCGGGGAGGCTTGCTCCTTCGGTGTCCGGCGAAATCTCCGGACTCTCCCGTGCGCGTCGTACGGCCTGGATGATCTTCAGTTGCCCCCTCAGCATACCGTCGCACGTCACCCGGTACAGCGTCCGGACGACACCGGAGCAGTCAGACTGCCCAGCCGGGCCACGATGGGCTTCAGATCGCTGCCGGCGATGGCGTAGCCCCGGTCGGTATCGTCCTCGGCACGCGCGAAGACGACACCGGCGACAGTGCCCTGGGCGGTCAGCAGCGGGCCGCCCGAGTTGCCCGGGCGCACCGCCGCGCGCAGCGCGTACACCGGCCGGGGCGCGCGGGAGCGGCCGTAGATGTCGGCCACGTCGGCGACACCGGCCGAGAGCACCTGCGCGTCGTCCAGGGTCAACGGCCCGCCGTACGGATAGCCGGCCACGACCGCCGCCGCCCCCGCCGACAGCGCGGTCGACAGGCGCAGCGGGCGGGCGTGCAGCCCGGGCACGGAGATGACCGCGAGGTCCTGCGCCGGGTCGAAGTAGACGATCCGGCCCGGGTGGGCCCCGCCTCCGGGCAGCTGCACGACGGGGGCGGTGACCCCGGCTACCACGTGCGCGTTGGTCACGACGGTGTCGGCGGCGACGGCGAACGACGAACCGGTCTGGCTGACCCCGCACGCGTAGGCCACGCCGGTCACCCGTGCGACGGAGCCGGATGCCGCGACCACCTGGGGGTCTTCCAGCGACACGGGTGCGGCCGGCGCCACCGTGCCGGGGCGGAGGATGACCCCGAGCGCGGGGAGCCCGTCGGCGGCGAGCGTGCCGCGCACCTGGGCGAGCGCCCGCTGCACGGGAGTCGGGATGAGCCCGTCGATCGTGCGCACCGTCGCCGAGGATGCCACGGCGGCCGAGACCACCGGGAAGCCGGCGGCGACGATCCCGGTGGCCGCCAGCGACACCACGAGTGCGGTGACCACGACGCCCACGGCCCCACCGAGCAGCCGGTCGACCACGCGCAGCGGCGAGACCTTGTCCACCGGCCGGCGCACCCACACGCCGACCGCGCCGCCGATCGTCGCCCCGACCGCCAGCAGCACCGCCCAGGCAGCCGTCTCGGCAACGGCTCCCCAGATCGGCACGGCGATGATCCTTCCCACGGCGGGTGCGGCCCACAGCGCCGCCGCACCGCCGGCCGCAAGGCCCGCGAACACGCCGATGGTCGCGATGACACCGCGCGCGAGCCCGGCCAGCAGTGCGACGGCGAGGACCACCACCAGCACGACGTCGACGACGGCCATGATCCCCCTCCCGTGACTCCACTCGTTCAAGTCCGCCCAGGGTACGCAATGCGGCTGTGACCCCGCCGACCCTCCGCGGTGTGTGACGCGACCGATTTGCGGTTCTGGTCACGGCGACTCTAAGATGGACCTCAGTTAAGGTCACTATGACACGAACCACGACTCCGCCCCCGAGGATCGCCGTCTCGACGGTGATCTTCACGCTGCGCCCGTCCGCCGGTGGTGCTGTGCTCGCGCTGCCGCTGGTGCGCCGCACTCGCGATCCGTTCCAGGGGCACTGGGCGCTGCCGGGCGGCTGGCTGGACGCGGCCGAGGGCCTGGACGCCGCTGCCTCGCGCACCCTGGCCGAGACCACCGGGCTCACCGCCAGCTACCTGGAGCAGCTGTACGCGTTCGGCGACGTCGACCGCTCCACCACCCGCGTCGTCTCGATCGTGTACTGGGCGCTGCTGCGCCAGGACGAGGTGGATGCCCAGCGCGCCGCGCACGACGCGGCCGGCGACGCGCCCGAGAACGTGGCATGGTCTGCGGTCGAAGACCTGCCCGCCCTCGCGTTCGACCACAACCAGATCATCACCTACGCCCTGTGGCGGCTGCGCAACAAAGTCGGCTACTCGCGCATAGCCCACGGCCTGCTGCCGGACGAGTTCACCCTCGCCGAACTGCGCGAGGTCAACGAGTCGATCCTGGGCCGGCGCCTGGACCCGGCGAACTTCCGGCGCCAGGCCGAGGCCTCCGGAACCCTGATCCCCACCGACCGGTTCCGCACCGGCAGCCACCGGCCGGCCCGCCTCTACCGCTATGACGTCGCGGTCGAGCTCGCCGAGCGCGGACCGCTGTCGGCGCCGCCGGAATCCGACCATCCCGTCCCCCACCGAATCGAGGAATGATGACCCTCTCGCCGCTGACCTTCACCGAGCGCCCCGATCCGCTCGACGCCTCGGTCGACCACGCTCTGCAGGCGATCGCCGCAGGCGAATCGGCCGACCAGGCCTGCACGATGGATCTGGTCGCCGCACCCTGGGACTTCGACCCCGAACCCGGCTACGGCCCGGGCGCGTCGATGGGCGACGTCATCCCGACCGGCGCTCCCCGCCAGGGCGAACTGCCGCAGGAGTACCGCGACGCCTCGGCCGAAGAGCTGGCCGAGCGGGTGCAGGCGGCCCGCGCGACGCTCGGCGACCGGGTCGTCGTCCTCGGCCACTTCTATCAGCGCGAAGAGGTCGTCGTGCACGCCGACTATGTCGGCGATTCGTTCCAGCTGGCGGGCGCCGCGAAGGCGCACCCCGAGGCCGAGGCGATCGTGTTCTGCGGCGTGCACTTCATGGCCGAGACCGCCGACCTGCTCTCCGGGCCGGATCAGGCCGTCATCCTGCCGAACCTGGCCGCCGGCTGCTCGATGGCCGACATGGCCTCGATCGACGAGGTCGAGGAGTGCTGGGAGCAGCTGGCCGAGATCTACGGCGACCTGGACGCACCCGACGCCGAGGGCCTGGTGCCGGTCGTGCCGGTGACCTACATGAACTCGTCGGCGGCGATCAAGGGCTTCGTCGGGCGGCACGGCGGCATCGTGTGCACGTCGTCGAATGCCCGCACCGTGCTGGAGTGGGCGTTCGCGCGCGGCCGCCGGGTGCTGTTCTTCCCCGACCAGCACCTGGGCCGCAACACCGCCAAGGCGATGGGCGTGTCCGAGCAGCAGATGCCGCTGTGGAACCCGCACCAGAGCCTGGGCGGGCGCAGCGCGGACGAGCTCGCCGGGGCGCGGGTCATCCTCTGGCACGGATTCTGCAGCGTGCACCGCCGCTTCACCGTCGACCAGATCGCCCAGGCGCGCGCGGACCACCCGGGGGTGCGGGTGATCGTGCATCCGGAGTGCCCGGCGCCGGTGGTGGATGCCGCGGACGAGTCCGGCTCGACCGCGTACATCCGCCGCGCCATCGAAGAGGCGACCGAACCGACCGTCTTCGCGATCGGCACCGAGATCAACCTAGTCAAGCGGCTGGCCGCGCAGAACCCGCAGCACACCGTGTTCTGCCTGGACCCGGTGGTCTGCCCGTGCTCGACGATGTACCGCATCCACCCCGGCTACATGGCCTGGGTGCTCGAAGGCCTCGTCGCCGGCGAGGTGCGCAACCGCATCCAGGTGTCGGCCGATGTCGCGGGCCCCGCGCGGCTCGCGCTGGAGCGGATGCTGGCCGCCAAGCCGCCGGCTGCCGCGTCGGCTGCGTGGGGGAACGCCTCGTGACCGAACCCGCACCGCACGTCGTGGTGGTCGGCAGCGGGATCGCCGGGCTGACCGCCGCGCAGCACGCGCTGGCCGCCGGATGCCGGGTGAGCCTGGTGACCAAGGGCGAACTCGCCGACGCGAACACGACTGCCGCGCAGGGCGGCATCGCCGCGGCGTGGTGTGCCGACGACCGCCCCGCCGATCATGCGCGCGACACGATCACCGCCGGCGCCGACGCGAACGATCCCGCGGCGGTGCAGACGCTGGTCGCGGCCGGCCCGGCGGGCATCCGCGAGCTCATCGATGCCGGCGTCGCGTTCGACCGCGACGCCGACGGCTCGTTCACGAAGGGGCTGGAGGCCGCGCACTCCTATCCGCGCATCCTGCATGCCGCCGGCGACGGCACCGGCCGGGTCATCGAGCAGGCGCTGATCGCCCGCCTGGCGGGCAGTGCCGTGCAGGTGCTCGAGCACGCGTTCCTGATCGACCTGATCATCCGCGGCGGCCGGGTGACCGGCGCCCGGCTGCTGATCTCGGGGTGCCGCAGCATCCTGCCCGCCGACGCCGTGGTCCTCGCGACCGGCGGCGCCGGACAGCTGTACGCCCGCACGACGAACCCCGCGGTGGCCACCGGCGACGGCGTCGCGGCCGCGATCCGCGCCGGCGCGGCGATCGCCGACCTGGAGTTCGTGCAGTTCCACCCGACCGTCCTGGCCGAAGGCGCGCCGTTCCTGGTCTCGGAGGCTGTGCGCGGCCAGGGAGCGACGATCATCGACGAGCAGCGCCGGCGGTTCCTGTTCGATGCGCACCCGGACGGCGAGCTGGCCCCGCGCGATGTGGTCGCCCGGGCGCTGGCCCGGCGGATCGCGGCGCAGCACGGCCGGCCGGTGCTGCTGGATGCCACCGGGCTGCACCGCCCGGATCCGCACGAGCGCGCGGCGTTCCTGGCCCGGCGCTTTCCGACCATCGACGCCGCCGTGCGCGAGCGCGGTCTCGACTGGGCGCGCGAGCCGATCCCGGTGACCCCGGCCGCGCACTACGTGATGGGCGGCGTCGCCACCGACCTGGACGGTCGCACGAGCGTGCCCGGGCTGTACGCCGCCGGCGAGGTCGCCTGCACCGGCGTGCACGGCGCCAACCGGCTGGCATCGAACTCGTTGCTGGAGGGGGCCGTCTTCGGCGCCCGTGCCGGCGCGGCGGCGGCCGCCGATGCCGCCGCCGGCGTCTCGGGGATCCCGACGCCCCTGGCGCCGCGCACCGCTGCGCACCCCGACGCGACGGCGCCCGCCTTCACCCGCGCCGCGCTGCAGGAGGTGATGTGGCGTGACGCCGGGCTGATGCGAGACGCCGCCGGCCTGGGCCGCGCCGCAGGCGTGCTCGCCGCGTGGGCCGTGCAGCCGCGCACGCCCCGCACCGTCGCCGACTTCGAAGACGAGAACCTGCTCGCCGTGGCCCGGGCGGTCGTCGCCGCCGCCGCGGCGCGCACCGGCTCGCTCGGTGCGCACTGGCGCACCGACGACCCGGGCAGAACTCCTCCGATCCCGGCACTCGGGCGCCGGAACCAGTCCGATCCGGCCCCCGTCGCCCCCGATCGACGGAGTTCTGCCCGGCAGGCGCTGCTGACGGAGGTCCGCTGATGCTCGCCGACATCACGATCGACCGCGCCGTGCGCGCCGCCCTCGACGAAGACGCGCCCTGGGGGGATGTCACCAGCGCGGCGCTGATCCCCGAGACCGCGACCGCCACGGCCGACCTGGTCGCCCGCGAACCCGGCACCTTCGCCGGCGGCGCCGTGTTCGCGGCGGCGTTCCGGCTGACCGATCCGCGCGTGCAGACCACGCTGCGCACGGCGGACGGCGAGCGCTTCGCCGCCGGCGACGTGCTGGCGCAGGTGACGGGCCCGGCCCGCGCGGTGCTGACCGCCGAGCGGGTCGGCCTGAACTTCACGCAGCGGATGGCCGGCATCGCGACCCTGACCGCACAGTATGCCGCCGAGGTCGCGCACACCCGCGCCCGCATCGTCGACACCCGCAAGACCACCCCGGGACTGCGCGCGTTCGACAAGCACGCGGTGGTCTGCGGCGGCGGCCACAACCACCGGTTCAGCCTGTCCGATGCCGTGATGGCCAAGGACAACCACCTGGGTGTGCTCACCGCGCAGGGCATGAGCGTCACCGCGGCGCTGCAGCTGGCGCAGGCCCGGCTGCCGCACACCGTGCACATCGAGGTCGAGGTGGACCGGCTCGACCAGATCGAGCCGGTGCTGGCGGCCGGGATCGGCACGATCATGCTCGACAACTTCTCGCTCGAGGACCTGCGCACCGGCGTCGCCCAGGTCGCCGGCCGGGCGATCGTGGAGGCATCGGGCGGCGTGAACCTGCAGACCGTGCGCCGGATCGCCGAGACCGGCGTGGACGTCATCTCGGTGGGCGCCCTCACGCACGGCGCACGGGCGCTCGATCTCGGCCTCGACCTGCGCATCGCCGGCTGATGCTGTACCTGGACAACGCCGCCACCACCCCGGTGCGCCCCGAGGTGCTCGCGGCGATGAGCCCGTACCTGACCCGTCGGTTCGGCAACGCGTCGAGCCATCACACCGTCGGCGAGGCATCCGCCGCCGCACTCGTCGACGCCCGCAGCCGGGTGGCCCGGGTGCTCGGCATGCGCGCCGGCGACGTCGTGTTCACCTCCGGTGGCACCGAGGCCGACAACCTGGCGGTGAAGGGCATCGCCGTCGCCGCGAAGCTGAACCGGTCCGCCGCGCACGTGGTGACGCTGCCGATCGAGCACGAGGCGATCCTGGAGTCGGTCGCCCACCTGGAGCGCGTGCACGGCTTCACCGCCAGTCAGGTTCCGGTGGACGAGCACGGCCGGGTGGAGCCGACCGCGATCGAGGCCGCGCTGCGTGCCGACACCGCGCTGGTGAGCATCGGCTACGCGAACAACGAGGTCGGCACGGTGCAGGATGTCGCCGCCATCGCCGCCGTCACGCAGAAGCACGGGATCCCGCTGCATATCGACGCCGTGCAGGCCGCCGGATGGCTGCCGCTGTCGGGCACCGGCGCCGACGCCATCTCGATCGCGGGGCACAAGATCGGCGCCCCGAAGGGCACCGGCGCGCTCGCGGTGCGCGGGCGCATCCCGATCGAGCCGCTGCTGCACGGCGGCGGTCAGCAGCGGGGCCGGCGCAGCGGCACTGAGGACGTCGCCGGCGCCGTGGCGCTGGCGACGGCGCTGGAGCTGGCCGACGTGGAGCGCGCGGCGGATGCCGCGGCTGTGAGCGTGCTGCGGGACGCGTTCATCCGCCGGGTGCTGGCATCCGTGCCGCAGGCCCGGCTGACGGGGCACCCCGTGCACCGCCTGCCCGGTACCGCCTCGTTCACCTTCGCCGGCACCAGCGGCGAGGCGGTGCTGCTCGAGCTCGAGCGACGCGGCGTGATCTCGGCCAGCGGATCGGCGTGCGCCGCCGGCTCGGACGCGCCCTCGCACGTGCTGGTCGCGATGGGCATCGACCCTGCCCTCGCGCAGACCTCGGTGCGGTTCACGCTGCCGCACGGCTGGCGGCAGAGCCTTGATGCCACCGCCGACCTCGTCGCGGCGTCGGTGGCCGCGGTCACCGGCTGGCCGGCCGGCGGCCGTCAGACGCCGGGCGTGATGTCCGGTGGCGCGATCCACAAGACGCCGTCGGCGACCGGCACCGACGGGGTGCGCGCCCCGTCTGCCGGTGCCTGATCGGCCCGACGCTCCGGGTGCGCGACCGGCAGCGCGCCGGCATCCGTGTGCTCGGACTGCAGCACACTGCTGGCAGCCAGCTGCTGCGCGGCCAGCTCGGCGTACAGGCCGCCGCGCGCGATCAGCTCGGTGTGCGTGCCGGATTGCACGATGCGGCCGGCGTCGATCACATGGATCATGTCCGCGCCGATCACGGTGGACAGCCGATGCGCGATCGACAACGTCGTGCGGCCGCGGGCAGCGGCCTCCAGCGCGTCCTGCACGACGCGCTCCGAGACGGTGTCCAGCGCGGACGTGGCCTCGTCCAGCAGCAGCACCGGGGGGTCTTTCAGCAGCACCCGGGCGATCGCGATGCGCTGCTTCTCACCGCCGGAGAGCCGATAGCCGCGCTCCCCCACGATCGTGTCGTAACCGTGCTCGAACCCCTCGATGATGTGGTGGATGTTGGCGGCCGTGCATGCGGCGAACAGCTCTTCGTCGGTGGCGTCGGGTTTGGCGTAGCGCAGATTCTCGCGGATCGTGGCGTGGAACAGATAGGTCTCCTGTGAGACGATCCCGACGCAGTCGATGATCGACTCGGCCGACAGCTGACGCACGTCGGTGCCGGCGAACAGCACGGCACCGCCGGATGCCTCGTACATCCGCGGCGTCAGGTACAGCACCGTGGTCTTGCCGGCGCCCGACGGCCCGACGAAGGCGACGTGCTGCCCGGGCTCGGCGACGAACGAGATGCCCTGCAGGGTGGGGCGCACCTCGGTGGCGGCATCCGGGTAGCGGAACACGACGCCCTGGAACTCGACGCGTCCCACCGGGCCGGGTCCGTCGGCCACCGCGATCGCACCGGGGCCGTCGGCGATGGCCGGCACCAGGTCGAGGTACTCGAAGATGCGGGCGAACACGGCGCTGGAGGTCTGCAGATCCAGCGCGACCCGCATCAGCCCCATCAGCGGCATCAGCAGCCGGGCCTGCACGGTCGTGAACGCGACGATGGTGCCGGCCGTGACGGCCCCCGCGCCGCCGGCGACGAGGTACCCGGCCACCAGGTAGATGATCGCCGGCACGCTGGACATGATCACCTGCACGACGGCGAAGAAGCCCTGCCCGCTCATCGCCCGGCGCACCTGCAGGCGCACCTGGTTGCGGTTCTCGTCGGCGTACCGCGCCGACTCGGTGCGCTGCCGGTTGAACGACTTCGACAGCAGGATGCCCGACACGCTCAGCGTCTCCTGCGTGATCGAGGTCAGCTCCGACAGCGACTCCTGCGTCTGCCCGGCGATGCGCGCCCGCACCTGGCCGACGCGCCGTTGCACGAGCACCAGCACCGGCATGATCACGACGGCGATGATCGTCAGCCGCCAGTCGATCAGGATCATGGCCACCAGCGACGCGATCACCGTGACGACGTTGCCGAGGATGCTGGTGACGGTGTTGGTGAGCACCCCCGAGACCGCGCCCACGTCGTTCTGCAGCCGGGACTGGATGACACCGGTCTTGGTCCGTGTGAAGAAGCCCAGTTCCATGGCCTGCAGGTGGTCGAACAGGCGCACCCGCAGATCGCCGGTGACCCGGTTGCCCACCGTCGAGGTGAGCCAGGTCTGAGTGACGCCGAATGCCGCCGACAGCAGGAACAGCCCGATCATCAGGAGCACGAGCTTCAGCAGCAGGCTCAGGTTCGGCCCGCCGCCGGCGAGCGGGAACAGCGCGTCGTCGAAGACCCGCTGCACGATCAGCGGCGGGATGACCGCGACGCCGGCGCCGATCACGACCAGCAGCCCGGTGCTGATGATCCGGCCCCGATAGGGGCGGAACAGTCCGACCACCCGCCGGCCGAGGTCGGAGATCTGCGGCGCGGCGGCGTTCAGCTTCTTCTGCGCGGCGATGTCGACGCCGCGGAATCCGCCGCCCCGGCCGCCCATGCTCATCCGTTCAGCCTATCGACCGCCACCCGGTCCGTCGCCTGCCGCTCACAGGCCGGCGAGCAGGTTGATGACGGTGCCCAGGATCACCGCACCGAACAGATAGCCCAGCAGCGACTGCGCGATGATGACCCGGCGCATCTCGCCTGCGGTGAGGTTGGTGTCGGCGATCTGGTAGGTCATGCCCACCCCGAACGACACATAGGCGAAGTCCGTGTACGTGGGGTCGCTGTCCTGGTTGAACGAGATGCCGCCGACCGGCTCACGGTAATAGGTGTCGGCGATGCGCAGGATGTAGATCGTCTGGATCAGCAGCCACGTCGCGGCGACGCTGACCAGCGCCACGCCGGCCAGGGCGAACGCGACGCCGCCGCCGACCTGTCGGGTCTCGGTCAGCACGACGACGACCGCCGCGATGCTGGCGATGCTGCCGAGCACGGCGATGACCCTGCTGATCCGCCGGCCCGGGTCCTCTGCCGTCGCGTGCGCGCGCGTCTGCGCGGCATCCATCGGCCATACCGCGAACAGCATCCACAGTGCCGCTGTGAGGGCGGAGGCGGCCCAGCCCGACAGGATGCCGCCGGCCAGCCCCAGCAGAGGGCTCAGTGCGAAGCCGATCGCGACCCCGACCACGATCGCGACGATGCCGCGCACCGCCACCATCGCGTGCAACGCCGGTCGTGCCATGCCGCAATATTCGCACGAGATGGGGGGAATGCCGGTGAGGGCAGCGCAGTTATCCTTGGAGTTCGCTTTGAGGAGACCCCACCCATGGCTGTGCCCGCGACGACGTCGACCGTCCCCGCCCCGACCGTGCTGGGGCCTGCGCAGTCGCGCGTGATCTGGCTGCTGCTGGCCGCCGCCTTCACCGCCGTGCTCAACGAGACGACGATGGGCGTGGCCATTCCACACCTGATCCACGACCTGCACATCACGGCCGTCGCGGCGCAGTGGCTGACCACGGCGTTCATGCTGACGATGGCGATCGTGATCCCGATCACCGGGTTCCTGCTGCAGCGGTTCACGACCCGTGCGGTGTTCATCGCGGCGATGTCGCTGTTCTCGACCGGCACGCTGCTGGCCGTGCTCTCGCCGGGGTTCGAGATGCTGGTGGTGGCGCGGGTCGTGCAGGCCACCGGCACGGCCATCATGATGCCGCTGCTGATGACCACGCTGATGACCGTGGTGCCGGCGCACTCACGCGGCCGCATGATGGGCCGGGTCAGCATCGTGATCGCTCTGGCGCCGGCGATCGGCCCGACCCTGTCGGGCTTTCTGCTGGACACCGTCGGGTGGCGGTGGAACTTCGTCGTCGTGCTGCCGATCGCGCTGATCGCGCTGGCGGCGGGCGCGCGGTGGATGCGCAACGTCGGCGACACGTCGCAGGCGCCGCTGGATGCCCTGTCGATCGTGCTGTCGGCGTTCGGCTTCGGCGGCATCGTCTATGGCCTGAGCCAGGTGGGCGCCACCGCCGGGTCCGCCGGGTGGCTGGTCGGCTCGCTCGTGGTCGGCGTCGTGGCGCTGGGTCTGTTCCTGTGGCGCCAGCTGCTGCTGCAGCGGGCCGACGACGCACTGCTGGACCTGCGCGTGTTCCGCTTCTCGAACTTCTCGCTGTCGATCGCGCAGATGCTGCTGCTGTCGTTCGCGTTCTTCGGCGCCATCACGGTGCTGCCGCTGTATCTGCAGGCGGTGCGCGGCGTGGACGCGCTCGAGGCCGGTCTGATCCTGCTGCCCGGCTCACTCGCGATGGGCTTCTCCGGCCCGTTCATCGGCCGGATCTACGACCGTTGGGGCACCCGGGCGCTGCTGGTGTCGGGCTCGGTGCTGGCCGTCGCCGTGCTGTGGGTGTACACAACGCTGGATGCCGCCACCCCGGTGTGGTTCATCGTGGTGATGCAGACCGTGCTCGCGCTGGGCCTCGCGCTCTCGTTCACCCCGCTGTTCACGGCGTCGCTGGCCTCGCTGCCGCGCCGGCTGTACTCACATGGCAGCGCCGTGCTGGGCACGGTGCAGCAGGTGGCCGGCGCGGCCGGAGTGGCGGCGATGATCGCCGTCATGTCGGCGATCTCGATCACCGACGGCGCAGTGGGCGACGCCCTGACCGCCGGGGGCTCGCGCGGTGCATTCCTGATCGCGGCGGTCGTGTCACTGCCGCTGCTGGCGGGTGCGTTCCTGATCCGCAAGCCGGTCGATGACGCAGCCGACGCCCCGTTCTGAGCACGACGAGGCCATCACCTGTCGGTGATCCGCACCCGCCTGTCGGTGATCAGTTGCTGCAGCAGCCGTCCACGCCGCAGCAGGCACCGTCCTCGATCACGGTCAGCAGGTTCGCCTGGGCCGGAACGGGCTGCAGCGTCGGGACGGGAAGATTCGCAGTGGCCATGACTCAATGCTAGTAGGCCTGCCGGCATCCGGGCGCGTCACGCCTCCGGCGTGCCGAACCAGCGCGGCACGGCCCGGCGATACGCGTCGTAGCGCTTGCCGAAGCGGTGACGCAGCGCCTGCTCCTCGCGCGCGACCTGCGTGCGGTCGATGACGGCGACGAACCCCGCCGCCGGCACCAGCATCGCGAGCGAGCGCCGCAGCACGGCGTGGGCCACGAGCATCCCGGTCAACGCGAGGTAGACCGGGTTGCGGGTGAGGGCGAACGGCCCGTCGGCGACCAGCACCCGGGTGCGCTCGGGATGATCGGGGCTGATCGTGGTGCCGTGGCGGCGCATCGCCGCGACCGACCGGGCAGCGAGGACCGCGCTGCCGCCCGCGATCGCGAACGCAGCCAGACGGGACCCCCTGCTCGGCCGGCAGTGCCTGCCGAGCATGAGCTGCAGTCCTGTGGCCGCGGCCAGCCAGACCGGGGGCGGCGGCGTGGCGCCGACATCCTTGGTTCGCATAGCGTCAGCGTGAGCCCTCAGAGCTGGGCGATCCCGAAGACGTTGCCGTCCGGGTCCCGGAACCAGGCCATCCGGTCCTCGCCCATCTCGGCGATGCCCTTGGCGTTGGTCTTGACCCGACCGGCGTCGAACTGATCGAAGACCACGCCGGCTGCCGTGAGTTCGTCCACGGTCGCTTCCAGATCCTCCACCTCCCACGCGGCGATCGTGCCCTTGGAGGCGCCGGCGTTGGCCGGCGACGGGTAGATGTGAATCTCGCGGCCCGAACCGGCCGGGTAGGTGATGCCGCCGTCGCCGATCGGCCGACCTCCCGTCAGACCGAGCTTGCCCTCGTAGAATTCCTTCGCCTTCTCCATGTCGGACACCGGTATCGCCGGCTCGACCTTGGCGTTCGAAAGACCCATTTCCGCTTCTCCGCTCTTCCCCAGTGGATGACGACCAGACAGATCATCATGCGGCCGAGACTGCGCACCGAAGGCTGCTCGGTGGCGTGCGTTGCCCCAGTCATCGCCCGTCGCGTCGCACACTACCATCCCGGGCGCGACCGCCGACAGGTGCCGTCGGCGCTGATCGCGCCATGGTCACCGGCTCACGTCACAACCACCCCGGGCGTCTGGCAGCTCGGGCAGTACTGCGCGGTCGTGCCGCCGAAGGCGAGATCGTGGATGACGCCCCCGCAGGCCGGGCAGGCCTGCCCGCCGCGCCCGTGCACGACCATCGCGTCGATCTTGGCCTGCTTGAGGGTCTCGATCGGGATGCCGCGGCGCGCGCGGGTCGCGGCACCGAGCACGTCGCGCATCGCGGCGAACAGGCGCGCCCGTTCGCCGTCGGTCAGCAGATCGCCGTGCACGAGGGGCGACAGTCGAGCGCGGTGCAGGATCTCGTCGGAGTAGGCGTTGCCGATGCCGGCGAACGACTCCTGCTCCTGCAGGATCGCCTTCAGCTGCTTGCGCCGGCCGGCCACGGCCCGATCCACGATGTCGCGGGAGAAATCCGGGTCGAGCGGATCCGGGCCGAGCTTGCCGATGGCCGGCACCGCATCGGGGCGGTCTGTGAGCCACACGCCCACCGATACCCAGGAGCCGGCGTCGGTCAGCTCCAGCGTTCCGCAGTCGAAGGTCAGCACGACCAGCGCCGGCGCCACACCGCCGTCCGCCGCCACACCGGCCGCATCCGTCCAGCGCACCCATCCGTGCCGGCCCAGCGAGATCACCACGTGGCCGGACTCGAGCGCGATGTCGAGGTATTTGCCGATCCGGTGCACTCCGGCGATCGAGGCGCCCACCAGGCTCGCCAGCGGTCGGCCGCGCGTCTTCATGGCGCGGAACTCGACGAGATCGACTCCGTGGATGCGGCATCCGGTCACTCGCCGGTCGAGCGTCTCGGCGAGCGACTGCACCTCCGGCGACTCCGGCATGACGCCATCCTGCCATGTTCCGCAGCGGCGCCGGTCACCCGCGGATCTCGCCGTCCAGGTAGAACCAGCGCCCGTCTTGGCGGACGAAGCGGGAGCGCTCGTGCAGGATGCCGATGCCTTCGTCTGCGAAATGGGTGGCCCGGAACTCGACGATGCCGGTATCGTCGCCGGCCCCGCCGTCGACGACGTCGACGATCTGCAGCCCGCGCCACCGGGGGTTGCCGGTCAGGTCGAGCGCGACCGGCCTGGTGGACGGATGCCAGGTGCGCAGCAGCCAGGCGGCGTCGCCGCGGCGGAACGCATCGAACCGCGAGCGCATCAGCTGCTCGGCGGTCTCGGGCTCATCCACGCCGGTCAGTCCCAGTCGAGGTAGTCCTCGATCGCCCAGGCGGCCGCACCCGGGTGGGTGCCGGCGAAGAAGTGCCCGCCCCCATCGACGGCCACCACACTCACCCGGTCGGGCGCCGAGTCGCGCAGGGCCTCGCCGTTGGCCGGAGGGGTGACCGCGTCGTCGCTGCTCTGGATGACGAGCACGGGGACGTGCGGCGCAAGGCCGGCCCACTCCTGCAGCACAGTGGCCGCGAGCGCAGCATCCTGCAGAGCGTCCGCCTGCGCATCGCGTGCACCCTCGAGCGATGCAGGCAGCTCGGCGACTCCCGTCGTCGCGGTCTGCACGCCCAGCAGCAGCACGCCGTCAACCCGGTCGGCGTGATCCAGCGCCACCGTGCGCGCGACGGCGCCGCCGAACGCGTGGCCGCCGATCCACGCGTCGTCGATGCCGAGGTGATCGAGCACGTCGACGACGTCGCGGGCGAGGTCATGCATCGTGAGGGGTGCGTCCGGCGCCGGCCGGCGCGATCCGATGCGCACGACGCGGTGGTCGGCTTCCGTGAGCATCTCGGCGAGGGTCGCAAGGTACGCAGAATTCAGACCCCGCCCCGGAATCAGCACCACTGCCGGTCCCCTGCCCTCGTCGACATAGGGGATGGCACGGCCGCCGGGGTCGAGCACCTGGGTCTGGGCCATCGTCTGTCCTCTCACGAAACGCGTCGCCTTCGACCCTAACGGGTGCCGACGTCGCGACCGACCCCGCCGTGGTGCCGGGCGCCATCGCCGCGACCACAGGAGACGCCGACGGGAGTGCCGTTGCGGATCACACGTTGAACCGGAGCTCCACCGGGTTATGTCAGCGTCAGCGGTCAGTCCACACGATCGGCGAAAGCTGGAAGAAGTGGCGCTCGTGAAGGTCCGGTTTCGACGGCCAGCTCACCGCCCTCCACGACGTACGCCACAACCTTTCCGACCAGTCGACGGTCGGGCCCAGCGCTCAGGAGTTCTTGGTTCATCGGCTACCCCGCTGAGCGCCCGGGGCGACGACGTCAATCCCTATCGCGGCCGCTGCCTGCATCAGCCGAGGATCGTAGCTGAGAATCGCATCCGCGTCGAGGCGAATCGCCGCCTCCAAATGGAGCGCGTCAAGAGTCCGCAGACATGTCGTAGTGCTCCACGCCTGGCGATCGAGTCACGCGTACCCGCAGACCCGTCTCTTCCCACACCTCTCGGACAGCCGCGTCACGCGGACCACGCGACGTGGCAGCAACCCGTTCACGTGACCTCCAGCGGCGTGATCGCCGCGACCTTCTCGCGCAGCGCGCGGCGTTCGCGCCGCAGCTCGTAGTTCGACTGCAGGTTCATCCAGAACTCCTCGGACGTCCCGAAGTAGCGCGCCAAGCGGATCGCCGTGTCGGCCGTGATCCCCCGCTTGCCGTGCACAATCTCATTGATTCGCCGCGGCGGCACCCCGATCGACACTGCCAGCTTGTTCTGCGTGATTCCCAAGCCCTCGATAAAGTCCTCCATCAGGATCTCTCCCGGATGGATCGGCTCGATCAGGTCGGGCTCAGTGGTAGTCGACGAGTTCGACATCTTCCGCACCTCCATCTCGCCAGGCGAAGCAGATCCGCCACTGAGAGTCGACCCGGATACTGTGCTGACCTCGGCAGTCGCCACGCAACTGCTCCCACCGGTTCCCCGGCGGGACACGAAGATCCTCGAGATCCCTGGCCGCGTGAATCAACTCGAGCTTGCGCATAACGCTATACGTTAAATCTGAACTCGACCACATCGCCGTCGTGCATCACGTAGTCCTTGCCCTCCAGGCGCGCCTTGCCGTGCGCGCGGGCCTCGACGATCGACCCGAGCTCCATGAGATCGTCGAACGAGATGACCTCGGCCTTGATGAAGCCC
Source organism: Microbacterium kribbense (assembly GCF_039537285.1). NCBI lineage: Bacteria > Bacillati > Actinomycetota > Actinomycetes > Micrococcales > Microbacteriaceae > Microbacterium > Microbacterium kribbense. The sequence goes on along the minus strand of NZ_BAABAF010000004.1, from coordinate 49,653 downwards.
TTCTCGAAGTCGGTGTGGATCACTCCGGCCGCCTGCGGCGCCTTCCAGCCCTTGCCGATCGTCCACGCACGGGCCTCCTTGGGCCCGGCCGTCAGATACGTCTGCAGCCCGAGGGTGTCGAAGCCGATGCGCGCCAGCTGGGCCAGCCCGGACTCCTCCTGCCCCGTGGATGCCAGCAGCTCGGCGGCATCGGCCGGATCGAGGTCGATCAGCTCCGACTCGATCTTGGCGTCCAGGAACACGGCGTGGGCGGGCGCGACCAGCGCCTGAAGCTCCGCCTCGCGCGCGGCATCCGTCAGCACTGCTTCGTCGACGTTGAAGACGAAGATGAACGGCTTGGCCGTCAGCAGCCCGAGTTCGCGGATCGGCTGCAGGTCCAGGCCCGCCGCCGACAGCAGCACGCCGCGCTCCAGGGAGTCCTTGGCCGCGGTCGCCGCCTCGAGCACCGCCGCATCGAGCCGGCGTCCCTTGACCTCTTTCTCATACCGCGGCAGCGCCTTCTCGAGCGTCTGCAGGTCGGCGAGCATGAGCTCCGCGTTGATCGTCTCCAGGTCGCCCTGCGGATTCACGTCACCGTCCACGTGCACGACGTCGGGGTCGGCGAATCCGCGCACGACCTGCGCGATCGCGTCGGCCTCGCGGATGTTTGCCAGGAACTGGTTGCCCAGCCCCTCCCCCTCGCTCGCGCCGCGGACGATGCCGGCGATGTCGACGAACGACACGCTGGCCGGCAGCGTGCGCGCACTGTGGAACAGCTCGGCCAGCCGGTCCAGGCGCTCATCGGGCAGGCTCACGACCCCGATGTTGGGCTCGATCGTCGCGAACGGATAGTTCGCCGCGAGCACCTGGTTGCGGGTCAGTGCGTTGAAGAGGGTGGACTTGCCGACGTTGGGCAGTCCGACGATTCCGATGGTGAGGGCCACGGGCACCCAGTCTACGGGGCGGGATGCCGGGGCCCGCCGCGCTACGGCCGGGCGGCGCGGAACGCCGTCGTCCGGTACGGCAGCTCGATGACGGCGTCGCCGACGGCGCCGATCCGGTCGAAGACGACCTCCAGCTCACGGTCGATGCGCTCCCGCTCGGCGGGTGCGGCGGTGATGATGTAGCTGCGCGAGTGCACCATGTCCCACAGCCGCGCGCGGGTCATCGGACGCGGCCAATCCCAGCTGCGCTGCTCCGGCTGCTCGAAGGGCGCGCGCACCTCGGGCCCGGGACCGGCCATCATGATCTCCGCCGCGCTGCCGTGCATGATCGCCGTCATCTCGGCCACCCACGCCACACGGTTGTCGCGGAGGTTCCAGATCAGGCCGAGCACTCCCTGCGGGCGCAGCACCCGGCCCACTTCGGCGCTCGCCGCAGCCGGCTCGACCCAGTGCCACGCCTGCCCGAACACGACGGCGTCCACCGACCCATCCGGCAGCGGCAGCTTCTCGCCGGTGCCGACGAAGGTCGGCACGCCCGGCACCGCCTGACGCAGCTGCTCGAGCATCGCGGGGTCCGGGTCGATCGCGACCGGCGCAGCGCCTGATTCGGTGAGGACCCGGGTGAGCTTGCCCGTGCCGGCGCCGACATCGGCCACCCGCGGGCGCACGCCGCCGCGCACCGGCTCCAGCATCCACGCCACGGCCTCGGCGGGATACTCCGGCCGCCCGGCGTCGTACACACCGGCGGCGCTGCCGAAGGAACGGGACATCTCATCGCGAGTGGCCATGTCTCGACCCTACGACGTGGCCGAAGCAAGCTGAATGCGCGCCTGGCCACGGTCTGCGCCGGTGCCGGACGGTATCAGCCTGCTTCTGTCACGGCGCGCCTGCCCGCCACGCAGACATCGCGGCGCGAAAGTGGACGCGTGCCACTGGATTTCACCGCGATCGACTTCGAGACCGCGAATTCCAGTTCCGCCTCCGCCTGCGCCGTGGGCCTGGTCCGGGTCCGGGCCGGCCGGGTCGTCGCCCATGCCGGCTGGCTGATCCGTCCGCCGGCCGGTCACGACCGCTTCTTCGACGTCAACATCGGCATCCACGGCATCCACCCAGAGGACGTCGCCGGCGCGAAGGGTTGGAGCGCACAGCTCGACGACATCGCCGCCTTCGCCGGCGCCGACGTGCTGGTCGCGCACAACGCCGGGTTCGACATGGCCGTGCTGCGCCGGGCCTGCCAGGCCACCGGGGACATCTGCCCGCCGTACCGGTACCTGTGCACGCTCCAGCTCGCCCGCCGCGCGTACGCACTGCCCTCGTACCGGTTGCCGGTCGCGGCGGCCGAGGCCGGATTCGGTGATTTCGCCCACCATGAGGCGACGGCCGATGCCGAGGCGTGCGCACACATCGTCATCGACACCGCGCGCCGCGCGGGGGCCGAGGACCTGGATGACCTCGCCCGGCGGCACGGGCTCGCGGTGAAGGTGCTCGACCCCGCCGCCGACGTGCGCGAGCCGGTCTTCACCGCGGCCTGAGCGCGCCGCGCTCAGCGCACGAGCAGCAGGAGCCCCGCGACGGCGATGAACAGTACGCCGAACACGATGTCGAGCCGCTTCTGCCCGCGCGGAGTGCGCACGAAGCGTCGGAAGGGCTCCGCCGCGGCGGCGAAGAAGAACCACATCACGACCACGTCCACGACGATGACGGTGCCGATCAGGATGAGGTACTGCCCGAGCGGCGGCTGATCGAGTCGGATGAACTGCGGCACGAACGCGAGGAAGAAGACGATCGCCTTCGGATTGAGCAGGTTGACCCAGAACCCGCGTCGGATCATCGACGGCGCGCTCTCGCGCCGGCGGGAGGGATCTGCGACGTCGGCCGCGACGACCGGCCGGGTCACGATCATCCGGATGCTGAGGAACACCAGGTAGGCCGCCCCGAGATACCGGATGGTCTCGAACAGCACCTCGGACCGCGCCACGAGCAGGCCGACCCTCGCCGCCACGATCACGACGTGCACGATGAGGGCGAGCTGCTGCCCCATCACTCCCCACAGCGAGCGGCGCCACCCCTCGTTCAGCGCGTTCGACATCGTGTTGATCGCCCCGGCGCCCGGCGTCAGGCTGATCACGACGCACGCGGCGAGAAGGGAGAGCCATACCGTCAACGTCACCGAGTCATCCTATGGGCGCGGCACGCGTCTGCCGTGCGCCGCACGCCCGATGTCGGAGGCCCCGGTCATGCTGAGGACATGGATGCCGCAACCCTGCTGATCGCCGTGCTCGTGCTGGCCACCGGATTCGCCGCCGGGTGGGCGGTCCGCGCCGCCCGCGCCGCGCACGCGCGGGCGGATCTGACCGCACGGACGATCGCCGCCGAGACCGCAGCCCAGGGGCTGCGCGCGCAGCTCGCCCAGCTGCAGGAGCACTACCGCGAGACGGCCGGTCAGTCCCGTGCCGACCAGGCGACGCGCGAGGAGCGCGAGCGGCGCGAGCAGGCGGTGCTGCGCGCCCTCGGGCCGGTGCACGAGACCCTGCAGACGATGCAGCGCAAGGTCGACGAGCTCGAACACGACAGGCACGAGCAGTACGGCGCGCTGAGCGAGCAGCTGCGCCGCACCAACGAGACCGAATCGGCACTCCGTGCCACCGCCGAATCGCTGGCCGGCGCGCTGCGCTCGGGCAGCACCCGGGGGGTATGGGGCGAGACGCAGCTGCGCCGCGTAGTCGAGGCCGCCGGACTCACCCACCACGTGGACTTCGACGTGCAGTCCTCCCTCGAGACCGATGCCGGTGCCGGCCGTCCGGACATGATCATCCGTCTCCCGGGTGCGAAGTCGCTCGCCGTCGACGCCAAGGTCCCGTTGGACGCGTACCTCGAGGCCGCCGCGATCCCGCTGACCGCGACGGGCGATGAGGGCGCCCGGCGACAGGCGCTGCTGCAGCGCCATGTGAAGGCCGTCCGCTCGCACGTGGACGCCCTGGCGAAGAAGACGTACTGGGCGGGGCTCGACTCGAGCCCCGAATTCGTCATCTGCTTCATTCCCAGCGAGTCGCTGCTCGGCGCGGCGCTGGAAGGGGATCCCGCTCTGCTGGAGTACGCGTTCGCAAAACGGGTCGCCCTCGCCTCTCCGGTCAACCTCTGGGCGGTGCTGAAGACCGTGGCCTACACCTGGACGCAGCAGGACGTCTCACAGGAGGCGCGGCGCCTGTTCGACCTCGGCAACGAACTGTACAGCCGCCTGTCCTCGCTGGCGGCCCACGCCGACGATCTGCGCCGTGCGATCGAGCGCACGGTCGACAGCTACAACCGCTTCGCCGGCTCGCTCGAGTCGCGCGTGCTGGTCAGCGCACGCCGCTTTCCCGGAATCGACCAGACCAAGCTGGACGCGCTCGACGAACCCGGCGTGATCGACAAGACCACGAGGCGACTGACCGCTCCAGAGCTGCTCGGCGACTTCGACGAGCACGCCCTTGTCGCGGATGTGGGCGACATGCGCACCCGGATCGCGGTCAGTGACCGCCGGGAATGAAGCTGAGCAACGCGATCACGGCAGAAGAGACGACGACGAAGGCCCCGATCATCCACCAGGCGCTGATCTGCTCGCCGTCTTCATGGCGGACGCGGAACAGCACATCGGGACGGCGGGCGGGGTCCACCTCGATCGGCTTGTGCCCGCCGGTGCGCGAGAGAGCGTCTGCCACGACGGCATGAGCTCCGGTACGCGGGGACAGATCGTGTGCGTCTGCAGCCATGTATGCGTCTCCTCAACGGCCGGGCGCCCTGACGGATCGCTCCGGCCGCGACGATTCTGCCACGACTATCCGGGAATCGGCCGCATTCCGTGCACCCCGTGCGCACCGATCACAGGATTCTCATCTGTCACGTGCGGCCGCTGCCGCGTGTGGTCACAGCCACTTCGAGACGAGGTGCTCCGACGAGATCCGCCGCAGCGTGCCCGATGCGCTGCGCAGCACGACGCTCTCGGTGTAGACGTATCCGCCCTCGCGGCGCACGCCCGCCACGAGCTCGCCGTTGGTGACGCCGGTGGCCACGAACAGCGTGTTGTTGCCGCGCACCAGATCCTCCGCCTCGTAGACGTGGCCGTCCATGCGCAGCCCGGCATCCGCGCCCCGCTGCTTCTCGTCGTCGTCGCGCGGCCACAGCCGGCCCTGGATGTGCCCGCCCAGCGCCTTGATGGCGCACGCCGTGACGATGCCCTCGGGGCTGCCGCCCACGCCCACGCACATGTCGGTGGGCGCGCCGTGCCGGGCCGCATTGATGCCGCCGGCCACGTCGCCGTCGCTCATCAGCCGGGTGCCGGCACCGGCTTCGCGGATCTCGTCGATGAGCTTCTCGTGCCGGGGGCGGTGCAGCACCGAGACGACGATCTCGTCGACGGGCTTGCCCAGCGCCTTCGCCAGCAGCCGGATGTTCTCGCCGATGGGCAGCCGGATGTCGACGATGCCGACGCCGGCGGGTCCGGTGACGAGCTTGTCCATGTAGAACACGCTGGAGGCGTCCAGCATGGTGCCGTGATCGGACACCGCGATCACCGACAGCGCGTTGTTGCGGCCCGCCGCCGTCAGCGAGGTGCCGTCGATCGGGTCGACGGCGATGTCGTACTGCTGACCGTGGCCGTTGCCGACGTGCTCGCCGTTGTACAGCATCGGCGCGTTGTCCTTCTCGCCTTCGCCGATGACGATCGTGCCGTCGAACTCGACCGTGGTCAAAAACGCCCGCATGGCGTCGACGGCCGCGCCGTCTGCCGCTTCCTTCTGCCCGCGACCGATGAACGGCACCGCGCGGATCGCCGCCGCCTCGGTGGCACGCACCAGCTCCAAGGCCATGTTGCGGTCCGGCCGCAGCGGAGCCGCTCGGGTGCCCTCCTGCGAGGCTGCGGGCGTGCTCACGTCTGTTGCAGGAGTGATCATGAGGTCACGATAGCGCCCCGCCCGGCAGGAATCAGGCCGATTCCCAGCGAATTCCGCCGAAGAAACAGCGGTTCTTTCGTCCGTGTCATCCCGACGGCTCCCCCGACGTGCTGCCGGGCCGGAATGACCCGTGCACGCTTCGCTAGAGTTGAAGGCGAAGCACCCTCGACTCCACCCCCCCCCCGCCACGACTTCACCACGACCAAGGAGCGCACGCCATGCCCGTCGCCACCCCCGATCAGTACGCCGACATGCTCGACCGCGCCAAGAGCGGCGGCTTCGCCTACCCGGCCATCAATGCCTCGAGCTCGCAGAGCATCAACGGCATCCTGCAGGGTCTGACCGAGGCCGGCTCGGACGGCATCATCCAGGTCACCACCGGCGGGGCCGACTACTTCGCCGGCCATACCGTGACCGGCCGCGCCTCCGGCGCGCTCGCGTTCGCGAAGTATGCCACCGAGGTCGCCAAGAACTATCCGATCACGATCGCGCTGCACACCGACCACTGCCCCAAGCCGGCACTGGCCGACTTCGTGCTGCCGTTGATCGAGGCATCCGAAGAAGAGGTCAAGGCCGGACGCAACCCGATCTTCCAGTCGCACATGTGGGACGGCTCGGCGGTGCCGCTGGCCGAGAACCTCGAGATCGCGAAGGATCTGCTCCCCCGGCTGAAGAACATCAACGCGATCCTCGAGGTCGAGATCGGCGTCGTCGGCGGCGAAGAGGACGGTGTGAAGCACGAAGGCACCAACGACGCGCTCTACACGACCACCGGTGACGTCGCGAAGGCCGTCGAGGCGCTGGGCCTGGGCGAGGCGGGCCGGTGGATCGCCGCGCTCACCTTCGGCAACGTGCACGGCGTGTACAAGCCCGGCAACGTCAAGCTGCGGCCCGAGCTGCTCGGCGAGATCCAGGCGGGCATCGCCCAGCGCTTCGGCACCGGTCCGCTGCCGCTGGAGCTCGTCTTCCACGGCGGGTCCGGCTCGTCCGACGAAGAGATCGCCACTGCCGTGGCCAACGGCGTCGTGAAGATGAACATCGACACCGACACGCAGTACGCCTTCACCCGCTCGGTCGCCGGTTACATGTTCGAGAACTATGCGGGCGTGCTCAAGCTGGACGGCGAGGTCGGCAACAAGAAGCAGTACGACCCGCGCGCATGGGGCAAGATCGCCGAGACCGCCCTGGCCGCCCGGGTGGTCGAGGCCACTAAGCAGCTCGGCTCATTCGGCAAGAGCCAGTCCTGACCGGTCGCCCGGGCCGGATGTCCCGACCGGGGCGTCCTGCCGGGCGCGGCGTCAGCGGCCGATCTCGGTGACCCGCTCGCCGTTCGGCGACAGCAGCCACCAGACGCCGCCGGCGCCCTGACCCTTGATCGTGTCGGCGACGACGTCGCCGTCGAAGGTGTACAGCGGCCAGCCATTGAACGTCACCTGGTAGTGACCGCCGGACAGCGGGATCTCGCCGACCGTGCCGGACAGGCCCGCGCCGCCGGGCGAGGTCGACGTGGTCGTCACCGCCGGCCAGCTGGCCAGGCACGCGCTGTCGCAGACGCTCTCACCCGAGTTCTGGGTGTCTTTCGCATAGAGGTACACCGCGTGACCGTCGGCGTCGGCCACCACGTCGCCGGCGGTCGAATGCATCACCTTCAGCACGACCTGCGGCCCGGTGGGTGCAGCGCATCCCGACAGCAGCGCGCCCGCGCCCAGGACGGATGTGGCCAGGGCGAGCGCGGTCAGCGCGCGAGGGATCCGCATGGTTCCAGTCTGCCCCTAGTGCGCCTGCAGATAGCCCACGAAGGCCGGATCGTTCATCAGCGGCACCGCGACGCAGATGACGACGCCGATGTAGCTGACCACGGCGCCCACCACCGGTATCCACCAGGACCTTCGCCCGTGGCGGATCGCCCGGACCGACAGCAGCAGCGTGCCCAGATAGCCGACGACCATGACGACGGCCGCGGCGATGCCCCATGCGTGGGCGGCCGCAGTGTCGGTGAAGTGCCCGGGCACCCCCATCATCGTGTAGGTCGTGCCCACCACCTCGGCGAGGTTGACGAACGACATCACCGACAGCAGCACGTTGACGCCGCCATAGGCGAGCAGCGCGATCGTCACGATCCGATCGACCGGATGCCGCGATGCGGCGGCGCGGGCGGGCCTCATCCCCGATGCCGGCGGCGGCGCTGCGGGCGCCGGCCCGACCGGCGGCGCCGGCGACGCGGGCTCCCGGATGCGGGCGCGCTGCTCTTCGGCCGACGCGTATTCGCCGTACTGGGGCCGCGGGCGACCGTTCGGCTGCGGTGCGCTCATCGACGACCTCCTCGGCCCGAGACGCCGTCGGCGTCGTCGCGCAGCTGCTTGGGCAGTGCGAACACCAGATCCTCCTGGGCGGTGTGCACTTCTTCGACATCGCGGTAGCCGGCCTCGGCGAGCTGGGCGAGCACTTCGCGCACCAGCACCTCGGGCACGGATGCCCCGCTGGTCACGCCCACGGTGGTGACGCCGTCCAGCCACTCCTGCCGGATCTCGTCGGCGTAGTCCACGCGCTGCGCCGCCCGGGCGCCGCCCGCGCGCGCCACCTCGACCAGGCGCATGCTGTTCGATGAGTTCGCCGAGCCGACGACGATCACCAGGTCGGCATCGGCCGCGACCTTCTTGATCGCCACCTGCCGGTTCTGCGTCGCGTAGCAGATGTCGTCGGTGGGCGGGTCCGCCAGCAGCGGGAAGCGCTCGCGCAGCCGGCGCACCGTCTGCATGGTCTCATCCACCGACAGCGTCGTCTGCGACAGCCACACCACGTTGGCGGGGTCCCGCACCTGCACGGTATCGGCCGCCGCCGGCGAGTCCACCACGGTGACATGCTCAGGGGCCTCACCCGTGATGCCTTCGATCTCTTCGTGCCGGGCATGGCCGATCAGCAGGATCTCGCGGCCGCCACGGGCGAACCGCACCGCCTCGCGGTGCACCTTGGTCACCAGCGGGCAGGTCGCGTCGATCGCCTGCAGGCCCCGATCCGCCGCCGCCTGCACGACCGCCGGGGCGACTCCGTGCGCGCTGAAGACGACGTGGGCGCCCTCGGGGACCTCGTCGACCTCGTCGACGAACACGGCGCCGGCGGCCTCCAGCTCGGTGACGACATGGACGTTGTGCACGATCTGCTTGCGCACGTACACCGGCGCTCCGAAGCGCTCCAGCGCCTTCTGCACCGCGAGCACCGCCCGGTCCACGCCCGCACAGTACCCGCGCGGCGCGGCCACCAGCACCCGCTTGTGTCCGGACGTCGGGATATCCTGGAGCGGCTCCGCCCGCACCGGTCGCCGCGGCGCCGGCACACGCGGTGTCGGCACCAGCACGGGCACAGCCATGACGGGGTTGCTCACCCCACCGATACTACGGTCGCGACGCTGAAGATGGCCCGGGTGGCGCCGCCGACGGAAGGACACCATGACCACGTTCCGGCCCGAACCGGCCGACCAGGCGCCCCCGCCGGACTCCGTGCACCCGCGTGACTCGAGCAGCCAGGCGCCGACATCGGTGTCGCGGCTGAACGAGACCATCCACGGCTTCGTGCAGCGGTGGGGCGCGGTGTGGGTCGAGGGTGAGCTGACATCGTGGAACGTGCGCGGCGGGGCCGTGTACGGGCGCATGAAGGATGCCGGAGCCGACGCGACGCTGTCGTTCCGGCTGTGGTCCAACGTGCGGGCCCGGCTGCCGGACGACCTGGAGGTCGGTGACCGCGTCATCGCGTGCGTGAAAGCGGACTACTACGCCCGCGGCGGCGACTTCACCTTCACGGTATCGCAGATGCGGCGGGCAGGGCTGGGCGACCAGCTGGAGCGGCTCGAACGGCTGCGCGTGCAGCTGCGCGCGGAGGGCCTGTTCGACCCGGCGCGCAAGAAGCGCCTGCCGTTCCTGCCCCACTGCATCGGCCTGATCACCGGCGAGCGGTCCGACGCCGAGAAGGACGTGCACCGGGGCGCCGAGCTGCGCTGGCCGCAGGTGCGGCTGCGCACCGTGTACGCCGCCGTCCAGGGCGATCGCTGCGTGCCCGAGACGCTGGCCGCCCTGGCGAGCCTGGATGCCGATCCCGACGTGGACGTGATCATCATCGCCCGCGGCGGCGGCGACCCGCAGGCGCTGCTCGGGTTCAGCGACGAACGGCTGCTGCGCGCCGTGGCCGCGGCATCCACCCCCGTCGTCAGCGCGATCGGACACGAGAACGACCGGCCGCTGCTGGACGACGTCGCCGACCTGCGGGCATCCACCCCCACCGATGCCGCCAAGCGGGTGGTGCCGGATGTCGGCGAGCAGCGCGCCCTGGTGGCCCAGCTCAGATCACGCCTGGCCACGCGGCTGACCACCCGCGTCGCGCACGACATCGCCGCGCTCGAGCAGCTGCGCACCCGCCCGGTGCTGCGGGATCCGGACCAGCTGCTGCAGCCGCGCGCGCAGGACGTCTGGCTGCTGACCGCCCGCGGCCGCGACACGGTCGATCGCGCGATGGATGTGCAGTCCCGCCGCGTCGCCGAACTGCGCGCCACCCTCCGGGCGCTCTCCCCCGGCGCGACGCTGGCGCGCGGCTACGCGATCGCTCATCTGGCCGACGGGGTGATCCTGCGCGATGCCGACCAGGCGCCGGCGGGCACGCCGCTGACCGTGACGCTCGCGCGCGGGTCGGTGCGGGCCACGGCGCGGGGCGAGGTCGCCGAATCGGGGCCGGAGGCAACCGGAACTAAGCTGTAGAGCATGACCGAACCGAGCCAGGGCGTCGCCGAGACCGCGTCCCTGACCTTCGAGCAGGCGCGCGACGAGCTCGTGCGCGTGGTGGCCGAACTCGAGCAGGGCGCACCCACGCTGGAGCAATCCCTGGCGCTCTGGGAGCGCGGTGAGGCATTGGCCGCTCGCTGCGAGCAATGGCTGCTCGGCGCCAAACGCCGCCTGGACGACGCCCGCGCGCAGGCCGAGACGGAGGCGTGATGGCCGACCGCCATCGCATCGTCGCCGAACTCGGCAGACCCGAGACGGCGGCCGAGACCAGCGCCCGCAAGGCCGAGTCCTCCCGGGTCTACCGCTCCAGCCAGACCGTGCGGGGCCTCCTGGCCGCGCTGCTGGTCACGCTCGCCGTGGTCGCCGTGGTCGTGCTGATCACGCCGCGGGGCGACTTCAAGTCCGCTCCGGCCATCGACGTGTCCGCCGTCGCGGGCGACGCCGCATCGGCCTATGGCCGCACCGTGATCGTGCCCGAGGTGCCGGCCGGCTGGCGGGTCAACTCAGCAGAGGTCTCGGGTCAGCAGGTGACGACCTGGACCATCGTCTACGCGACCGCCGAAGCCACCGGCTTTCTGCGCGTCGCGCAGGGCTTCGACGCCGACCCGGCCTGGGACGCGCGACTGCTGGCCGGCGCCGGAGCCGACGGCACGGTGCGCATCGACGGCATCGAGTGGACGCGCTATGCGATCTCGAATCCGTCGGCGGCCACCAGCATCGACTATGCGATCGGGACGGTTGCCGGACCTGACCGGATTCTCATCTACGGCGCCACCGACGCGCGCACCGCGGCCGTCGCCGCCGCGGGACTGACCCACCAGATCACCGCCCTCCGGAAGGAAAAGCCATGACCGTACCCCCCTCTCTCACCCCGCAGCAGGCCTGGGATGCGCTCGCTGCCGGAAATGAGCGCTTCGTAGGGGGCACGGTCCAGCATCCGCACCAGGACCCGGCGCGGCGCGACTCGCTGGCCGACGGCCAGCACCCGCACACGGTGTTCTTCGGCTGCTCCGACTCCCGGCCCACCGCCGAGATCATCTTCGATCAGGGCCTGGGCGACATGTTCGTCGTGCGCAACGCCGGCCAGGTGGTCGGTGCTGCCGCTGTCGGCAGCATCGAGTTCGGGGTCGGGATCCTGCAGGCACCGCTGCTGCTGGTGCTCGGGCACGAGTCGTGCGGCGCGGTGCGCGCGGCCATCGACAGCACCCGGGTGGACGCCCCGGCCCTGCCGCCGGCCATCTGGCGGCTGATCGCGACCATCGTGCCCACCGTGCAGCGCGTGATGCGTGCGGACCACACGAGTCCCGACACGGTGGATGCCGCACGCGTCGGCCGCGAGCACGTGCGCGACACCGTCGCCGAACTGCTGGGTTCGTCGGCGATGATCGCGAACGCGGTCGCCGACGGCCGATTGGGGATCGTCGGAGCGGTCTACAATCTCGGCGAGGGCACGGTGGTGCCGCACGTGACCGCAGGCCCGATCACCATCGCCGGACTGTGAAGACCCAGGACCCGTTTTCAAGAGGAGCGAAAGTGACCGACACCGAGTACCGCATCGAACACGACACCATGGGCGAGGTGCGGGTTCCCGCATCCGCGCTGTACGGCGCCCAGACCCAGCGTGCCGTGGAGAACTTCCCGATCTCGGGCTCCGGCCTCGAGCCCGCCCAGATCGCCGCGCTGGCACGCATCAAGAAGGCCGCGGCACTGGCCAACAAGGACCTCGGGGTGTTGCCGGCCGACACCGCCGATGCCATCGCCGCCGCCGCAGACGACGTCGTCTCGGGCCGGTACGACGACCAGTTCCCGGTCGACATCTACCAGACCGGCTCGGGCACGAGCTCGAACATGAACATGAACGAGGTGCTGGCCACCCTCGCAACGCAGCGGCTGGGCACTCCGGTGCACCCGAACGACCACGTGAACGCGTCGCAGTCCTCCAACGACGTGTTCCCGACCTCGGTGCACGTCGCCGTCACCCAGGCCCTCATCGACGATCTGATCCCGGCGCTGGATCACCTCGCGGTCGCCTTCGAGGCCAAGGCCGAGCTGTGGAAGACCGTGGTCAAGTCCGGCCGCACCCACCTGATGGACGCCACCCCGGTGACCCTCGGCCAGGAGTTCGGCGGCTACGGACGCCAGATGCGCCTGGGCATCGAGCGGGTACGCGCGGCGCTCCCCCGCGTCGCCGAAGTGCCGCTGGGCGGCACCGCCGTGGGCACCGGGATCAACACCCCCCTCGGCTTCCCGCAGCAGGTCATCGCGCTGCTGGCGGCCGAGACCGAGCTGCCCATCACCGAGGCCAAGGACCACTTCGAGGCGCAGGCCAACCGCGACGGCCTGGTCGAGGCATCCGGCGCACTGCGCACCATCGCGGTGTCCCTGACCAAGATCAACAACGACCTGCGCTGGATGGGCTCCGGCCCCAACACGGGCCTGGGCGAGCTGCACATCCCCGATCTGCAGCCGGGCTCGTCGATCATGCCGGGCAAGGTCAACCCGGTGATCCCGGAGGCCACCCTCATGGTGTGCGCACGGGTGATCGGCAACGATGCGACCATCGCATGGGCGGGCGCATCCGGCGCCTTCGAGCTGAACGTAGCGATCCCGGTGATGGGCACCGCGCTGCTGGAATCGATCCGGCTGCTGACCAATTCCACGCGCGCCCTGGCGGACAAGGTCGTGGACGGCCTGGAGGCCAACGTCGAGCGCGCGGCTGCCTTCGCCGGAATGTCGCCGTCGATCGTGACACCGCTGAACAAGCTCATCGGCTACGAAGCCGCATCGAAGATCGCCAAGCATGCGATCGCGAAGGGCATCACGATCCGTGACGCCGTCATCGAGCTCGGGTACGTGGAGCGCGGCGAGCTGACCGAGGCGCAGCTGGATGAGAAGCTCGACGTCCTCTCGATGACCCACGCCGGCTGACCCTGTCCCGGCGGGCGCCCACGGCGGGTGATAATTGCCACGTGCACCGCACGCATCGATCGCTCTCCGCCCGCGCCCGGATCCTCGGGGCGATCCTCGCCGTGGCCTGCATCGGACTGTCGATCGTGGGTGGGGTGACCTTCATCGTGCAGCGCGAGCGCGTGCTGACGGCCGTCAGCGAGCGCCTGCAGAACCAGGTCGCGGCACTGCGCACGGTGGCGGGCACCGAAAACCCCGCCACCGGCACGCCATCCTCCGGCACGGCCACGGCCACCGAAGACCTCAGCATCGACGACTATTCGTCGGTCGCCGACTATCTGCACGCGGCTGTGGCGCGCCTGGTGCCCGCACGCAACGAGGGCTCGGTGGCCGCGATCGACGGCGTCGCCCGGTACAAGCCCGAAACCCTCAGCGGATTCGACATCTCCGGCGACACCGCGCTGATCGCGCGTGCGTCGAAAGAGGCACTGCAGGCGGGGACAGCGGTGATGGGCACCGCCACTGCCCGGCACGAATCGCTGCGCTACATCGCCGTTCCCGTGACGATGGCCGGTGACCCCGCGCAGGGCGTCTACATCAGGGCCACCGATCTCGACGAGGAGCTGCAACCGGTCACCGCATCCATGCTCACCTATGCCCTGGCTGCCCTGGCCACACTCGCCGCAATCGGCGGCGTCGGCTGGTTCGTCGCAGGGCGTCTGCTCTCCCCCATCCAAAGCCTGCGGGACACCGCCGATTCGATCACGCTGGCAGATCTGGGCACGCGTGCGCCAGCAGCGGGAAACGACGATATCTCCGATCTCAGCCGCACCGTCAACTCTATGCTCGATCGGCTGGAGGGCTCCGTCGACGTGCAACGGCAGCTGCTGGACGACGTGCGTCATGAGTTGAAGACGCCGATCACGATCGTGCGCGGCCACCTCGAGCTGATGGATGCCGCTGACCCGGCCGACGTGGCCAGCACGCGAGCGCTGGGGATGGCCGAATTGGATCGGATGACGCGCTTGGTCGAGGATATCGATATGCTCGCCACAGTGGAAGGCGGCGAGCATTTCACCATGCTCGAAGTGGACGTGGCGGCGCTCACCCGCCGTGTCGGAGAGTTGGTCGGGGTGATTCCGGGGCATGTCTGGGGCGTGCAGGCGGTCGCTGACGTGCGCGTGCAGGGCGATCCTGATCGCCTGCTGCAGGCGTGGCTGCAACTGGCCGACAACGCGGCCAAATACACGCCCGTCGGTTCGGGCATCGAGTTGGGCAGCATCGCCACGCACGACGAGGTGCGGCTCTGGGTCTGCGACCACGGGCAGGGCATCGAACCGGCCGTGCGTCACCGCATCTTCCGCCGTTTCGACCGCGCCGGCGGCAAGCGCTCAGTGGGCGGCTCGGGCCTCGGTCTGGCGATAGTGGATGCCATCGTGAAGGCGCACAACGGCACCTGCGAAGTCACCGAGACTCCGGGTGGCGGCGCAACCTTCACACTGCGCCTGCCGAGGCGCGACGGCTCGGCCGCACTGCCGCAGCCGGTCCGCGCCGGCGACGTCGTCATGCAGCGAGAGGCCGCCGAATGACCCGCATCCTGATCGCCGAAGATGAGCCCCAGATCGCCGCGTTCATCCGGCGCGGCCTGGAGATGGCCGGCTATGACACGGTGATCGCCGAGGACGGCGAGCAGGCGCTCGAGTCCGCGCAGTCGCCCGATGTCGACTTGCTGCTGCTGGACATCGGGTTGCCGCTGATGGACGGGTTCGAGGTGCTGCGCACCCTGCGCGGCGCGGGCTCGACTCTGCCGGTGATCATGCTGACCGCACGCACCAGCACCCACGACACCGTCGAAGGACTCGAATCCGGTGCCAATGACTACATTCCCAAGCCGTTCACGTTCGAAGAGCTTCTCGCCCGAATCCGCTCCCGGCTCCGTGAGGCCAGACCGCGCGAGGACCATCTGATCTCGGGCCATGGGATCGTCATGGACCTGCTGTCACGGCGTGTGACCGTCGAAGGCGCCGATGTGGAACTGTCCGCGCGCGAGTTCAGCCTCGCCGAGCAGTTCATCCGGCATCCGGGAGAGGTGCTCACCAGAGAGTGGCTGCTGAGAGAAGTGTGGGACCTCACCTTCGACCCGGGCTCGAACGTGGTCGACGTATATGTGCGATATCTCCGCAGCAAGCTCGGGCACGATCGCATCGTGACGGTCCGCGGGTCCGGCTACCGCTGGGAGTGAGCGCAGGCGCCCCCGACGCTGGGGGACGCCGGGGGCGGGGGCGGACACCAATGGTGCCGCCGCCTCAATCGCGGCTGTCTGGGGAACGGCGCGATTGGCTTCTGGGTCCATAATCCGAACGGCGATCGTCCAGCCTGGGGTTGTTCGCGGGCCATTGTGTGTCTTCCTTGGCACGGTCCACGGCACCATCTGCGCCTTCCGCCACCCAGGCCCGCCACTGCGCAATGAGCTCTGCCAGCTTCTCCTTGGTCAGCCGTGAGTCGCCGGGGCGGGGCGGCGTGTAGCGATCCCCCGGGTCTGCCGGTCGGCTCTGCGATGGCCGCGGGGCAGGGGTGATCGATCCGCCGGTCGACGTGCCGGTTTTGGCCGTGTCGCGCGGGGGTGCGGTCGCCGGCGTGTCCGGTGTGGCCCCGGTGTCGGAGGGCGGCACGGGTCGGTCAGGGGCGGGGCGGGGCGGGGCGGGCGTGATCTCTTTCGGCTCAGGTGCGGGGACGGTGACCGGGGCGACCTCCGGCAGCCCTGCGGCGGCGACCTGGGACTGACCCTGCACGACGATCGCCGAACCTGCCAGCGGCGCGCCCGGCCGGTCGGCCAGTGTTGCCGCGCTGCTGAACGCAATGACGGATGCGATCGCTATCACCGATGCGACGGCAGTTCCGCAGCCGACCAGCACCGCCGCCCGTCCGTTCATGACTCTCACTTCCCCCGAGTGACTCGCTCCTCCATCGTGCCGTGAATCGCTGCGAAAGTCGCATCGAGGCGGTGAGACTCTTCTCATCGCGGTCGTGAGGCTCCTCTCATCGCGAGAGGGCTCGCCTCAAGACAGCTCGCCGGACTCCAGCAGGTCGGTCACCAGCGCGGCGATCGCGCTGCGCTCGGACCGCACTAGTGTAACGTGCGCGAACAGGTCGTGGCCCTTGAGCGACTCGATCACCGATGCCACTCCGTCATGTCGCCCGACCCGCAGGTTGTCGCGCTGGCCGACGTCATGCGTGAGCACGACGCGCGAGTTCTGCCCGATCCGGCTGAGCACCGTCAGCAGCACGTTGCGCTCCAGGGACTGCGCCTCATCGACGATCACGAACGCATCGTGCAGTGAGCGCCCGCGGATGTGGGTCAGCGGCAGCACTTCGAGGATGCCCCGGGCCATGACCTCGTCGAGCACGTTGCTCGAGACCACCGAGCCGAGCGTGTCGTATACGGCCTGACCCCAGGGGTTCATCTTCTCCTGCTGGTCGCCGGGCAGATAGCCCAGCTCCTGCCCGCCGACGGCGAACAGCGGCCGGAACACCATGATGCGCCGCTGCTGCTGCCGCTCCAGGACCGACTCCAGGGCCGCGCACAGCGCCAGTGCCGACTTGCCGGTGCCGGCACGTCCGCCCAGCGAGACGATGCCCACGTCGGGGTCGAGCAGCAGGTCGATGGCGATGCGCTGCTCGGCACTGCGCCCGTGCAGGCCGAACACCTCGCGATCCCCGCGCACGAGCTTGTATTCGCCGTCGCCGGTGACCCGGCCCAGCGCCGAGCCCCGCTCCGAGCGGATCACGAGACCGGTGTTCACCGGCAGACCGCGCACCTGGTCGCTGGTGGCGACCTCGCTCTCGTACAGGTCGCTGATGTCGTCGCCGGACACGTCGATCTCGCTCAGCCCGGTCCAGCCCGAGTCCACCGCCTGCTCGGCGCGGTACTCCTCGGCGCTGATGCCCAGCGACGCCGCCTTCACCCGCATCGGCAGGTCCTTGGACACGACGGTGACGTCCTGGCCCTCGTCGAGCAGGTGCCGGGCCACCGCCAGGATGCGGGTGTCGTTGTCGCCCAGGCGCAGACCCGCCGGCAGCACGCTCGCGTCGGTGTTGGCCAGTTCCACGCGCAGCGTGCCGCCCTGCTGCCCGACCGGCACGGCGAAGTCGAGTCGGCCGTGGGCGATGCGCAGCTCATCGAGGTGACGCAGGGCCTGCCGTGCGAAGTACCCGATCTCCGGGTCGTGCCGCTTGCCCTCCAGCTCGGTGATCACGACGACCGGCACCACGACGGAGTGCTCGGCGAATCGGAAGAACGCCCGAGGGTCGCTCAGCAGCACCGAAGTGTCCAGTACGTAGGTGCGCAGATCCTGATCGAGAAGATCCGAGCTCATGTCGCTGCGCTGGTGCTGCTGCTGTGCTGCGTATGTGGTCACAACCCGCTCCCGCCCCGGGACGCGTCCCGGCCGTTTCGAGTCGACCCTTGGCCACGAGTCGCGATCCGATTGGCCGACTCGATCGGACGACTTGTCCGATGCCCCGACCGTACGACGTGCCGGCGGCGCCGCCGCGTCCCGACACGCGGGTCGCGGGTTAACGAATGGTGACGGCTCGGCTCACCATGATCGGGCGGTGGCGAACTCGGCCAGGGCGTCGCCGAGCAGCTGCAGGGTGTCGGCGCCGGTGGCGGCGTGCGCCGCCAGACGGATGTGCCCCGCGCGGGTCGTGAAGGTGACACCGCGGTTGGTCAGCGCCGCCGCCAGCGGCCCGACTTCCGCCGGCGCCGGGGCCAGGGCCACGATCCCGGCACGATGCGCGCGCTCGTGCGGCGTCAGGACGGGCACGTCGTACCGGTCGGCGTAGTAGATCATCTCGTCCGCACGCTCGGCGACCGCGTCCGCGATCGCGGGCACGCCGGCACCGCGCACCTCGTCCAGCGCCGTGACCAGCCGGCCCGAGGCGAGCACGTCGTCGCCGGTGACGGCGAACGCGCGGGCGCCGGATGCCGGAGCCGGCACCACACCCAGCGGCAGCCCCTCGCCGGCGGTGCCGACGAACCCGGACAGCACCGGCGTGATCCGCGCGACGGCCCGGTCGCTGTAGCGGGCCCAGCCAGTGCCCCGTCCGGCGCGCAGCCACTTGTAGCCGTTGCCGCACACGACGTCGGCGGCGGCGAAGTCGGCGTCGACGACGCCGAATCCCTGCACGGCGTCGACGATCAGCAGCCGGTCGCCGATCACCTCGCGCAGCGCGGTCAGATCGGTGGTGTAGCCGGTGCGGAAGTCGACCAGGCTGACGGCGACCGCCGTGGTCTGATCGGTCAGCGCGTCGCGCACCGCCTCCGGCGTCACGAACCCCTCCGGCGGGTCGATCCATGCCACCGACAGCTGGTCGCGCACCTGCGCCGCACGCGTCGCGCACACCGTCAGGCTCGGGAACTCGGCACGCGAGACGATCAACGTGCCGGTCAGTCCGTACACGGCCTGCATCAGACCATAGGTGGTCGACGGCTGCAGCACGATCTCGTCCACCCGGGCGGCCAGCAGCTCGGCCAGGATCTCGCGGGCGCCGTGCGCCCGTGAGGCCACCAGGTCGATGCTCGAGCGGCGCCCGTTGCCCAGCAGTTCGGCGTCGGCCTGGGTCTCGGCACGCACCGCGGCCGACAGCGGCCCGAACGCGGCCCAGTCCAGGTAGCCGGGTTCGGCCTCGAACGAGGCCAGGTACGAATCCAGATCGGTCACGCTGTCATTCTCGCATGCACGCGATCACCGCTCGCGGCCGCGACCTCAGCCCCCGAACCGGCGGTCGCGATCGGCGTAGTCGCGGATCGCCCGCAGGAAGTCGACCTCGCGCAGGTCGGGCCCCAGAGCCTCGACGAAATAGAACTCGCTGTGGGCGGACTGCCACAGCAGGAAGTCGCTCAGCCGCTGCTCCCCCGAGGTGC
Organism: Microbacterium kribbense; assembly: GCF_039537285.1. Lineage (NCBI taxonomy): Bacteria > Bacillati > Actinomycetota > Actinomycetes > Micrococcales > Microbacteriaceae > Microbacterium > Microbacterium kribbense. The sequence goes on along the minus strand of NZ_BAABAF010000004.1, from coordinate 30,197 downwards.
GGATCACCAGGTCCGGGTCGGGCTGGCCGCCGGTGTACAGGTGCTCGCCGATCTGCTCGGGGGTCAGGCTCGCCGCCAGCTCCTCCAGGGTTCCCCCGCGCTCGTCGTGCTGGGCGATGATGCTGCGAACGGCATCCACGATCTCGCCACGCCCGCCGTAGCCGACCGCGAGGTTCACGTGCAGCCCGGTGTTGTCCTTGGTGCGCTCCTGGACGTCGGCGAGCACGCGTGCCAGTTCCGGCGGCAGCCCCTCCAGCCGCCCGACGTGCTGCACCTGCCAGTCGCGGGTGTGCGAGAGGGTGTCGGCGAGTTCGGCGATGATCTCGATCAGGTCGGACAGCTCCTGCTGAGGACGCTTGCGCAGGTTGTCCAGCGATAGCAGATACAGCGACACGACCCGCACGCCGACCCGATCGCACCACTCCAGGAACTCCCGCATCTTCGCCGCGCCGGCCCGGTGGCCGTCCGCGGGAGTGGCATAGCCGGCCTGCCGGGCCCAGCGCCGGTTGCCGTCGATCATCATCGCCACATGGCCCGGCACCGCCGTCGGCGAGATCTGGCGTCGCAGCCGACCGATGTAGAGCCGATACAGCGGGCCCTGTCCCTGATTCGGCCGCGCGGACATCACATGTCCACGGTACCGCGCAGACACCGCAAGTCCGTGCCGGTGCGTTCGCGTGTGCGCCGGGCCCGCGCGGGCATAGGCTCGGGGGCGTGAGATCGCGCAACCGCCGTCCCCGGCCCGAGGCATCCCCGTCCGAGACGGCTGACCTGCCGCGGCTGCCGCTGCTGGATGCCGCCGGCACGGAAGCCGGCGCCGAGATCACGCCCACCTGGCGAGGCTGGATCCACGCCGGCACATTCCCGGTGGCCATCGCCGCAGGCATCGTGCTGATCGTGCTGGCCCACGGCACGCCGGGCAAATGGGCCGCCGCGGTGTTCATGGCGACATCGCTGCTGCTGTTCGGCAACTCGGCGCTGTATCACCGGTTCGCATGGCAGCCGCGCACCAAGGCGGTGCTCAAGCGCATCGACCATGCGAACATCCTGCTGCTGATCGCCGGCACCTACACGCCGCTGGCGGTGCTGGCCCTGCCCACCCGGCAGACCATGACCCTGCTGATCATCGCCTGGGGCGGCGCCGTCCTCGGCATCGTGTTCCGCGTGTTCTGGATCGGCGCACCGCGCTGGCTGTACGTCGCGCTGTATCTGGCACTGGGCTGGGCGGCGGTGATGTACATCGTGCCGCTCTTCCAGGCGAACGGCGCCATGATGATCCTCGTGATCGTCGGCGGTCTGCTCTACACGGCGGGCGCGGTGGCCTACGCGACGAAGAAGCCCAACCCGTGGCCGGGCCGCTTCGGGTTCCACGAGATCTTCCACGTGTGCACCGTGCTGGCGTTCCTGTGCCACTGGACCGCGTGCCTGCTGATCGCGCTGCGACCGGCGTTCCACGGCGCCTGAGCGCCCCGCTGTCAGTGCTCGTCGTGGTCCGGTGGCGGCGGCTGCTGCTCCCCGCCTTCGCCATGCGGCTCGTCGAGCCCGGCGCCGTCCACGGCGGCGGCCGCCTGGGCCATCTCCTCGTCGAGCTCTTCGCGCACCTGCAGTCGGTAGCGGGCACGCCGGATCCGACGCATCATGTCCCACAGCAGCACGATCACCGCGACGCCCAGCGCCGCGATCGCGAAGAATCCCCACGGTCCGGGAGTGACGGTGTCTGCGGGCGGGGCGGTCGGAGTCGGGGACGGGGTCGCCATGACCACGAGCGCGGCGATCGCAGCGTGCATCATTCCTCATTTCGCGCACAAGCGCATAGCCTGGTAGCCCAGCTTATTCCCCCCACGGAGACCGCATGACAACCCAGCAGGAGCTCGACGCGCGATACGGCCGCAACCGGTCCGTGCGCCGGCGGGTCTGGACGTGGTCGGTCATCGGGACCTTCGCCGTCGTGGCCGTCGGGCTGCTCTCGTGGGCGACGATCGCCAATACGATACATGCGGTGGATGCCGTCGCCACCGGATACGACGTGGTCGACGCCCGCACCGTCACGGTGAGCTTCCAGACCACCGCGCCGGCCGGATCCACCATCGTGTGCGTCCTCGAGGCCGATGACGAGGATCACGGAGTCGTCGGCTGGAAGGTGATCGAGCTGCCGCCGTCGCGCGCGCACACGCAGGCGTTCACCGAGACGATCCCCACCCTGGCCAAAGCCACGACCGGTTTGGTGAACACCTGCTGGGTGTCATAGGCTGACCGCCGAAGTAGGACGCCCTGGCCGGTGCCGGGGCGTCTGGCTTATCCCCCAACGATCAAAGGAGAAGACGTGTCTGACAATGCTCCCGTGACGTTCCTCACCCAGGAGGCTTACGACCGTCTCGCCGCCGAGCTCGAGGACCTGTCGACGACCGGCCGGGTCGAGATCGCCAAACGCATCGAGGCCGCCCGGGAAGAAGGCGATCTGAAGGAGAACGGCGGCTATCACGCCGCGAAGGACGAGCAGGGCAAGCAGGAGGCGCGCATCCGCACGCTGCAGTCGCTGCTGAAGACCGCTGTGGTGGGCGAAGCCCCGCAGAGCAACGGCGTGGTCGAACCGGGCACCGTGGTCACCGCCGTGGTCGCCGGCGGCGAGGAGGTCTTCCTGCTGGGCAGCCGCGAGATCGCGGTCGGCAGCGACATGGACGTCTACAGCGAGGCTTCTCCGCTGGGCAGCGCGATCATCGGCTTGAAGGAGGGCGAGAAGACCTCGTACACCGCGCCGAACGGCCGTGAGATCAGCGTCGAGATCCTGAAGGTCGCCACCTACACCGGCTGACTCAGTCCTCGACGACGGTGGGGTCGAACCCCGCTGTCTGCAGCGTCTCGATCACGCGGGCGCGGTGCTCTGCGCCACGCGTCTCCACACTCAGCTGCAGCACCACCTCGCTGATCTGCAGCCCCTGGCCGTGCCGGGTGTGCATGGCCTCGATGACGTTCGCGCCGGCCTGCGCGAGCAGCTCGGCGACCGCCGCGAGCTGACCGGGGCGGTCGGGCAGCGGGATGCGCAGCGTCATGTAGCGGTCCGAGGCGGCCAGTCCGTGCGCGACCACCCGCTGCAGCAGCAGCGGATCGATGTTGCCGCCGGACAGGATGGCGGCGGTCGTGCCGGAGGCGGTGACCTTGCCTTCCAGGATCGCGGCCACCCCGACCGCACCGGCGGGTTCGACGACCTGCTTGGCGCGCTCGAGCAGCACCAGCAGCGCACGGGCGATGTCGTCCTCGGTGACGGTGACGACCTCGTCGACCAGATCGCGGATGATCTCGAACGGGATGTCACCGGGACGGGCCACCGCGATGCCGTCGGCGATCGTGGGGGTCGTGGCGACCTCGATCGGGTGCCCTGCAGCCAGTGACGGCGGATAGGCGGCCGAGTTGGCCGCCTGCACGCCGATCACCCGCACGACCCGTCCCGCGGCTGCTGCCCGCGCCTTCACCGCCGCGGCGACGCCGGCGATCAGGCCGCCCCCGCCGATGCCCACCACCAGCGTGTCCAGGTCGGGGATGGCGTCCCACATCTCCAGGCCCAGCGTGCCCTGCCCGACGATGATGTCGTGGTGGTCGTACGGGTGGATCAGCACGGCCCCGGTGCGCTCGGCGAACTCCGCGGCCAGGCGCAGCGGCGTCTCGACCGTGGCGCCCTCCAGGATCACATCGGCGCCGTACCCGCGGGTGGCCAGGAGCTTGGGCACCGGTACGCCCAGCGGCATGAAGATCGTCGCGGCGATGCCCAGCTGCTGGGCCGCCAGCGCGACGCCCTGGGCGTGGTTGCCGGCCGATGCCGCGACCACTCCGCGCGCCCGCTCGGCGGCGGTCAGCTTCGACAGCCGGTAGCTGGCGCCGCGGATCTTGAACGACCCGGTGCGCTGCAGATTCTCCAGCTTCAGATACACCGGCACGCCGAGCAGATCCGACAGGTGCAGGGACTTGTCGATCGGGGTCTCGGTGATCACGCCCCGCAGCATTGCCGCGGCGGCTTCGAATTCGGCGAGCGTGGGGGCGGTCATGCATTGCCTTTCCTGGTGCGGGGCACGGTATTCCAGATGAGGTCGGCGTCGGCGAGCGCATCGGGGCCGTACGAGCCCCGGCGGCTCAGATACACTCCCACGACGTTGACGAACGCGGCCAGCGGCACGGCGAACAGCGCACCGGGGATCCCCCCGATCATCGCGCCGCCGGCGACGACGAGCACGACCGCCAGCGGATGCACCTTGACGGCCGAGCCCATCAGCAGCGGCTGCAGGATGTGGCCCTCCAGCTGCTGCACACCGAGCACGACCACCAGCATCCACAGCGCGATCAGCCAGCCGTTGTAGACCAGGGCGAGGAAGACCGCGACGGCCCCGGTGAGCACGGCGCCCACGATCGGGATGAACGAGCCGAGGAAGACCAGGACGGCCACCGGGATGGCCAGCGGCACGCCGAGGAAGAACGCGCCCACGCCGATGCCGACGGCGTCGATGGTGGCCACCAGCAGCTGGGTGCGCGCGTAGTTGACGACGGTGCGCCAGCCGGCGCGCGCCGCCCCGTCCACCGCCGCGCGGGCGGCCCGCGGGAACAGTCGCACCGTCCAGCGCCAGATGCCGGCGCCGTCGGTGAGCAGGCAGAGCAGGATGAACACGGCAAGCAGCGTCCCCGCCACGACGTGTCCGAGCGTGCTGCCCAGGGCCAGCGCCCCCGACCACAGCAGCTGGGCCTGCTGCTGCAGGACGGTCCACACTTGGCCCAGCACGCCGTCGATCTGCGCTTCGGTCAGCTGCAGCGGCCCGCTGACGAGGTAGTGCCGCAACCCGTCGACGGCCTCGACGGTGCGGGCCCGCACAGAGGGCCACTGCTGGCCGATCTGCCAGATCGCCAGCCACAGCAGGCCGGTGACGACGGCAAGGGTGCCGACCACCGAGATCACGATCGCGATCCACCGCGGCAGGCGATGACGCAGCATCCAGGCGAACGTCGGCCAGAGCAGAGCCGTGACCAGGATCCCGACCAGCAGCGGGATGACCAGCAGCTGCAGCTGGATGATCAGCCAGATCGCCACCGCGATCGCGCCGGCAACCACCAGCATCCGCCAGGAGTAGGCAGTTGCGACCCGCAGGCCGGGGGGAATTGTGGCGCCGAGTTCGGTGTCCACCGTGCGCCGGGTCACGAGCTCTCGGAACGAGGCTCGCGGCTTGTCGTCGGAGTCTGCCACCCGGCCAGTCTAGAACCGCGTGCGCCGCGACCTAGAACGAGCCGCCCATGGCGTGCAGCCGCTCGATGCGGTCGGGGATCGGCGGGTGGGTCGAGAACATCCGCTCCAGCGCGTTCGGGCGCAGCGGGTCGGCGATCCACAGGTGGGCCATCGACGTGTTGGCCCGCCGCAGCGGCCGGCCGCTGGTCTGCAGTTTCGCCAGCGCCGAGGCCAGTCCGTCCGGGTCGCGCGTGGTCAGCGCGCTGGTGGCGTCGGCCAGGTATTCCCGCTGGCGGGAGATCGCGGCCTGCACGACACCGGCCAGCAGCGGCGCGACGATGGCCGCCACGATGCCGAACAGCAGGAACACCAGCTGCGCCTGCCCACCGCCGTTGTTCGACCGGCGGCCACCGCCGAAGAACGCGACCCGCAGGAAGACGTCGGCGAGGATGCCGACGGCCACGACGAGCCCGAACACGATCATCGAGACGCGGATGTCGTAGTTGCGGATGTGGCCGAGCTCGTGGCCGAGCACGCCCTCCAGCTCGCGATCGGTCATGATCTCGAACAGCCCGGTGGTCACGGTGATCGCCGCCTGGTCGGGTCGCCGCCCGGTCGCGAAGGCGTTCGGGGCTTCGTCGGTGACCACGAAGAGCCGCGGCATCGGCGTGCCGGTGGTGATGCACAGGTTCTCGACGAGCCGGAAGTACCGCGGCGCATCTTCCTTCGTGACCTCGAACGCTCCGGACAGCGCCAGCGCCTGCCGGTCGGCGAAGAAGTACTGCACGGTCGCGTAGCCGAAGGCGAAGATCAGGATGAACGCGGTGATCCACCAGTTGTTGCCCGCCAGCCAGCCGGCGACTGCGCCGACCGCGCCCAGCAGCAGGATGAATGCGGTGAGGATGAACCAGGTGTTGCGCTTATTGCGCGCGATCGCGGAGTACATCAGTCACCCGCGCGGCCGGCTCGGGTCAAAACTGCACGCGCGGAGGCTCCGCGATGGCGGCGCCGTCGACGACCTCGAAGAACTCGCGCTCGGTGAAGCCGAGGTTGCGCGCGAACAGGTTGTTCGGGAACACCTTGATCTTGGTGTTCAGCTCGCGCACGCCGCCGTTGTAGAAGCGGCGGGATGCCTGGATCTTGTCCTCGGTGTCGACGATGGCCTGCTGCAGCTGCAGGAAGTTCTGGCTCGCCTGCAGCTGCGGGTATGCCTCGGCCACGGCGAACAGCGACTTCAGCGCCTGCTGCATGTGTCCCTCGGCCACACCTGCCGCGGCGGGGCCACCGGCACTCAGTGTCTCAGCCCGCGCCTGGGTGACGTTCTCGAACACGGCCTTCTCGTGCGCCGCATAGCCCTTGACCGATTCGATGAGGTTCGGCAGCAGGTCGGCGCGCCGCTTGAGCTGGACGGTGATGTCGCTCCACGCCTCGTCCACGCGCACGTTCAGCTGCACGAGCGAGTTGTAGGTCGCCCACAGGTAGATCCCGATGATCAGGATCAGCGCGACGACGACTACTACCGGGATCAACCATTCCATTGCACGGGACTCCGTTCGGTTCGCTCAACATTCTAACGGTGCACTGCCCCCGCTCCCCCGGCCCGGCGCCTGACTCTCAGCCGTTACCCACCGAGCACGCGGCGCAGATAGGCGTTCTCGAAGCGCCGGTCCGGGTCGAGCCGGTCGCGCAGCCGGACGAAGTCGTCGAAGCGCGGATACCGCTCACGCAAGGCCGCGGCATCCAGCGTGTGCATCTTGCCCCAGTGCGGACGGCCGCCGTGCGCGAGCATGATCTGCTCGACGGCCTGGAAGTACTCGGTCGGATTCTCGCGCCAGTACCGGTGCACCGCGATGTAGGCGGACGCACGGCCGTACGCCGTGGACAGCCACAGGTCATCGGCGGCGGCGAAGCGCACCTCGACGGGGAAGGAGATGCGCCAGCCGCGCTCCTCGATCAGCGCCCGCAGCGCGTCGAAGGCCGGACGGAGGTTGTCGGCCGGCAGCGCGTACTCCATCTCGCGGAAGCGCACGCCGCGGTGCTGGGTGAACACCCGGTGCGAGAAGTCGGTGTACTCGCGGTCGCCGGTCAGCCGGACCGCCAAGCGCGAGACCGACGGCACGACCGCCGGCACGGCGGAGCCGACCGCGCAGGTCAGCGCATACACGCCGTTGGAGAGCAGCTCCTCGTCGACCCACCGGCCGGCCGTCGGCAGCGGGTGGCGCGGCGCATCGGCGGGCAGCCGCATGTTCGTCTTCGACAGCGCCACGTCGGTGTGCGGGAACCAGTAGAACTCGAAGTGGTCCGCTTCGGCGGCGCGCCGGGTGACGATCTGCAGCAGCGCGGCCAGCGGGCCCGGCGAATCGACGGCGTGCAGGACGAACGCCGGCACGCACTGGATCGTCAGCTCGACGAGGATGCCCAGGGCTCCGAGTCCCAGCGCCACGGCCGGCAGCAGCTCGGTGTTCTTCTCGTCGTCGACGGTGAGCAGCTCGCCGTCCGCGGTGACCAGCACCGCCCCGACGACCTGCGCCGCCAGACCCCGGTAGCGCGCGCCGGTGCCGTGCGTGCCGGTCGAGACGGCGCCGGCGATCGTCTGCCGGTCGATGTCGCCCAGGTTCGTCATCGCGAGCCCGTACGGGGCCAGCAGGCCGGGTACGGCGTGCAGCGGGGTGCCGGCGCGCAGCGTGACCCGGGACCGCTCCCGGTCGACGCGGACCACGCCGGTCAGCTCGCGCAGGTCCAGCTGCACACCCGGCGCGACGGCGATGCCGCTGAAGCTGTGTCCGGCGCCGACCGCCTTGATCGGCAGCCCGCGCCGGGCGGCCGCCTGCACGGCACGCCGCACGGCGTCGGTGCCGGTGGGCACCTCCACGCGCTGGGGCCGGGCCGTCGCCGACCGCCCCCAGTTGCGCCATTGCCCGCCCGGCCGGGTCATAGGAACGCCATCCCTTCGCCGCGGTACGTGGGCGCCTGGCCCACGACGGCCCCATCGTCGATGAGCAGAGCCGTGTTGACCCGCTCCGCGAGCTCACCGCTCTTGGCGTGGCGGAACCAGACCCGGTCACCGATGCGCAAGCTGTGTGCCGCGTCGCCCTGCAGCGGCGTCTGCACCTCCCCCGCGCCCTCGCGGGCCAGGGTGTGCAGGCCCTCGGGCCACACCGGCATCGGCTGGCGCGACGCGACCGCCGGACCCGACGCGACCCACCCACCGCCGAGCACCGTGACGATGTCGGCGGCCGGCTTGCGCACGACTTCGAGCGCGAATGCGGCCGCCGGCGCGGGTTCGAAGATGCGGTAGCGGTCGAACAGATGCCCGGCGAGCAGGCCGCTGCCGGCGGTGACCTCGGTGACGGATTGATCGGATGCCGTCAGCTCGAGCGATCCGGTGCCGCCGCCGTTGACGAATTCGAGCGGGGCGATCTCGCGCAGTGCGCCGACGATGCCGGCCCGCCGCACCAGCAGCTCCTGCCCGGACCGGCTCTGCATCCAGCGGATCATCGGGTCGCCGATGCCTTCGTGGTCGGGCGTGCCGGCGATCTGCGCCTCGTACATCATGAGTCCGACCAGGGTGAATCCGGCGCGTGCGGTGATCGCGCGGGCCAGATTCGCGACCTCGCCGACGTCGTGGACGGGTGAGCGGCGCACGCCGAGATGGCCGAGCACCGGCACGCGCCACGAGGCGTCGGCGTCGATGCACAGCCGCAGTCGGGCACGGCGGCCGGGGGCGGCGACGGCGTCGACGATGTCGAGCTGGTCGATGCTGTCGACCATGATCGCGATGCGCGCCGCGGCATCCTCATCGGCGGCCAGGCGGCCGATCGCGTCGCGGTCGACGCTCGGGTACCCCACGACGATGTCGTCGTCGCCGTGCGCGGCCAGCCACAGGGCCTCGGGCAGCGTGAAGGCGAGGACGCCCTGATAGCCGGGCAGCGCGAGGGCCCCGCCGATGACCTCGCGGATGCGGACGGACTTGCTGGCGACCCGGATGGGCACGCCGCCGGCACGCACCAGCATGTCGAGGGCGTTGTAGCGCAGCGCCGCCAGGTTCACGGCGGCCACCGGCCCGGACCGGTCGGCGATGGCCTCGGTCATCGCGGGCCAGTAGGCGGCCGGGTCACGCCCCGGGCGGTCCGCATCGGGCTGCGTTCGAGACAGCAGGTCGAGGCTCATCGGTTCGGGCTCCTTCGCGCATCGACGACTGCCCTCAGCTTATGCCGGTGCCGATCGGTCGGTGTGCGAGCCCCGCACGTCGTCGGCCGCGTCGCCCGAGTAGTCCGGTCGCGGCTCCTGCGGGGATTGGATGCCGCTGGACCCCTCACCGCCTTCGATCCCGCCGTGCGGGCGACCATGGTCGGCGAACTCCTCGCGCATGTAGACGAAGCTCCAGCTGCCGAGCGTGAAGCGCGCACCCATGCGCAGCACCTCGCCCAACGCGCCGTCCACGCTCTGAATCGGCTCCAGCCGTGCGCTGGTCTGGCCCGCCGCGTGCGGAACGTACACGAACTCGTCACCCTCGTCGTGGATGATCTCGGCCGCGATCGGGTCGAGCCCCTTGAGCCGGATGTCGGCGTCGGCCCCCGAGCCGATGCGGGTCACCGCCGCCGTCAGGCGGATCGTCCGACGCGTGTCTTCGCCGGTGAGGATCACGCGCGGATCGCCGGCACCCCAGTCCGCGTGCGTGGTCAGATTCTCGATGTCCTTCTCTGTGCTCACGATGTCAGTCCTCCGTCATTCGTCCGCCGACGGGGCCGCCGGCGGCATGATCAGGATGGGGCACGATGCGGCATAGATCAACCGATGCGCGAGCACCGGCGACCTCATGCTCTCCTGTGTGCGCGGAGCGTCCAGCACCAGCAGGGCGGCTCCCGCCGACTCGGTCAGGAGCACCGAGCGGGGCGCGCCGCGGAGGCCGCCACGCCTGCAGGGCGATCAGGTCCGCGCTCCGCGCCCGCGCCTCGGCCGCGGCGGCGGTCAGCGCCTGCGGCGACCCGCTCGAGGCGCTCACTGCTGCGATCACGTGTGCCATGTCGATCCCTCGATTCTGTTCACCGCCGGATCACCCGTCGGCGCCGCCGCGACCGGCGCCGCTCCGCCATCTCTCCTTCCCTGCGGGCCGCACCGGGTGCGGCATCCCATCGATTCAGCGCCGCTTCTTCCCATACACGGCCAGGGCACCGACGACGGCCGCGGCTCCGGCGGAGGCGAGCAGCCCGTGACGCTGCGATGCCCACACCTGGATGCTGCGGGTGACCGCACGATCGTCGAAGCTGCCGTGCAGTCCGTAGTCGCGCCCGCCAGGCCCGTCGGCGGGCTCCCACAGGTTCGTGGGTCTGTCCTGCGGCTGCGGTCGGTCGACCTGCTGGGAGGAGTAGCCGGTGCGGGCCAGATAGCGATCCATCAGGCCCGGCGCGATCGCATTGACCGCCAGGGTCATCGCGGTGCTCCCCCCGACCCAGTACTCGCGCCGCCGCGGATGGTCGGCGGCATACAGCACGGCGCGGGCGGCCAGCTCGGTCTGGTAGATCGGCGGCACCGGCTGAGCCGGCTGCGGCAGCCGGTTGATCACCCAGTCGAACTGCGGGGTGTTCACCGCCGGCATCTGCGGCATCGTGACGCGAACATGGCTCCTGTTGTGGCGCAGCTCGCAGCGCAGTGATTCATGGAACCCCTGGATGGCATGCTTCGACCCGCAGTAGGCGGTCTGCAGCGGGATGCCCCGGTATGCCAGCGCCGAGCCGACCTGCACGATCGTGCCGTGATCGCGCGGCAGCATCCGCTTCAGCGCGGCCATCGTGGCGTAGACGTACCCGAGATAGTTCACCTCGGTCACCCGCTTGTATTCGGCGGGAGTGATGTCGGTGAACTCGGCGAACACCGACGTGAACGCGACGTTGACCCACACGTCGATCGGGCCCAAGGCCTCCTCGATCGCTTCGGCCGCCGCCTCGACCTGCTCCGGCGACGACACGTCCGTCGGGACGGCCAGCGCCGTTCCTCCGGCCGCTTCGATCTCGCGCGCCGCGCCGGAAAGGCCGGCGTCTCCCCGAGCCAGCAACGCCACCCGGTCACCCCGGGCGCCGAACGCCTGCGCGCTGGCCCGTCCAATGCCGCCGCTCGCCCCCGTGACGACGACGACCTGACCTGCATGCGGTGCGTTCATGATGACCTCCTCTGCGATGGGTGGGTGGGGATGCCGGTGGGCTCGCTCACGGTGCCGACCATGGAGCCGCCAGAGTGTGGGCGGTCTCCAGCATCAGCGCATGCACGAACGCCTGCGGAAGGTTGCCGCGCATCTGCCGCTGCGCGGTGTCGTACTCCTCGGAGAAGAGTCCCGGCGGGCCGCACGCCGCGCGGTTGCGTTCGAACCACCGATTCGCCTCGACGTCGCGGCCCTGCTGGTGGAGGGCGAGACTCGTCACGAATCCGCACAGCAGGAATGCGCCCTCCGCTTCGCCGAGGTCGCGGTCATCGTGGCGGAAGCGATACATGAACAGGTCCCTTCCGAGCTCATCCAGCGTCGCGTCCAGCGTCGCCAGGGTCCGCGGATCGTCCGGGGGTACCGCGCCGCGCAGCGCGGGGATCAGCAGGGCGCAATCCACCCGCGCGTCGTCGGGGCTGCGCTGCCAGCGCCCGCTGGGGTGCAGGCAGTCGGCGGATGTCTCGGCCAGGATACTGTCGGCGAGCGCGTTCCATCGCGCGCCGTCAGCCGCCGGGGCGTGCGCGGCGATCGCGCGCAGGCCTGCCGCGCAGGCCAGCCGCGAATGCGCCCACCGGGCGTCGGCGAGCTCCCAGATGCCGGCGTCGGGCTCGGTCCGCCGCCGCTCGATCGCGGCGACCGCCTGCAGGGCCGCCTGCCACTGCTGCCCGTCGAGCCGATCGGCAGCAGCGGCGGCCGCGAACAGCGAGAGCGCCTCGCCGAACGCGTCCAGCTGGAACTGCGAGTTCACCCAGTTGCCAACTTTGTCCGAGCCGCCCGGATAGCCCGCCAGATCGAGGGTGCGCTCGGCGGGGACGCTCTGGCCCGTGATCGTGTATGCCGGCCGCAGTGCCGGCCCGTCCTCCAGCAGCCGCTCCGCCACGAAGCGCACCGCGTCGTCCAGGAGCGCGAACCTGCCGCACGCGGCCGCTGCTTGCCCGGCATAGCACTGATCGCGGATCCAGGCGTACCGGTAGTCGTAATTGCGATCCCGGCCGGCGTGCTCGGGGAGGGACATCGTGGCGCCGGCCACCATGCCTCCGCCGGCAGAGGTGAGACCTCGCAGCACCGCATAGGAATGGCGCGCGTCGGCGTCGGCGATCGTGTCCGAGAACGGTGGCACAGCACGCTCCCAGCTGGCCCGAGTCGCCGCCCAGGCGCGGTCGACGTCGGCCGGCGGGCCGTTCAGCGGGGCATCCGAGACCTCCAGCACGAGGTCATGGTGCCCGCCGGCGTCGACGGCCACCGAGAAGCGGAACCCGTCCTGGTGGGCGGCGCCGGCTGGTGCCCCGCGGAAGCGGAGGTGCAGCGGCCCGCACTGCGCAGTGAACACGCCGCCGTGGCGGGAGATGTCGCTCATCCCGTCGTCGCCGAAGCGCGCCCGCGGGTCCAGGACGACGTCGACGCGAGCGTCACCGTCCACCGCATTGATCCGCCGCAGCAGCGTCGCCGTGTGCGCATCACCGGGGAACGCCAGCGCCTCGCAGCACTCGATGGTCTGCGACGTGGTCACCCAACGGCTGTGCCAGATCAGGCTGCCGGGCTCGTAATAGCCTCCCCACACGTATGGCTGAGCGCTGGGCGTGACCGCGTACGCCCCGTCGCCCCCGATCAGGGTGGAGAAGACCGCGTCGGAGTCCCAGCGGGGTGCACACATCCATACGATGTCGCCGCGCGGACCGACCAGCCCCGCCCGCTGCCCGTCCGCGATCAGGGCGTACTCGCGCAGCAAGTGCAGCGGGAACCGCTGCGCACCCAGGTGTCCGGGACTGCTCGATGGCATCGAAAACCCTCCGCCCGTGTCAGACGATGGATGCCGGTGTACACCCGGATCGACGAATTGGCTACCCCCTTGTCCGACGCCTTCGACGGCGCGCACGCTCGCCAATACGCCGCGGCACGAAGGGTGCCGCGGGGATTGTGAGGCACCATGTTCGTACGCCGCCCGGCCGCCGGAGTGGAGGATGTCGTCTACGGCATCGATCGGATCGTGCGTGATGTGCGCTCCGGCCGATTCGAGCGGAGCCTGGCCGCGCTGACGGCGGGCGGGGCCCTCGTGACGGCCGCCGAGATCTTCTTCGAGCACGACAAGGCGAGCTTCGGGAACCGCTGGATGTGGGTGCCCGTCGTGCTCGGGCCGGTCGGTGCCGCCGCCGGGGTGGCGGGGGTGTGCAGTCGGCGCGCCGCGAAGACGGTGCTGCCGCTGGTCTCGGCGACGATCGTCGTCAACGGCCTGCAGGGGCTGTGGCTGCACGCCCGCGGGATCCGGCAGAAGCCGGGCGGATGGCGCAACTTCCGCTACAACATGGAGATGGGGCCGCCGCTGATGGCCCCGCTGCTGGTCACCCTCGTCGGTGGCATGGGCGTGCTGGCGGCGATCCTGAGGCGAGAGAAGTGAGCGCGCTGCCCCTGGAGCCGCACGACGGCGGCGGCCGCTTCCCCGGGTTCGACGTCGCCGCGCGGGCGCGCCATTGGGACGACGCGACCCGTGCGGTCGTGCAGGGCCGTCTGGGCCGGCAGCCGGCGATGCGGTTCTTCACCCAGACCGAAGAGGCGGCCGCCTGCGCCCTGTTCGATCAGCTGCTCCACCAGCGCAGCGAGCCGCGGATCCCGGTCGTGCAGATGGTGGACGTGCGGCTGGCCGAAGACCAGACCGACGGCTGGCACTACCGCACGATGCCCCCGGACGGGCAGGCCTGGCGCGATTCTCTGGCCGGCTTGGACACCGACGCTCGCGCCGCCCATGACCTGACGTTCGTCCAGTGCCGGTGGGCGCAGCAGCATGACATGCTGCAGCGGATCCAGGACCTCGCCACGGACCGCTGGCACGGGATGGTCGCGGCGCAGGTCTGGAGCCTCTGGACGCGCTACGCCTGCACGGCGTTCTATTCACACCCGTGGGCCTGGAACGAGATCGGGTTCGACGGACCGGCCTATCCGCGCGGCTACAAGAACCTGGGTGTGGGCAAGCGGGAGTCGTTCGAGGTGGCCGATGCGCATCCGCACCACGATCCGGTCGCCTCCCGGCGCCGGACGCGGGGCGCGTCATGAGCCGCGTCATGAGCACGGTGCGCGCCCGGAATGACTCCGCCTGGCTGCTGAGCCCGGACGGGTCCGCACTGGCGCCCGGACTGCGTGAGGGCATGCGCACCTTCGCCGACGAAGACGAGGTCGATCTCGTGATCGTCGGCTGCGGGGCCGGCGGGGCGACGTTCCTGCAGCGCGTGGCGCGGGCGGGGATGTCGGTCGTGGGCATGGACGCAGGTCCCTTCTGGGATCCCGAGACGGACTGGGTCAGTGACGAGGCCGGCTCGCACGACCTGTACTGGACCGAGCCGCGCGAGCTCGGCGGTGACGACCCGGTCCCCCTCGGCTCGAACAACTCCGGCCGCGGCGTCGGCGGCTCCATGGTCCACTACGCCGGCTATACGCCGCGGTTCCATCCGAGCGACTTCCGCACGCAGTCCTGCGACGGCGTCGGCGCCGACTGGCCGATCGCCTACTCGGACCTGAAGCCGTTCTACGAGCAGATCGAGGGCGAGCTGCCGGTCTCGGGTCAATCCTGGCCGTGGGGCGACCCGCATTCCTATCCCTACAGTCCGCATCCGGTCTCGGGCAACGGCGAGGTCTTCCAGCGCGGCGCCGAGGCTGCGGGCATCACCACCCGGGTCGGCCCGGTGGCCATCACCAGCGGCCGCTTCGGCAATCGGCCGCACTGCATCTACCGCGGCTTCTGCCTGCAGGGGTGCAAGGTCAACGCGAAGGCGTCGCCGCTGATCACGCACGTCCCCGACGCGCTCGCGCACGGCGCCGAGGTGCGGCCCGACTCGATGGTCACGCGGGTCGAGATCGATCAGCGCACCGGCCGGGCCACCGGCGTGCACTATGTGCGCGACGGGGTGCAGCGCTTTCAGCGCGCCCGCACCGTCGCCGTGGCCGGCTATTCCATCGAGACCCCGCGGCTGCTGCTGAACTCGGCGTCGGCCCGCTTCCCCGACGGACTGTGCAACGATTTCGACCAGGTCGGGCGCTACCTCATGGTGCAGGGCGCACCGCAGACGGCCGGTCGCTTCGCCGACGAGGTGCGGATGTGGAAGGGCCCGCCGCCCGAGGTCAGCACCGAGCAGTTCTACGAGACCGATCCGACCAAGCCCTACCAGCGCGGCTTCTCGGTGCAGACCGTCTCACCGCTGCCGATCACCTGGGCCGAGCACGTCGCGGCGCAGGGCCATTGGGGCGCGACGCTGCGCGACTACATGAGCGACTACGTCCACTGGGCGTGCCTGGGTGCGCTGTGCGAGTTCCTGCCGCGCCGGCAGAACCGGGTGACGCTGGCCGAGCAGAAGGACCGGCACGGGATGCCGATCGCCCGGTTCGACTACACCCAGGGCGAGAACGACAAGGCGCTCGTCGGCGCCGCGACGGCCGTGATGGAGGACATCCTCACCGCAGCCGGTGCCCAGGAGGTCATCACGATCGACCGCTACGCGCATCTGGTCGGGGGCGCCCGAATGGCCGCGACCGAGCACGACGGGGTCGTCGACGCCGACTGCCGCAGCTTCGCAGTGCCCAACCTGCTGATCGTGGACGGGAGCGTGCTGCCCACCCAGGGCAGCGCGAACCCGGCCCTGACGATCATGGCGATCGCCGCCCGTGCCGCGGCGCGATTCATCGATGAGCCGGATGGCACCGGCCGCTAGAGAAGGGACAGTCATGACAACCGTGAGCGACTTCGTGATCCAGCGGATCAGGCAGTGGGGGGTCAGCCGGGTCTTCGCCTTCCCCGGCGACGGGATCGGCGAGTTCGACGGGGCTCTGGGCGCGGCGCAGCGTGCAGGCGATGGATTGCAGTACGTGCGTCCGACGCACGAGGAGATCTGCGCGCTGATGGCGACCGCCCACGCGAAGTTCACCGGTGAGGTCGGCGTCTGCATCGCGACCTCGAGCCCGGGCGCCTTCCATCTGCTCAACGGCCTCTACGACGCCCAGATGGACAACCAGCCGGTCGTCGCGATCATCGGGCAGCAGGGTCTGGACGCGCTGGGCACGTTCACCCAGCAGGAGAGCAATCTGGAGCGGATGCTGGCCGATGTCGCCGTCTACGTGCAGACCGTCGTCTCCCCCGCGCAGGCCCAGGCCGTGCTCGACACGGCGTTCCGCACTGCGCGGGTCCGGCTCGGGCCTGCCGTCGTGGTGCTGCCGCACGACGTGCAGGGCATGGCGATGCCCGAGCTGGCACCGCAGAACTGGGTGTCCCGGTCGAGCGCGGTCGCCCCGTCGATCGCGATCACGCCGCCGGAGACCGACATCCGGCAGGCGGCATCCATCATCAACGCCGGCAACCGGGTGACGTTCCTGGTCGGGCACGGCGCGACCGGCGCGACCGACGAGGTGCTCAAGGCCGCCGAGCTGTGCGGCGCGGGCATCATCACGACGCTGCGGGCCAAGCAGGTGGTGCCCTCCGACGTCGCGCATCACTCACAGCAGCTGGGACTGCTCGGGTCGCTGCCCAGCGTGCACCAGATGAGCGGATGCGACACCCTGGTGCTACTCGGCACCAACTATCCGTACGGCCAGTTCCTGCCGCCGACAGGACAGGCACGGGCCATCCAGGTCGATCTCAAGCCGGAGCAGATGGGACTGCGCTACCCGACCGAGCTGAACCTGTGGGGCGACGTGAAAGCCACCCTGACGGCGCTCATCCCGCACCTCGATGCCAAGCGCGACCACAGCTGGCAGACCGCTGTCGCCGATGAGATGGTCGAGTGGGAGAGCGAGATGGAGGCGCAGGCGCTCGTCGGCTATGAGGACGGCGTCAATCCGCGGCGGGTCTACCACGAGCTCAACAAGCGCCTCCCGCCCCAGGCGATCGTGACGGCCGATGCTGGCTCGACCGCTGACTGGTACGGCCATCACATCCGGCTGCGCCGCGGCATGCGGGGCGACCTGTCCGGCCGGCTTGCGAGCATGCTGGCCGCCATGCCGTATGCGACCGCGGCGAAGTTCGCCTACCCGGATCGCTGTGTGATCTGCACGATCGGTGACGGCGCGTTCCAGATGCTGGGCCTGAACGAGCTGATCACGATCAAGAAGTACGCGCAGGAATGGGAGAACCCGCAGCTGATCATCATGGTGCTGCACAACGACGACCTCACCCAGGTGTCGTGGGAGATGCGCACCGAGGACGCCAACCCGGTATGGCCCGAATCGCAGGATGTCGAATCCGTCGACTACGCCGGATGGGCGCAGCTGCTCGGGTTCACCGGCATCCAGGTGCGCACCGATGACGAGGTCGGCGCCGCCTGGGACGCGGCGTTCGCCAATCACGGCGTCACCCTCATCGACGCCTATACGAGCAAGAACGTGCCGCCCCTTCCACCGCACATCACGCTCGAGTTCGCCAAGAACACGGCCGAGGCGCTGCTGAAGGGCGACCCGGAAGAACCGGCGGTGCTGGTGGATTCGGCGAAGGCCCTGGTCACGGAAGGCATCGAGCGCATCAAGGACACGCTTCATCACGACAAGAAGCGGGACGACTGACGCCGCCCCGACAAGGGAGCAGATCATGAGTGACTTCGTCAGCGGGATGCGCGCGAGTGGGAACGGCCTGCTGTTGCGCATCTCGATCATCGCCGCGATCGGCGGACTGCTGTTCGGCTTCGACACCGGGATAATCTCGGGGGCTCTGCTGTTCGTGAAGAAGGATCTGCACGCGAACTCGGTGGCGCAGGAGTGGATCGTCTCGGTGCTGCTGCTCGGCGCGATCCTCGGTGCTATCGTGTCCGGCTACCTGGCCGACAAGCTCAGCCGCAAATGGACCAAGGTGATCTCCGGTTGCGTCTATGTGGTCGGTGCACTCGGCTGCGCGTTCGCCGTCACGATCCCGATGCTGATCGCGTTCCGCTTCGTGCTCGGCCTGTCGGTGGGGACGGCGTCCTTCGTCGCCCCGTTGTACATCGCCGAGGTCTCGCCGCCGCGCGTGCGCGGCGGGCTGGTCTCCTTCAATCAGCTGCTGGTCACCCTGGGCATCCTGCTGGCCTATCTGGTCAACTTCGCGTTCTCGAATGTGCCCGACGGATGGCGGTGGATGCTGGGGGTCGGTGCGATTCCCGGCGCCGCCCTGGCGGTCGGCATGCTCACGGTGCCGCACACCCCGCGGTGGCTGATGGAGCAGGGTCGTGAGGATGACGCGCGCGACGTGCTGACCAGGCTGCGCGGCTCGGATCCGGATGCCGACATCGACAAGGAGATCCGGGGCATCCAGGAGGCGAAGCAGAAGGAGGAATCGACGACGTTGCGCGACCTGCTGCGGCCGAACATCCGGCCGCTGATCTGGATCGGCATCGGCCTGGCCGTCTTCCAGCAGTTCGTCGGCATCAACACCGTGATCTACTACGCGCCCACGATCTTGTCCAAGACCGGCCTGACCGACAACGCCGCGATCACGCAGACGGTCTTCGTCGGGGTCACCAACGTCGTGTTCACGATCGTCGCGGTCCTGCTGCTGGACAAGGTGGGACGACGGATGCTGCTGCTGATCGGCACCGCGGGCCTCACCGTCGCCATCGTGTTCCTGGGTGTCTTCTTCGCCTCCCCCGCGCTGCAGCATGACGCGAGCTACCTCGCGCTGATCGCGCTGCTGGTCTACATCGCCTCGTTCGCGGTCGGTCTGGGACCAGTGTTCTGGCTGATGATCTCCGAGATCTATCCCACCGGCGTCCGCAGCAAGGCCATGTCGGTGGCGACCGTGTTCAATTGGGCCGCGAACTTCGTGGTCGCCGGGACGTTCCTGACGCTGATCTCGCTGATCAGTCGGCAGGGCACGTTCTTCCTCTTCGGCGGGCTCGGCGTCTTTGCGTTCCTGTTCTTCGCCTGGAAGGTGCCGGAGACCAAGGACAAGTCTCTGGAACAGATCCAGGACGAGCTGGTCGGTGCGCGCGCCGGGGGTTCGCGAGACGAAGGAGCAGGCGATGACGGATCCGCAGATCGATCGTCTTGACGTGCAGGCGTACACGGTCCCGACCGATGGGCCCGAGGCAGACGGCACTATCGCCTGGGACTCGACGACGATGGTGCTCGTGCAGCTGCATTCCGGCGGGGTCGTCGGCACCGGGTGGACGTACGGCGCGACCGAGTGCGCCGCGGTGATCCGGACCACCCTGGCGCCGCTGGTGGTCGGGAACAGTGCGCTGGAGACCGGCCGCTGCTTCGAGAAGATGGTCAAGGCCGTGCGCAACAGCGGTCGGCAGGGGGCGATCGGCTACGCGATCTCGGCGGTCGACACGGCGCTGTGGGATCTGAAGGCGCGCCTGTTCGATATGCCCCTGTACCGGCTGCTCGGTGCCGTGCACGACGCGGTCCCGGTGTACGGCAGCGGCGGCTTCACGACCTACTCGGATCAGCGGCTCGCGCAGCAGCTGGGCGGCTGGGTGCACGACGAGGGCATCCCGCGCGTGAAGATCAAGATCGGTCAGTCCTGGGGCACGGCGGTGCCTCGGGACCTGGAGCGGATGCGGCGGGCGCGGAGCGTCATCGGTCCGGACGCCGAGCTGTACGTGGATGCGAACGGCGCATACACGCGCAAGCAGGCCATCCGCCTCGCGCGCGCCGCCGCAGACCTCGACCTGCGATGGTTCGAAGAGCCGGTGTCCTCCGACGATCTCGACGGTCTGCGGGAAGTCCGCGACGCGGTCGACACCGATGTCACGGCGGGTGAATACGGGTTCGACCTCGTCTACTTCCGCCGGATGTGCCAGGCGCAGGCCGTGGACTGTCTGCAGATCGACGCCTCACGCTGCGGCGGCATCACGGAATGGATGCGCGCTGCTGCCGTGGCCGCCTCATACGGTCTCGACGTGTCCGCCCACTGCAGCCCGCACCTGCATGCCCACGTCGCCGCGGCGACACCGAACCTGCGTCACCTGGAGTGGTTCCACGACCACGTCCGGATCGAAACGCGCTTCTTCGACGGCGCGCTGGATCCGCAGGGCGGGACGCTGACGCTGGACGCGGCGGCACCCGGCACCGGTCTGACCCTGCGCGCCGGTGACGTCGCACCATATCGGACCGGCTAGCGGGAAGGAGCCGCACGTGAGTTGGCAGAACGAGGTCGAGCGGCCCTGGATCGGCATGACGGACGAGTCGATGACCGATGTCGAACAGGCGCGCGCAGATCTCGCCGAGGACGTGATCGCGCTGAAGACGAAGCTGCATCGCGCCGCCCGACTGCGTCACCGCCTCATACCGGTCGTGGGCACAGTCCGCATCCGGCGGATCGCGATCGCCGCGGCGGTTGCGATCGGTGCGGTGGTGCTCGTCCGCGCGCTCGAGCGCAGCCGGGCGCGTCAGTGATTGCGGAGCATGTCGATGAGCTGCGCCTTGGTCTTGCCCGAGTACCCGTGCAGCCCCAGCTCCTTCGCGCGTGCCCGCAGCTGCGCCACGGTGCGGTCCGCATAGTCGGCAGCTTCGCCGCCGCGGCGCCCGACTCGGCTGCGGCCCTGGGCTGCCGCCGCGTTGGAGATGCGAGCCGCCTTGCTCTTGGAGGCGCCGTCGTCGCGCAGCTC
The DNA here is from genome assembly GCF_039537285.1 of Microbacterium kribbense. NCBI lineage: Bacteria > Bacillati > Actinomycetota > Actinomycetes > Micrococcales > Microbacteriaceae > Microbacterium > Microbacterium kribbense. Next base: position 9,235 of record NZ_BAABAF010000004.1, on the reverse strand, counting down.
TTCGTACAGTTCGGGGTCCTTCAGGCTGTTGGGTGTGGATGTGCGCGGCATCGTCACTTTCCTTCGTCTCGTGGGAGTCCGTCTCGTGCGTGGCACCCACGCTAGGTTCGGAACTTCCGGGTGGAAAGGGCATTGACAACCTCGCCGCAGATGCGTACCGGCCCGCCACGCGGGAGTTCACGCCGACAACGCCCCCACCAGGACGATCGACACTCCTGCCCCGCCGCTATCTCACGCGGGCGCAATAGTCAAGCCGGTCGCGGTGTGCCGCCCCACCGCACACGATGGAAGCTCAACGCGATACATCACGACCGGATGAGAAGGGGAATGAACCGATGGGTGCAGACGACAAGATCAAGGCCGCGACCGAGAAGGGCACCGGAAAGGTGAAGGAGTCCGTCGGACACGTGTCGGACGACGAGAAGCTCGTCGCGGAGGGCAAGGCCGACCAGGCCAAGGGCCACCTGCGCGATGCCGCTGAGAACATCAAGGACGCATTCAAGAAGTAGTCGACCGGGTGCGGGGCAGGCCCCCAGCGGCCTGCCCCGCACCATCTGGATGGAAAGGGCTTCGCTCATGAGTGAGCAGCAGCCGTCACACCTGGACCTGCGGACGGCCACCGTTCGCGAGCTTCTCGTCGAACTCGACACCGTCGAGAAGGCCCGCGCACTCGGGGACTGCCACCGGCTCCGATCGCAGGAGCGCGGAGTCTGCGTCGAGTTGGCGCGGCGCCGAAAGTCCGACCGCCATCAGTCGATCTTCGACAGCGTGTGACACCTGCCGGCGCGCGGCGACGGTGCCCGAGGTCTGCACCGCCTTAGCACCGCACGCCAGGCGGTGCAATCCCCGCGTGAATGCCGGGATGTGTTCGTATCGTGGCGCCAGGAGGAATCATGAGCATCGACACGAAGAAGACCAGCCCGAAGAAGTCGAAGGCCCGCCGCGGTCAGTCGGACGGGATCGAAGACCGGCTGACCGCCGAACAGAACGCGGAGTCGGGCTTCGCCGCGTCGCAGAAGCTGAGCGGACACCTGCAGGCCGTACTGGTCGACCTGATCGAACTCGCGCTGCAGGGCAAACAGGCGCATTGGAACGTCGTCGGCCCGAACTTCCGCGACACGCATCTGCAGCTGGATGAGATCGTCGTGGCCGCCCGAGTGTTCGCCGACACGATCGCCGAGCGGATGCGCTCGCTGCATGCGCTGCCCGATGGCCGCAGCGACATCGTGTCCACGACCACGACCCTGCCGACCATCGAGCAGGGCGAACTCGCGACGCCGGTCGTGATCGGGGTGATGACCAAGCGGCTCGACGCCGTCGCCGACACGTGCCGCCGGGTGCACGACGACGTGGACGCAGAGGACCCGACCAGCGCCGACATCCTGCACACGATTCTGGAGCGCATCGAACAGCTCTCCTGGATGGTGAGCGCGGAGAACCGCGAACCACGAGGCTGAGCGGGCTGGGCGTCGCTGCGGCGGGCCACCTAGCACCGCGCGCCCACCGAAGTCAACCCCGCACGCGTTCTCGAAAGGGGATGCCAGGATTCTGGCCGAGGGGCAAGGAGGTCCCGCGACCACTCGGGTTGCGTCGCGGGACCGACCCTCGCAGACGAAGCAGGTGCTTCAGAATCGGAGCGGGTCTGATGGGTGAGTCATCGGGTGAGCTGGCCAGGGACCTGAGCCAGGCCACCATTCGCGAGTTGCTGATCGCTCTCGAGCAGGTCGAGAAGCGGCGCGAGAGCGGGGACTGCTTCTCGCTCCGCTCACGAGAGCGGGCGCTGACCGCCGAACTCGCACGGCGCCGCCAGAACATGAACGCCTGCCCACGCCCGGCCAGCGGCCGTCCCGTGTCGCCTGCCGGCGCGCCGCAGAAGGACACGCCGCTCCCCAGCTCGGTGGAGTGAACCGCCATGGCCAGGCTCGCGCGGGTCCGGCCACGCGTCGACGCCGGCTACCGGCGGGTACGTGCCGGGTCCGGCTTCCGCTATCTCGACGAGAGCGGCCGCGATGTGGCCCGCGCAGACCGGCGGCGCATCCGGGGGCTCGCCATCCCGCCGGCATGGGAAGACGTGTGGATCTCGGCTGCACCGCTGGGCCATATCCAGGCGGTCGGCACCGATGAGGCCGGCCGTACCCAGTACCTCTATCACCCCCGCTGGCGAGCCTGCCAAGACCGCGGCAAGTTCGCCCGCGCGCTGGCGCTGGCCGAAGCCCTGCCCCGTGCCCGGGGCCACGTCACCTCGGCACTGCGCCGAGGAACGCTCGACCGCGATCACGCCTTGGCGGTCGCCTTCCGGCTACTCGACGAGGCGGCGCCGCGCGTTGGTTCCGATCGGTACCTTGCGCGCCACGGCAGTCGGGGGCTGACCACCCTGCGGCGGCGCGACGCCGTGATCGCGGCATCCACCGTGACGCTGTCGTTCCCGGCCAAGAGCGGACGCCGTGCGCTCCTGGAGATCGACGACGCCGACCTCGCGGCCGCACTGCAGGCACTGACTGTCGGGGCCCCGCGCGCTCCGTTGCTGTGGTACCTGGTCGGGCGCCGACACGTCCGGCTGACGCCCGCCGACGTGAACGCGCATATCCGCGAGATCACGGGCGGCGACTTCACCGCGAAGGACTTCCGCACCCTGCACGGCACGATCCTCGCCGCCGACGCGCTCGCGCAGATCGGCCCAGCGGACGACGCCCGCATGCGAAAGCACGCCGAGGCGCTGGCCGTGCGGGCGGTGGCGCAGTCGCTGGGCAATACCCCGGCGGTCGCCCGCGGCAGCTACATAGCTCCGGGCGTCTTCACGGCCTACCGGACGGGGCGTCTTCTCGAACTCGGGCCACGTCCGGAGTCGGCGATCCGCCGCCTCCTGATCGACGGCCGGTCAGGATGAGGGTGCGTGCGCTACAGTGACGCACGTGGACCAGATCCGGATCGCGGTGGTCAACGACTATCAGGTCGTCGTCGAGGGAGTGGCGGCGATGCTGCGCAGCTACAGCGATCTCGTGCGGGTGGTCGAGCTCGATGCGAACGAGGATGTCGAGCAGACGGTGGACATCGCCCTCTACGACACATTCGCCGCGTTCCCCGGTGATCACCGCGACGTCCGCCGCCTGGTCGAGAACCGCCGCGCACGACGCGTGGCCGTGTACACATGGAACCTCGACGGAGACCTCATCCAGGCCTCACTCGACCACGGCGCGGATGCGTATCTGTCCAAAGCGCTGCCGGCGGCCAAGCTGGTGGAAGCGCTGATCGCGGTGCACGCCGGAGGCCAGCCGGATGATGGGCGGCCGCGCCGGTTCGCCGCACCCGTCGGCAACGACTGGCCGGGTCGCGAGGAAGGCATGACGCTGCGCGAAAGCGAGGTCCTCGCTCTCATCACGCAGGGATTCTCCAACGACGAGATCGCCGAGCGGATGCATCTCTCGGTCAACTCGGTCAAGACGCACATCCGCACCTGCTACCGCCGGATCGGGGTCGGTGATCGGGCCAATGCGGTGCTCTGGGGCGTCGACCACGGCTTCCGTCCGGCCAAGGCGGCGGCCACCGCGCATCCACCGCGCTAGCACGGCACGCGCTGTCCTGCAATCCCCGTGCGTCGGGCGGGAGCGGCCCGTAACGTTGTGCACGGAGACCCGATGAGCAGTGACACAGACACATCGACCGGCACAGGCCGTGACGGGCCGACGGAGACGCCATGAGGGACCTCGTCGTCGCGGGCGGGCGCTTCCACACCACCAACGACGTCGCGGACGCCGTTCTCCTTTACGAGCATGCGCTCCGCGACGCGGGCACCTCCGACGTCGTGACGATCCCGATCGCCGCCGGCGGACGTCTGCGCAGCTGTTCGGTCGTGCTGGGCGGGACGGATGTCGCGAGCGAGGATTCGCCCCCCGATGCGGATGTCCTGACCGGAGCATCCGAGGCCGCCGCGCGGATCAAGGATCTGGCGCGGCGGCTGCTGGGCGCGTCCGCAGAGGAAGTCCCCTGACGGGAGGCGCCCCCGGTCACAGCGGTTTTCCCCCGGTCACCGGCAGTACGGCACCGGAGACATACGAGGCCTCCTCCGAGGCGAGGTAGACGTAGGCACCCGCCACCTCCGCGGGCTGCCCGGCACGCCCCAGAGGCGTGTCCTGGCCGAATGCGTTCAGCTTCTGGTCGTCCCAGCCGGTCGCCGGGATGAGAGGCGTCCAGATCGGCCCCGGTGCCACCGCGTTCACCCGCACGCCTGCGGGACCGAGCTCCTCGGCCAGGGCTCGGACGAACGCGACCTGCGCGGCCTTGGTCATGGCGTAGTCGATCAGGGTCGGCGACGGCTGGAACGCCTGGATCGACGCCGTCACGATGATCGACGCCCCGGCCTCCAGGTGTGGCACGGCCGCCCGCGCCGTGAACATGAGACCGTAGAGATTGGTCCGCAGCACCCGATCGAATTCAGCCGTCTCCAGGGTCGCGAGGCCGGCCCGGTCCTTCTGATACCCGGCATTGAGCACCAGGATGTCGAGGCCGCCCAGTCCGGTGCGGGTCCGGTCGACGATCTGCGCGGCGAACGCCTCGTCCCGCACATCGCCGGGCAGGCTGAGCCCCTCGCGTCCGGCGTCACGGATGAGGCGGACGGTCTCATCGGCGTCCCCTTGCTCCTCCGGCAGATGAGCGATCGCGACGTCGGCCCCCTCACGGGCGAAGGCTATCGCGACCGCACGGCCGATGCCGGAGTCGCCTCCTGTGACGAGCGCCTTGCGTCCCCGCAGCCGCCCATGGCCGCGGTAGCTCTGCTCACCATGATCGGGTCGGGGCCATGTCTGATCGAGCTGGCCGGGTTGATCCTGCCCCTGGCCGGGATAGCCCTCCTCCCGATACTCGTCGCGCGGATCATCGGCATTGTTCGGCATGCTCATGACCGTCCTCTTCCTCACGTCCTCACGTGGTCGCTTCCTCGTCAGGCTACGGACGACGCCGTCCCACGACGAGGCCCTTGACAAGGGGCGGCTCGCGCGGGCCCGCCCTCCGCGTCGACGCGGACTGGTCCTCGCCGCGGCGATCTCGCAGGACTGTCGGAGCGCGAGCCCGGCGGCAGCGACACCGGAGACCGCCGTCACTCCGATTCGACCGACGTCTCGTGGTGCGGCGTGCCGACGGGCTTGGACTCGGCCGAGCCACGCTGACGCAGGAAGATCGCCCGAAGAGGATGCTGAGGGCGTTGTCCCGTAGGTGCCGCATGTCAGCGTCCCATCAGCGGGATGATGATCATGACGGCCCGGCCGGTGTGGCCCGCGTCCCGATCACTCGTCATGTCGGGTTTGGCCGCGCGCGCACGGGGCGTGACACGAGGCCCGGGCACGACAGGCGCCACGTCCGCGTGCCGTGCTAGCACGCCTGCCGAGGATGTTCAACCGGGTGTGCCGCCGCCTGCTGGACTGGCAGATTGGGGTACCGGACGTCGGCGCCACGGCTCGACGCAGAAGAGGAGTCGCCATGAATATCGTACTCGCCATCATCGTCGTCATCGCCATCATCGTGGCCATCTTCAGCGGGCTCAACGCCGCCCTGTCATGGTTGCTGTGGGTGGCGATCATCGTCGGCATCATCGCGCTGATCGCGTTCCTGTTCCGACTGGTCGGCGGACGCAACCGCGTATGACGCGCATGATCTGCGGCGCCGCGCGGCCGGCCGGCCACGCGGCGCCGCAGTTCGCAATGCGCAGGACGATCGCGGCGCTCCTCAGCGGCGGGTCGTCTGCGATGCCCGGCGCTCCAGGGCCGGCACGAGCCACAGCAACATGGCCAGCACGACCGCCCCGCAGACCCAGCCGAGCACACTGCTGCTCCACACCACGTCTGCGATCAGCAGCACGATGCCCGACGTGAGCAGCGCGGTCAGGCCGACGTTCACGCGCAGGAGCTTGTCGCCCGTGGCCACCAGGAGTGGTTTTCGGTGTCGACGGAAGAGACCGCGGTGCAACGCGACGGCCGCCAGACCGATCCCCGTCGCGAATGCGGCGAGAAATACAAGCACGATGTAGATCACCAGTTGCAGGGTCCCCAGCTCGGTGAAGCGCTGTTGAAACGGCAGTGTCAGCAGGAATCCCGCGATCAGCTGTGTTCCGGTCTGGGTGACCCGGAGTTCTTGCAGCAGGTCGCTCCAGTTCCGGTCCGCTCGTTCTGCCGCTGTCTCGTTCCGGTCACGGGCCTCGCCGCGCATGCCCCCGGTCGATTCCTCGGATCCGGCCGAGGACCTCGTGTCGTCCATCTCGCCAGGATCGCACCGCATGCCCGAGCCGTCCACGGGCTTGTCTTCTCCGACGGCAGCGGCTATTCCTGCGGCGATCGGGCGGCATCGGCCGCGGCGGCCGGCGCGATGTCGATGTGCTCGGCGATCAGCTGGATCCCACCGGAGGTATTGGCCGAGTTCGCCAGGTCGCGCAGGAACTCCCGGTTCAGTTCCGGCGGCTGCGGTTCATCGAACACGAACCGCAGCGGTATCGACGGATGCAGCCACACGGTGGAGCGACCACGCGGCTCACCGTCCGGGTGCTGCCATGACAGGGTGAAGCTCTCGCCGCGCCGCAGCTTGGTCGCGATGACGACCTTCAAGTGTGCCAGCGCACGGTCCTCGATATGGATCGCTGTGTCGGGACCGCCGTAATACATCGTGCCCATGGTGCTGCCGCTCCGCTTCATCAGGTCGCCTGGACGGTGAGCAATAAACTCCCCGGCCAAGTATGGGCCCATTCGCGAGCTCGACGGCGTTGCACCGGCACAGTGGTCTGCACGATATTGTGAGGCAGAGCGAGGCGGAACGAAGCGAATGCCCAGAACTGAGGCGCAAAAGCGGTGCGACGTCGTAAAACCGGAGGAGAAGCTGCACCATGGGCCAATTCATCTACGAGGAATCCGTCAAGACCGAGATCGAGGATCGTGCCCTCTTCCACCTGCAATTCGTGATCGTCGACAAGCTGCGCCGCAACGAGGCGTTCCCGTTCACCTGGTTCGATGATCCGTCCTACGGGCAAGGGCGCACGACGGTGTGGCTGAGCTCGCAGTCGAACATAGTGTTCAAGTACTACGGCAGTCGCCAGCCGGAACTGAACCGGGTGTGGCTGGAGGCGCTGGCCGTCGAGGCCAATTCCCTCTCCGGCCTTCGGCTCAGTCGGGAACCGACCGCCGCCGAGCCGCTCGCAGGGATGGCAGAGCGGGAGGAGCCGCTTCCCTCGGCGGCCGAGTGAACCGTCCTCGCGAAGACCCTTCGCGGCGGGAATTTCACCCCGAAGGGTGAGGCCGCCAAAGCTACAGTGACGACTGTGGATGACTTCCGAACCGCATGCAGATGGGGTACCTGAGCTATGAGGGCCGGGTCAAGATGGATATCGATGACCGGCCCCTCGCCCATCTCCAGATCATCATCTCCGACAAGCTGCGCCGCCGCGAACCCGTCACCTTCACCTGGTACGAGGAGCCGAGCGTAGGCGGCGGCCGCGTCACGATATGGATCAATCAAAGCTCGTCACTCGTGTTCAAGTACCACGGCAGCCGGCCGCCGAGCATCAACCGGGCCTGGCTCGAGCTGCTCGCTGAGGCGGCGAATGCGGTCGGCGGACTGCGGCTGGTGCAGGAACCCGCCGGCGTCGCGAGTGAATCCGCCGGTTGAGCATGCGCGCTCGTATCGCCTATACGCCAACCGACAGCCGGGATCAATCCCCTTCTACGTCGACCCGGCCCTCGCCGATGATTCCACCATGGGGTTGCTTCGTTCCGTCGGTCGGCCTGCATGCGCGCCCACACCGGATGTCCCCATCCGGCGTCGCAGAGGCGCGAGCACCGCTGATGCGGTGATCGCGGGCGCGATCGACGGAACGACAGCAGGCCAACACCCGAGAGGAAGGGAAGACACCATGAGCGACGCGAGGGACCCACGAGGTCAGGGCGACGTTGCGGAGCAGGACCCGGCGCCGGCGCTTTTCCACGACCCTCCCCCGGATCAGGAGCGAACCGACCTCCAGGACGCCGATCTGCTGACGGCAGATCTCGGCCCCGACGGCCAGGGCGACCTCGCACCCGAGGATGACGTCGACAGCGAGGATCTCGGCGCCGACGACGGGCCCGACGGCCTGCGCATCGCCGACGAGCCATGATGCGCCACCCGGTCGCCCGCGCGGCCGCGTGAATCAGGAGCGGCCGGCATGCTGCTGTCGGGTGATGCACCGGGCACGGCGACGCACCGGCCCTGACAGATGCGCCGGGGCCCGTCAAGCCCCTTCCCGCCCACGCCTGTCCGCGGGATCGTGGTGTCGAGGACCAGGGCTCGCCGCCTCGCTGCCTCGACACCAGGAGTGTGAGCTAATGGCAGACCATGCCGAGCCATCGAGCCAAGACGCCGAGGAGGGCGGGGCCGGTGAGAGGCGGACCGCACGGCCCGAGCACCGCTGGCCCGTGGTCGTCGGCGTGCTCATCGCCCTCGCCCTGTACACCTTCCTGCCGAGCGGTCTGTTCGCCGCGCAGCGCTATGTCGTGGTGGCGATCGGGCTGCTGCTCCTGATCCCCTTGATCGCGATCAACCCGCACCACTATGTGAAAGAGACGCGACTGTCCCGGCTCGGCGAGCTCGGTCTGGCGCTGGTGATCGTCGCCGCGAACCAGCTCACACTCGTGCTGCTGATCATGCAGCTCGTGCAGAAGTCGACGGGAGGCAGCGGCTTGCTGCTGGCCGCACTGCAGGTGTGGGTGACGAATGTCATCGGCTTCGCGCTGGTGTTCTGGTGCATCGACCGTGCGGGCCCGGTCGCGCGCACCACGGTGCCGCGCTCGAAGATGCGGGCCGCGGACTTCCGCTTTCCCCAGGACGAGGATGAGGACACCATCGACGAGGTGGCGAAGGGCTCCTCGGCCATGAGCGATTGGGTGCCGGCCTTCGTCGACTACCTCTACTTTTCGCTGAGCAACTCGATGGCCTTCAGCGCGACCGACACGATGCCCTTGTCGACGCGGGCGAAGGCCTTGATGGCACTCGAGTCCTTCGCCGGTTTCGTCCTGCTGGCCGTCGTGATAGCGCAGGCCGTCTCACAGATCGGGTGATGCCCGCGAAATGCGGGCACGCCATGGGCGAAGCACCGGGCCCATCGGTGCCGGTTGTGCGATACCCTGTCGCTGGTCGACACCTTTCGGCGCGTCGAGTCCCCAGCTCGATCAGTGCCTGTTCCCCAGACGTGGCCGCGTCGGGAGATGCTCAACCCATGGTGGGT